>NC_015562.1:1236131-1545164 GCF_000214415.1 Methanotorris igneus Kol 5
CTGTTGGTACCGTTGTAGCATCAGTTGTTGAAAGAGCATTAGAAGATGGTGTCATTACAGAAGACAAGAAATTACCGTCAGGATTCGTAATGTACAAACCAGTTGATGTTGCTAAATGGAACGCTTACGCAGCAGCAGGTTTAGTTGCTGCAGTTATCGTAAACTGTGGTGCAGCAAGAGCAGCACAAAACGTTGCATCAACAATCTTGTACTACAACGACATACTTGAATACGAAACTGGATTACCAGGAGTTGACTTTGGTAGAGCAGAAGGTACTGCAGTTGGTTTCAGTTTCTTCAGCCACTCCATCTACGGTGGGGGAGGTCCAGGTATCTTCCACGGAAACCACGTTGTTACAAGACACAGCAAAGGATTTGCAATCCCACCAGTATGTGCTGCGATGTGTGTAGATGCTGGAACCCAGATGTTCTCACCAGAAAAAACATCAGCATTAGTTGGTGCAGTTTACAGTGCAATTGATGAATTCAGAGAACCATTGAAATACGTAATTGAAGGGGCATTAGAAATTAAAGACAAAATCTAAGTGATTTAGATGATAGAAGTTGAAGTTTTTCCTCACAGATATTTAAAAGCCACTACAACTGAAAAATTTCTAAATAAAGTTTATGCCTTAGAAACTACTGAAAGAATTATTATCCATGGGCAGCCCCTCCCAAAAACCGTTTACTATGGGCCTGCAAAAGGAACACCAGTAAATCATTCAGAAAGAAAAATAATTAGCGTTGGAGGAGTTCCTGTAGAACTTACAGTTATGGCAGGGAGGTTTTGGATAACGCTTAAAGATGACAGCGAGTTAGACAAACTCAAAGAAATCTGTGAAGAGCTCTTCCCATTTGGATACAACATTAAAGTTGGTAAATTCTTGAAAGATAAGCCAACAGTAACTGACTATATAAAGTATGGAGAGAGATTTGTCAATGAAATAGATAAAAGATTGATTGGAATTACCGATCCAAGAAGTAAATTTGAATCTGCCGTCAAAATAATTCCAAAAGAAGAAGAAAAAGAAGATGAGGAAAAAAGTAGTAAAGAGGAGTAATATGCCAGTAGGTAGAAAAGAACAAATCATTGACTGTAGGGCAGTAATGGGTCTCGGTGAAGGTGGAGGACTGGCTCAGAGAGGTACTTTTGCAGAGGCATTAAGAAATGATGTAGTAGTAGTTGCAATGTCACCAGGGAGGAGGCATATAACAAAACCAGTATGTGAAATAACCTATGGAATCAGGGAAGCAGGGATTCAGACAAGTGTTCTTGTATTAGATGCTGGAAGCGGAATTCCTCACGATGCTCCACATGGCAGTTTAGGTTCAACCTTTGGGCTTAAGCCTGAAGAGGCTGCCCAAATAAATAGACATAAATTGTGTGTTGTGCATTTTGGAAATGTAATCAACCACGTGGTTTATAAAGCTCGATTGCTCTTGAGATACGTTGAAATACCAACAATTGTCGTTTGCCAGTGTCCAGTAGATATGGAAGATTTCGCAAAGGTTGGGGTTAAAACTCTAAATGTTATGCCTGTTGAACCACAAACAAAAGGAATGATTGTTGATATAGTGACAGGTGTAGTTAGGGGTGAATCTTGCCCACAAACTAAGATTGATGAGATAATTGAAAAAATCAAAAAGCACTTAACTTAATGAGGTGATTTTATGGCATACAAGCCTCAATTCTACCCAGGTGAAACAAAAATTGCACAAAACAGAAGAAACCACATGAACCCAGATGTTGAATTGGAAAAGTTAAGAGAAATTCCAGATGAAGATGTTGTAAAAATAATGGGTCACAGACAACCAGGGGAAGATTACAAAACAATTCACCCACCATTAGAAGAAATGGACTTACCAGAGGACTACGTAAGGGATTTAGTTGAGCCAATCAACGGAGCAAAAGAAGGACACAGAATTAGATACATCCAGTTCGCAGATTCAATGTACTTCGCTCCTGCTCAACCATACGACAGAGCAAGAACATACATGTGGAGATTCAGAGGGGTAGATACAGGTACCTTATCAGGAAGACAAGTTATCGAAATGAGAGAAAGCGACTTAGAGGCATTGTCCAAGAACTTCCTTATCGATACAGCATTCTTCGACCCAGCAAGATGTGGTATCAGGGGGGCAACTGTCCACGGGCACTCATTAAGATTGGATGAAAATGGTTTGATGTTCGACGCTCTCCAAAGATATGTTTACGATGAGAAAACAGGACACGTAGTATACGTAAAAGACCAAGTTGGAAGACCATTGGATGAACCAGTAGATGTTGGAGAGCCATTACCAGAAGAAAAATTAAGAGAAATTACAACAATCTACAGAAAAGACGGAATTCCAATGAGGGAAGACAAAGAGCTCTTAACAGTAGTTAAGAGAATCCACAGAGCAAGAACCCTTGGTGGATTCTGCCCAACAGAAGATGTATTCAAAGAACTCTAAACTAACTTATTTCTCTCTTGGCTTTAAATCAAAATCTTTAACCTTACTCATGACTAATAACTTAAATAATCAATAACCTAAAACTAAAATAGAAAAATAACAAAATTCCTCACAAATTCCTTGAGGTGAGCCTATGGAAGCAGAAAAGAAATTATTCTTAAAAGCATTGAAGGAGAAATTTGAAGAAGATCCAAAAGAAAAATACACAAAGTTCTACGTATTTGGAGGATGGAAACAATCAGCAAGAAAAAGAGAATTCGTTGAAGCAGCAGAAAAATTACTTGAGAAAAGAGGAGGAATTCCATTCTACAATCCAGACATTGGGGTTCCATTAGGTCAAAGAAAATTAATGCCATACAAACTCTCTGGAACAGACTACATTGTTGAAGGAGATGACTTACACTTCATGAACAACGCTGCAATGCAACAAATGTGGGATGACATTAGGAGAACTGTTATCGTTGGTATGGATACTGCGCATGCAGTTTTAGAGAAGAGGTTAGGGGTAGAAGTTACACCAGAAACAATCAACGAATACATGGAAACCATCAACCACGCATTACCTGGTGGGGCAGTTGTCCAAGAGCACATGGTTGAGGTCCACCCAGCATTAGCATGGGACTGTTACGCTAAGATATTCACTGGAGACGATGAATTAGCAGATGAGATTGACAAGAAGTTCTTAATTGACATCAACAAATTGTTCCCAGAAGAACAAGCAGAACAAATCAAGAAAGCTATCGGTAAAAGAACATACCAAGTCAACAGAGTACCAACATTAGTCGGTAGAGTTTGTGATGGAGGTACAATTGCAAGATGGTCTGCAATGCAAATTGGTATGTCCTTCATTACAGCATACAAGCTCTGTGCTGGGGAGGCAGCAATTGCTGACTTCTCCTACGCTGCAAAACACGCAGACGTTATCCAAATGGGTACACTCTTACCAGCAAGAAGAGCAAGAGGTCCAAACGAACCAGGTGGAATTCCATTCGGTATCTTAGCAGATATTGTCCAAACTTCAAGGGTAAGTGATGACCCAGTAGAACAAGCATTAGAAGTCGTTGGTGCAGGGGCAATGTTATACGACCAAATCTGGCTTGGTTCCTACATGTCTGGTGGTGTCGGATTCACACAATATGCAACCGCAGCTTACACAGATGACATCTTAGATGACTTCTCCTACTACGGATATGATTACATAACCAAGAAATATGGAGGATGTAACTCAATTAAACCAACTATGGATGTAGTTGAGGACATTGCAACAGAAGTGACCTTATACGCATTAGAGCAATATGACGAATATCCAGCGTTGTTAGAGGATCACTTTGGAGGTTCCCAAAGAGCAGCAGTTACAGCTGCAGCAGCAGGAATTACTACCGCATTAGCTACTGGTAACTCAAACGCTGGATTGAACGGATGGTACTTAAGCCAAATCTTACACAAAGAATACCACAGCAGATTAGGATTCTACGGATACGACTTGCAAGACCAATGTGGTGCCGCTAACTCATTATCAATTAGAAACGACGAGTCCTCACCATTAGAATTGAGAGGTCCAAACTATCCAAACTACGCAATGAACGTCGGTCACCAAGGAGAATACGCAGGTATTACACAAGCAGCACACTCAGCAAGAGGAGATGCATTTGCTCTCAACCCATTAATTAAAGTAGCATTCGCAGATCCATCATTGATCTTCGACTTTGCACACCCAAGAAAAGAGTTTGCAAGAGGTGCTTTAAGAGAATTCGAACCAGCAGGAGAAAGAGATCCAATTATTCCAGCACACTAAGGGCTTTTGCCCTTAATAAATTTTTTTTTTAATTATGTTTATATTGTTTTAGATTTAGTAACAATATGTAAAAGATACAAAAATCTTAAGTAAAAATAAAAAATTCTTTAATCTGACTTTTGCGAAATCAAATGGAAAAGAATATATATTATATAAGGAAAGATAAAAAATATCTTATTTTATTTGGGGTTGTGTTGTGTTAATGTTAATATTATTTTGTGAGGTGAAAAAATGGATACTACATTAATAGCCCTTGGAGCGTTGGCTTTGGCAGGAGCAGCAGCAACAATTGCTGGATGTGCAGAAGACTTAGAGTCTGACGTAGGTTCTCAGTCCAACCCTAACTCACAGGTTCAGTTAGCTCCACAAATGGGTAACATCCACAGATACTTCAACAAGGCAATTTCAGGGGAGCCAGTTTCATACGGTTTGTATGTTGCTGTTGCTGGTGCAATAGCATGGGCATTATTAAACTATGGGTTGAATCCTGTTCTTGCATTGGTAGCTGGTTCTGGTGTGGCAGCATTTGTTCATGGAGCTTATGCAGTTAGCTCATACTTAGGTAGAATTGTTGGTCAATCAAAGAACTTCGGTCAACCAGTTTACATGGATGTTGTTTTAAGCCACTTAGGGCCTATAGTAGGGCATGGATTTATAGCGGTATTCTGTATGGTTTTTGCAGCATATTTAGCAAATAATGTATTAGGAAACCCATTCCCATTGCCATTGGTAGCATTGATATTTGGTATTACAGTTGGGGCAATTGGTTCCTCCACAGGAGACGTTCACTATGGTGCTGAAAGAGAATATCAAAAGTATCCATTTGGAGGAGGGGTTCCTGTCGCTAACCATGGAGATATTGATATTAAAGCAGAATATGGTTTAAGAAATGGTTTGGACTCATCGTACTTCTGTTCAAGATTAGGTGGACCATTAACAGGGCTTTGCTTTGGTTTGATTATATTCTTAGATGGTTGGAGAGGCGTTTTAGGTGAAATTCTTGGAAATGATTTAATGACAAAATCAGTTATTGCGATCATTATAGGGCTTTTAATTGTTGTTGTCGCTGCAATATTAAATAGAAAAGTTGAGGTATTTGCAAGAGAGAAATACGGACCATACACAAAATAAGTTTGTATGACACAACAAATTCAAAATTGACTATAAACATGGAATGTGGTGATATCATGGATGCTGTGAGTTTATTGATACCTCTTGCAGAAATTACAATTGCAGGGGCTATAATTAATGCAAGTGTTCATTTTGTTCCTGTCGGTGGAGCTCCAGCAGCAATGGCTACATCAACTGGGGTAGGTACAGGTACAACACAGTTAGCGGCAGGTGCAGGGTTTACTGGATTAATGGCTGCTGCAGCAATGGCTGCTCAGGCAGGAGTTGACGTATTCAATCCAGCACACTTGGCTTTAATTGCTCTTTCTGGAGCAGTAGGTTCAATGATTATGCTTGGTATTACAATGTTGATTGGGCAGTTGATTTATGTATTTGGAGTAGGGGTTGTTCCAGCAGCAGATAAGTGTGAAAAAGACCCTATAACAGGAGATGAACAAAGACCTTACATCACACCAGGTACAACTGGTCACGCAGTTCCTACAGTTTGTTTTGTTAGTGGTTTAATTGGAGCAGGACTTGGAGGTATTGGTGGGGCTCTTGCGTACATTGCATTAAAACAATTAGGATTTGACACAGCAATTGCTGGAATTTTAGCAGTTGGGTTTTTCTTCATAAATGCGGTTCTTGCGTCCTATAACATTGGAGGAACAATCGAAGGATTCCACGATCCAAAATTCAAGAAAATGCCAAATGGGGTTATAGCATCATTCGTAGCATCATTATTGTGTGGACTTGTATTATTAGGAATGGCAGGTTTGGCATAAATTAGGCTATGGCTTTGCCTATTATATAAGCATAAACAAGGATTCTACACAAAAACAATAAAAATTAAAAATTGAGTTGGTGGTAATATGGCTCATGGTGGAGGAGGTCATGCAGCAGAAGTATATCCAGAAAACCAAGTTTTGGCTGTAGGGGCAATCTTGGCTATAGTAGGAATGTATGTTGCTCACTTTGTTCCAAGTTTGTCAATGTTGATAGGTGGGTTATTAGCAGCAGGAGCATGTGTTGCTGGAGCAAACACTGTTAGGAAAGTTGCTGCTTATGGTTTAGGTACTGGGGTTCCATCCATTGGTATGATTAGTTTAGGTATGGGAACAATGGCTGCATTGGCAGGAGTTTTAATTCCTAAGGTATTTGGTATTCCTGAAATTGTAACACCAATACTTGCAGCAGTTATTGCAATAGTTGTTGGATTTATAATTGGTAGGTTAACAGTAAATCCAGTAGGTATGAAAATCCCAATTATGGTTCAAAGTATGACAAAACTTTCCCTTGCAGGAGCTTTGGCAATCCTTGGATTCTGTGTCGCTTATGCAGGAGGATTTTCAGCAGATGTGTTCATTGATAATGCAGTTAAAAATGGAATTATTGCATTAGCATTTATTGGAGCAGGTATGTCAATATTGCATCCTTTCAACGCATGTTTAGGTCCAAATGAGAGCCACGAAAGAACATTAACTCTTGCAGTGGCATGTGGTTTAATAACATGGTTAGTCTTTGCCATTGCTAAATTAGATCTAATCTCAACAATCGTTGCTGCAATACTTTGGGCTATTGCATATGGAACATATGTGAAGATGTCATTAAGAGATGCATGCTGTGTCCTCTACACCCCAGAATTGCCTAAGAAGGAAGAAGAGTAAGGTGGTATAATGGAAGTTGTCAAGATATGTCCAGAGATCGATGTAGTTATGGAAGTTAATAGTGGTCTTGTGGCAGAAATGAGAAAGGATGTCCTCGTTGTAGATTTAACTCATGTTGAAGAAGAAGTTAAAAAATTAGAGAGATTGGCAACAGCACTCAAGAACTCATTAGACCCAAGAAACCCGCCATTGAATACATTCGACAACAGAGATGGAGTATATAAAATTTCAGGGCTTTTTAAAGGTATGTTCTTTGGGTTCTGGATAACACTTGCGATTCTTGTGTTAGTAGTGATATTAGTGATTAAAACGAATTTAAGCTTAATAGGTCTATAATTTGAATTTGGAGGTGCTGAAACATGGCAAATAAGAAAGCCCCTGCGGCAGGATGGCCTATTGTGTCTGGAGAGTATGTCGTTGGGAACCCTGAGAGTTGTGTTGGGGTTGTAACTTTGGGTTCCCACGGTTTAGAGCAAGCATGTATTGATGCTGGTGCTGCGATAGCAGGACCTTGCCACACAGAAAACTTAGGAATCGAAAAAGTCGTAGCAAATTACATATCAAACCCAAACATTAGGTTTATGGTGTTGTGTGGTTCAGAGGTTCAGGGACACATTACTGGACAGTGTTTTAAAGCGTTATGGGAAAATGGTATTGGTGACGATGGGGGTATTATTGGAGCGAAAGGAGCAATTCCATTCTTAGAAAACGTTGGTAAAGACGCAGTCGAAAGATTCCAAAGGCAAATTGTCGAAGTCGTTGACTTAATCGACTGTGAAGATGTTAGCAAGATAACTGCAGCTATAAAAGAGTGCATCTCAAAAGACCCTGGAGCTATAGACGAAGAACCAATGGTCTTAGACCTTGAAGGCGGAGGAGCAGGAGGAGAAGAAGAAGGGGCAACAGTAAAACCAACATCCCCAGAAATTGCATTAATAGAAGCAAGAATGAGATTAATATCTGAAAAAATAAATGATGCAGCAATACTTGCAAAATATAATGCTGGATACTACAACGGAAAAGTTCAAGGAATTGCAATAGGATTGTTCTTGTCCTTGTTGTTATTCTCATTAATACACCCATTGTTATAATTTGGAGGTGCTGAAACATGGCAAATAAGAAAGCCCCTGCGGCAGGATGGCCTATTGTGTCTGGAGAGTATGTCGTTGGGAACCCTGAGAGTTGTGTTGGGGTTGTAACTTTGGGTTCCCACGGTTTAGAGCAAGCATGTATTGATGCTGGTGCTGCGATAGCAGGACCTTGCCACACAGAAAACTTAGGAATCGAAAAAGTCGTAGCAAATTACATATCAAACCCAAACATTAGGTTTATGGTGTTGTGTGGTTCAGAGGTTCAGGGACACATTACTGGACAGTGTTTTAAAGCGTTATGGGAAAATGGTATTGGTGACGATGGGGGTATTATTGGAGCGAAAGGAGCAATTCCATTCTTAGAAAACGTTGGTAAAGACGCAGTCGAAAGATTCCAAAGGCAAATTGTCGAAGTCGTTGATTTAATCGACTGTGAAGATGTTAGCAAGATAACTGCAGCTATAAAAGAGTGCATTTCAAAAGACCCTGGAGCTATAGACGAAGAACCAATGGTCTTAGACCTTGAAGGCGGAGGAGCAGGAGGAGAAGAAGCAGAAGGTGGATTTGAGATAGAAGGTATTCCAACAGTTGTTGAGCCAGATCTTGAAGCATGCCAAAAACTTCTTGAAAAGTTAGAATACAAAGTTGGTTTAATGACAAGGGACATTGGTTTAGCATCAGGGGTAAGCTCAGAATCTGTTAAAGGGTTTGCAATTGGTTCATTACTTGCTGTTGTCTTGGTTGGAATTCCAATAATATTAAAATTCTTAATAGGTTAAAATTCATAGTAGGGTGATTGAATGGCTGAAATACCTTCAGTAGTTACACCAACAAAAGATTTTAAAAGGATTCAAGAAGAACTTGATAAAATTGAAGAAATGATTGAAAATACAAATGCTGAGTTATACCAAAGAGCCGGTAAAAAAGTTGGAAGAGATGTTGGTATTGTTTACGGTTTGGTTTTAGGGATTATATTCTTAACAGTATTCTACAACATAGTATTGCCAATATTCCTTCAAATAAAATAAAGTGGATTGGGGTGGTATGTAATGTTCAAATTTGAGAAAGAACAAATGGTAGTTGAGATTGCTGGAAGAAAAATTGGAGGACAGCCAGGAGAATACCCAACAGCATTGGCAGGGACAATCTTCTATGCAAGACACAAAATCGTAGAAGATCCTAAAAAAGGTATCTTTGACAAACAAGCAGCAGAGGATTTAATAAACAAACAAGCAGAAATGGAAGACATTACTGGAAACCCAGCATTAGTACAAGTGTTTGGTGGTACACCAGAAGCTCTTGTTAATTATATTGACTTTGTTGCTGAAGTTTGGGATGGTCCAATGTTACTTGACTCCACATCAGGAGAAGCAAGAATGGCTGCTGCAAGAAGAGCAACAGAAGCAGGATATGCAAACCAGTGTATTTATAACTCTATCAACGTCTCCATTGAAGATGAAGAATTCCAAACCTTGGTTGAGAGTGACCTTGAAGCATCAATTGTCCTCTGTTTCGACCCAATGGATCCATCAGTTGAAGGAAAGATTAATGTTTTAACAAATGGGGGTAAAACAAAAGATGTTGGTATGCTTGAATTAGCTGAAAAAGCAGGAATTAAATACCCATTAATTGACGTTGCAGTTACTCCATTAGGAAACGGTGCAGGTAATGCAGTAAGAGCATCATTTGCAGTTAAGGCAAAATTCGGATTGCCTGTTGGAAGTGGTATTCACAACATCCCATCAGCGTGGGATTGGTTGAGAGAATTCAGAAAGAAATTGAGAGAAGAAGGATTAACACAACTTGCAAAAGACGTCCACCATGTATGTGATATTGGAGCAAACCTCGTCCAAGTTATGGCATCAGGAGACTTCGTCCTCTATGGGCCTATTGACAACGCTCAATTAGCATTCCCAGCAGTAGCAATGACAGATGCAGTTATTGCAGAAGCTGCAAAAGATATGGGTATCAACCCAATCGACACACACCCATTCAACAAATTGCTCTAAATTGCCAATCTTTTCAATTTTTTATTTTATCATTCATTATATTGTTAAATTTAAATTTATAGTTATTTTTTGAAAATCTTTAAATTTGGATTTTTGTAATTTTTTGTAGAGGTGTTAGTGTGGGTGGAATGTTGGCACATGGTAGCAATACTGGAACAATTAAAAGATTGAAAAAAGAATATTCTGATGAAGAAATTTATGCTATTTTAGAAGAGCCGGTCAAAGAATGGTTTAAAAGAAAGTATGGAGCTTTTACTCCACCTCAAAGATATGCAGTTATGGAAATTCACAAAAAGCGAAATGTATTAATTTCTTCACCAACAGGGAGTGGAAAGACATTATCTGCTTTTTTAGCAGCGATTAATGAATTAATATCCCTCTCCATAAATAAAAAGTTGGAGGATAAAATTTACGTTCTATATGTGTCTCCATTGAGGGCATTGAATAATGACATTGAAAAGAACCTAAAAGAACCTTTAAAGGAAATATATGAAGTTGCAAAGGAGTTGGGTGTTGAGTTGGATGAAATTAGGGTTGCTGTTAGAACAAGTGACACAACAAGTTATCAAAAATCAAAGATGGTTAAAAAACCTCCACATATACTAATAACAACCCCAGAAAGTTTGGCTATTGCTTTAAATTCTCCAAAATTTTCTGAGCATTTAAAATCTATAAGGTATGTGATTGTTGATGAGATTCATGCATTAACAAACAAGAGGGGGGTTCATTTAGCTCTATCTTTGGAGAGGTTGAATAGAATAGCGGATTTTGTAAGGATTGGGTTGAGTGCAACTGTTCATCCATTAGAAGAAGTTGCAAAGTTTTTGGTTGGTGTTGGGAGGGAGTGCCTAATAGTTGATGTAAATTACCTAAAGGACACTGAAATAAAGGTCATCTCTCCAGTGGATGATTTAATTTACACTCCAAGTGATGAGATATCAAAAAAACTCTACAAAACATTAAAAGAGCTTATTGAAAAGCATAGAACAACGCTTATCTTTACAAATACAAGGAGTGCAACAGAGAGGGTTGTTTATAATTTGAGGAATTTGAGCATTAAAAACATTGAGGCTCATCATTCATCATTAAGCAGGGAACATAGGTTAGAAGTTGAGGAGAAATTGAAAAAGGGAGAGCTTAGAGCTGTTGTATGTGTTGCAGGGGATTCTAAGATACTAACTGACAATGGAATTAAAATGATAAAGGAGTTGTATGGAAAAGAAGCAATCACTGGAATTGAGAATGGAAAAGTAAAGTTTGTTAAGTTTAGGAAGCCCCATAAAATTAAATACTCAGCTGAAGGCTTGCTCATTCGAACATCTCTTGGCTTTGAAGTTAAGGCTACAAAAGAGCACAAATTCCTAACTGTTGATGAGAATGGAAAACTTAAGTGGATTGAAGCAGAGAATTTGAAGGCTGGAAATTACATAGCTGTCCTTAGAAAGCTTCCATCTATTGAGAGAGAAGTCTCTATTTTTAAGTTTCTACCAGATTCAGCATACCTTCATCTGAAAATAGAGTTCCTGAGCAAACTAAAAAGAGAGATGCAGGATAAATTTGGCTCAATTAGTGCTTTTGCAAAGAAAATGGGGTTGAGTCGTAGTCACCTAATAAAACAGCTTAATGGGATCTATCCTTTCAGATGGGATCTGCTAAAAGAAATATTGAGGCAACTTTCTCTTGAGCTGTCAACTGAAAATGTTTCAAAAATCACGACAGATAAAGGAAAATACCACATGCCTCTCAACTTTACTCCTTTTATGGCCCGTCTCCTCGGCTTCTGGATGGCTGATGGCTCATGGAAAAGTGGAACCTTAACTTTATTCTCCAGTGACTTAGATCTGCTGGAAAAGTATGGAGAGCAAGCGAAAAGGGAATTCGGAGTTAAGCCCGTAGTTAGAAAGCAGAACGTCAGTACTTATGCGTTAGAGCTGTCCTTTAAAACTCTCATGGGGATGTTTAAGGCATTAGTTGGGAACAGTGGCAGAAAGTCCAAGCATGGAACATTTCCAAAAATTCTGTATAGTCTCCCATTGGAGCATAAGAAGCAATTTTTATCTGGCTACTTTGATGGAGACGGGTATCTGGAGATTAAAAATGGGAGAATATTCTCAGCAGGATTCACAACTTTCAACAGAGAGTTTGCAGATGGCATTAGAGATCTGTTGCTATATTTTGGAATTGTTGCCTCGATAAGAAAGAGGAATTACAATGAAGTCCAGCATTTTAGAGGTAGGATAATTTCAAAAAGAGGCACGGCCTATACTGTCTCAGTGCTGGGTGGAGAATATCTTAGACGATTCTTTGAAATCATAGAGCCTTGGAGAGATGAACTAAAGAAGATTAAGGAGTTTAAATTTTCAGGTTATTCAAATAGAGATGTAATCCCAAACATGGGGAAGAGACTTAGATACCTCAGGTTAAAGCTCGGAATAAGTACCTACAAACTACAAAAAGAGCTGTATAATCCAGAGAAAGTGGAAATTGGAGAGAGGCAGATAAGCAGGAGAAATATGATTAAGCTGCTGAGAGTCTACTTGAGGAAAGCTGAGAAGAAGGGTGATAAAAATCTCGCTCACGAAATAAAAGAGTTACTCAATCTTGCAGAGGGGGATATATTCTTTGATAAAATTAAGGAAATTAAACCCACGTTTATCGATGAAGCCTATGGAATAATAGACTCAGAAACTGAAAACTACGTTGTCAACGGTTTTATCTCGAAAAACAGCTCTACCTCGCTTGAGTTAGGTATAGATATTGGAAGCATTGACTTGGTTATTCTTCTTGGCTCACCAAAGAGTGTTTCAAGGGCATTGCAGAGGATTGGAAGGAGTGGACATAGGTTGCATGAAAAGAGTAAAGGAATTATCATTGCGTTTGATAGGGATGATTTAGTTGAATGCACTGTTTTAGCTCACAATGCAAGGAATAGGAAAATAGATAAAGTTCACATTCCAAAAAACTGCTTAGATGTCCTCTGCCAGCATATTGTTGGGATGAGTTTGGAGAAAGTTTGGGAGATTGATGAGGCATATAACTTAGTGAGGAAAGCATACCCCTACAAGGACTTGAGCAAGGAGGACTTTTTGGATGTTCTCAACTATTTGGCTAAGGGGATGGAAGAAAAATCCATATATGGAAAAATTTGGTTAAAAGATAATAGGTTTGGAAAGAGAGGAAAATCAACAAGAGCAATCTACTATATGAACGTGGGAACTATTCCAGATGAGACATCAGTAGCAGTTTATTGCAATTCAAAATACATTGGAGAGGTTGAGGAGGAATTTGCGGAGAAGTTGATGAGGGGAGATATATTTGTTTTGGGGGGAAAGACATACAAATACATTGGAGGTAGAGGGAATAGGATTAATGTAAAGGAGGCATTTGATGAAAAACCAACGATTCCCGCATGGTTTTCTGAGCAGTTGCCACTTGCTTATGATTTGGCATTGGATATCCAGAAGTTTAGAGGAGAAGTTTTGTGGATGAGTGTTGAGGATATAATGGAAAAGTATCAGGTGGATGAAAAAACCGCAAGAGCAATAAAAAACTACATCACCGAACAGGATAGATACGCGGTAGTCCCAAACCATAAGCAAATTTTAATTGAGCACTTTGTAGATGAGAAGAGGAGGTATTATGTGTTCCACTTCTTAATTGGTAGGAGGGCAAATGATGCCATATCAAGGGCTTTTGCCTATTATGTATCAAATCTAAAAAAATGCAATGTTAGAGTTTCAATAAGTGATAATGGCTTTGCTTTGATACTTCCAAAAAATAGAAAACTGACAAAAGCCAACATAGTTGAACTTTTTAACATAGATTTAGAGGAGACGCTTAAAAAATCCTTAGAAAGGGCGGAGATATTAAAGAGGAGATTTAGACACGTTGCAACAAGGGGTTTTATGATTTTGAGGAAGTATATGGGTAGGAAGATGAGTGTTAATAGACAACAGTTTAATGCTGAGATGTTAATAAAATACTGCAGAGAAATCAATCATCCGCTCTACAGGGAGACAATAAGGGAGATATTGGAGGATGTTATGGATATTGAAAATGCAAAGGATTTCATGAAAAAAGTTAAAAATATGAGGATATATTATAGAGAACTTCCTTATCCATCCCCATTTGCATTTAACTTAATTGCTATGGCGTCGTCTGATGTTATTGTTATGGAGGATAAGAAAAAACTCATCATGGAGATGCACAAAAAGGTTATGGAATTCTTAAAGAATAAGGTAGGGAAAAATATCTGATTAAGTTTTTTAATAGTCATTACTTCTTTATTATAAAATAAAATAAAAAGGTTTATATAATGGTTGTACATTAAAAATTTATACAACAAAAAATGTACAAATGTTCAAATAAGGAAACTATACAAGTTTAGTAAAATTTTAATTGTAGTTAGGTAAAATAATTTAATCATGTATAACAAAGGATATGATATTACTTGGTGATTGTATGGATTCTGAATATAGGGCAGTTGTTATAGGGGCTTTGTTGCATGATATTGGTAAGTTTGTTCAAAGAAAAATTATGGATGAAGGCAAAAAACAACAAAAACATGAAATTGAAGGTTATAATTATTTAAAAAAATTGTTTGATGAGGGATTTTTAAGTTTTTTAAGTGATAAAGAAGAAAGGATAATCTTAGATATTGTTAAAGAACATCACAACAACAAAATAAAAGATGGGTATGTTGGTATAGTAAGATTGGCTGATTGGTTAAGTAGTGGGGAGAGAAAGTCTGTTGAAGAGAGTGATATTTTAAAGGGTTATGGAGAAGATATAAAGTTGTTATCAATTTTTGAAACTGCAAATCTTTTAAAACATGTTGAAAGTGAGAGTAAATTAGAAACTCTCTATGGGATGGGATATAAGTATCCACTTAAGGAATTAAAAATAAATAAAAAAGTTATTTTTACAAATAAACCATACCCAAATGACAATTATGTTGATTTATTTAATGACTTTGAAACAGCTTTAGGAGATTTTAAAAATAAAAATGATATCAGTTTTGAAGAACTTCTGCAACTCCTATATAAATATACTTGGTGCATACCTTCCGCTACATTTTGGGAGAGTTGTGGAGCAATAAGGGGTAGTTATCCAGACATTTCTTTATATGACCACTTAAAAACAACCTGTGCAATTGCAGCATGCCTCTATAGGCTTTATGAGAGTAAAAAAATAAATGAAAAAATAAATGATAAAAAATTAAAGGAATACTTAGAAAGAAAAAACTGGGATGATAAAATATTCTGCCTTATTCATGGAGACATTTCAGGAATTCAGGACTTTATTTTTACAGTTAAAAATAAATATGCAGCAAAAACTTTGAGAGGAAGGAGCTTTTACTTAGATTTTTTAATGGAGTATTTGGCAAGATATATTTGTAAAGAGTTAGATTTACCAATAGCTAACATACTATTCTGTGGAGGGGGGCATTTCTATATTTTAAGTTATAAAGTTGATGATGGGAAAATTGAGGAATTTGAGAAGAAAATAAATGATATTCTTTTTGATATGTTTAAAACTAAAGTTTATGTTTATTTAGTCAAAGAAGATGTTAGTTTAAGTGATTTTTTAGACTTTTCAAAAGTTTGGAAGAGAGTTTCAGACAGAACAGTAGAGAGAAAGTTAAGAAGGTTTGACTATAAATTAGAGAAAATATTCAAGAAGCCAATTGATGATGGTAAAGATGAGAGATGTAAAATATGCAATAATGAATTAAAAGATGAAAAAATACCTTTAGAAGAAGAGGAAGGATATAGGTGCCCATATTGTGAGTCATTTATAAATATAACTGAAAAATTAAAAAAATATTCTAAAGAAAATAAGTTTAAATTAAAAGAAATTTTTAATGATGAAAATGAAATAAAAATAAAGATATTTAAAGAGTTAGAAAATAGTTTCAACCTTTTAGAAGATAAAGGGTTCTTCAGATATTATTTAGATGAGTATAATTTGCCTGATAACAATGGAGAGTTAATAATCCCATTTAAAATCTTCCCAATATCATTCCCATTAGATGAGAATGGGGATATTATAGATTTAAATGAACTGGCTAAAAAAGCTGAAAAAAGAACAGGAACAAATAAAATAGCTGTATTAAAGATGGATGTTGATAACTTAGGAGAGTTATTTACTAAAGGATTAAAAATAATAAAGAATAACAAAAATAAAGAACGAAAGAATTTGGCTTCAATATCAAGAATGAGTACATTAAGTAACTTCTTAAGTTTATTCTTTACTGGATATATCCCTTACTTAATAAAAACTGGAAAATTCAAAGATAAGGAAGGAAAAGAACATGAGTTTAAGGATAATATTTACTTAATCTATGCTGGAGGTGATGATACTTTAATAACTGGATCATGGGATGCTGTATGGGAATTAGCCAAAAAAATTAGAGAAGATTTCAAAGAATTTGTTTGCTACAATCCATTTATTACCTTAAGTGCTGGAATCTACTTAACTAATCCAAAATTTAAATTTAAGAGAGCTGTTGAATTTGCTGAAGAAGAGCTTGAAAGGGCTAAAGATAATGAAATTAAGGACATTATAAAGAAAAATTCCTTATCTATCTTCTCAACTCCATTAAATTGGGACTTGGAAGTTAAATACATTCCTGGATTTTGGGAGAAGTTGAAAGATATTAAGAGTGAGTTAGAACTTGGAAATGAGTTAATAAATGAAATGCTGAGCATGGAAAAATATTGTGAGAAGTTCAATGAAGATGAGTTAGAGGGTAAATTTAATGAACTAATTAAGGACACCAATAAAAAAAGAATCTTGCATATCTCCCAAGTTGCTGCAGAGATGCTAAATAAAATTGTGAAGAAAGGTAAAAATGGTGAGATTATTCTCTACCTTCCTTACTATTGGAGGTTGCTTTACTACATTAAAAGAAATTATAAGAAGAAAGAAGAGTATGAAAAAGTTAAATTCTTAGAAGATTATGTCAAAAGGAAGGTGCACCAAGCTGTACTCCAAAATGTTGGCTTGTCCCTAAATGATCTCAAAGTTGCTGCTAAGATAACTGAACTTAAGTGGAGGGGATAGATATGGGTTACAGTAAATATCAAAATCCTAATCCTAAAAATGAAAATAAAGCAGGTAAGAATTCTGATAAATTAAAATTATTAGATGAAATACTAAATGTAAATGACAAAAATATAAAAAAATTCTTAAATTATGCTGAAGAATTTGCTAATAAAAATTTGAAATATATCTCTTTCACAAAAATTAGAAAATTTTATGATTACCTAAATGAAATTTCTCCAGAAGATGAAGATTGGATAATAAAATTTGCTCATTTAAAACCAATGGTAGCTTATCATTATGGTAAAGAAAAAAGAAATCAGGGATTATTTGAATTAAAAAAATTAATAGATGCTGTATTTGATAAGATTTATAATGAAAATGATGAAAATAAGAGAAAAGAAATGTTTAAACACTTTAAAAAATTCTTTGAAGCTATTATAGCATATAAAAGATTTTATGAAGGAAAATAAAAAGGTGATGAAAATGGAAAATATAACTTTAAAAGGAAAAGTTATAATTTCAGGAGTTATTGAGTTATTGACAGGATTGCATATTGGAGGGCTTAAAGAAACTTTAAAAATTGGAGGTACTGACGATCCAGTAATTAAAGATGCTTTTGGAAGAATATATATTCCAGGCAGCTCTTTAAAAGGAAAAATAAGATGCCTATTAGAAAAATCTATGGGTAAAGGAAAAGTAAAAGTAGTAATAAAGGTTAAAAAAGAAATTAAAGAAGGAGATAAAAGTAGATATGAAGTTAAAGAAGATAAAGAGGAAACTTATGAGTTAAAGGACTTTAATACAGACATTGTAGATAAATTAATTGAAGAGTATAAAAGTAAAGGATATACTGAAGATAAAGGCTATAGTATCGAATCTCATATAACAGCATTACCATGTAGTTGTGGAGATTGTGTAATATGTAAAATTTTTGGTCCTCATGATTCAAAAAAGATTGAAGAGCCAAGAAGAGTTGTATTTAGAGATGCTTATTTAGTTAAGGAAATTAATGATAATGAAAAAAATAGAAATAACAGCAATAATGAAGTAATAGAAATAGGTGAGAAAAAATATAAAATTCTAGATGAAAATGATGAAGAATTAAATGAATATTTGGAAATAAAACCTGAAAATATTATTGATAGAGTTAAGGGAGTTGCTCAGCATCCAAGATTCATTGAAAGAGTTTCAGCAGGAGCTAAATTTTACTTTGAAATAGTCTTCAATGTTTATAAAAAAGAAGATAAAGAGCTTTTAAAAGAGCTAATAACTGGGATGAAGCTGTTAGAGGATGACTACTTAGGAGGCTCTGGAAGTAGAGGATATGGTAAAATAAAGTTTGAAAATTTAAAAATTGTAAACAGACCTAAAGAATACTATGAAGGGAATGAAAAAGCTGAAAAAGTAACAGATGTTAAAGATTTAGATGAATTAAAAAATTTAAACAAGTTAGAAGAAAAAATAAAAGAAATTTGGAATTATTAAGTTTTATTCTTTTTTTGGTGATAAAAATGAAAAAGTTGGTTATTTTAAAACCAAGTGTTAATAGTAAATATCATTTTGGTAGTGGTGATTTAGAAAAGAGTGATGTAATATTTCATTCATCAAATTTATTTTCTGCCATAGTTAATAACTTTGTCTTATTGTATGGGGAAGATTATAAGGAAGAAATAAATAAAAAAGTCGAAGAATTAGCTGAAAATTTAAGATTATCATCCTTATTTATTAAAATAAAGAATACTTTCCTTTTACCTAAACCAGAGTATCCTATATTTTACTTATTAAAAAATGAAAATTACATGAAAATCAAACCAAAAGATGTGAAAAAGATTAAATTTGTTACTTTAAAGGCTTACAAAGAAATAGTTATGGAAAAACTCAAAGAAATTGGCTATGGTAGTAAAAACTACTATATTAATTGCCTATTTGACAATAATTTAGATGAATATTTTAATAAAAGAGTGACTAAAAGTATTTTTGCTACAGAAGAAGAGATTGAGGAAATAAAAAATATAGAAATATTTAAGAGGTATGATGAGGAGAAGAACACAATAGATAGGATTTGTGAAAGGCCTGCTGAAGGGCAGCTCTATAAGGTAGAGTTTATCAAATTTGACAAAAATGTGGAGCTTTACTTTATTATTGATTATCCAGAATATT
This sequence comes from Methanotorris igneus Kol 5, assembly GCF_000214415.1. Taxonomy (NCBI): domain Archaea; kingdom Methanobacteriati; phylum Methanobacteriota; class Methanococci; order Methanococcales; family Methanocaldococcaceae; genus Methanotorris; species Methanotorris igneus. The sequence goes on from NC_015562.1 coordinate 1,255,465, forward strand.
TAAATAAAGAGATTCAAGCAAGTATAAGATTGTTGGCTGATGAGGGTTTAGGGGGAAAGAGAAGTATAGGATCTGGGCATTTTGAAAAGGTTGAGATAAAAGATATAAAAGAATTTAAAGATTTTAATGAATTGTTTAATACTCAAGGAGAACTAAATATTCTTTTAGGTGTAGGAATTCCTAAAGAAGATGAGATTAGTAATATTAAGTATTATAAACTTTTAGAACTTGGAGGATACATTTATTCAACAACTAAGCCAGAATTAGTAACTAAGCATAGAAGGTCATTAATGGCTTTATCTGAAGGTTCTGTAGTTAAGGCATTTGAAGGGTGTATAAAAAATGTCAAACCTAAAAATAGCTCTGAAAATATCCATCCAGTATATACTCATGGGAAACCAATAACTCTACCACTGGTGGAAAAATGATGCTAAAATGCTCTCTAATAACACCAATATTTATTGGCTGTGGGGAGGAATATACACCATTAGATTACTATATTGAAAATAATATTGCTCATATAGTAGATATTGAAAAGGCTTTAGAGGATTTGGGAGATTTAAGTAATATAGATAAGATATCAAATTATATTGTAAATAAGTCTATAGGGAATAGAGTAGAGACCAATGCTAAAGATATCTTAGAGAGAGTTGGCCTTTGTGCTGAAGATTATGTTGTTTATAAAATAAAATCTGAAATAAAAGAAGATAGTAGAACAAGGGTAAAAAAATTTATTCATCAAAATAATAGAAAATATGTCCCTGGTAGTTCAATAAAAGGGGCTATAAGAACAGCTTATCTATTTAATTACTATGATGGCAAAATTTCTGAAATATTTAAAATATTAGATAACAAAAAAATAGATGATAAAGGAAAAGAAATAGAGAGAAGGGCTATAGGAGATATTAGAGATGATTTCTTTAAATACTTTAAAATCTCTGATAGTATTAAATTAGAAAGAGAGGAATTTAAATTTATTTTAACAAAAAGATGGCATATAAAAAAGAAAAAACTAACAATTCCTAATTATTTAGAAGGAATGACCAAAGGAGAGTTTACAATTAACTTAAAAGTTGAAGAGGAATTCTTTAAAGAACTTAACAATAGATTAAATAAGAATTTTAACCCAAAAAATAACCATGAGAAGTTTGAAATAATTAAAGAGTTGTGCAACAACTTCTCCAAAACTGTTGTAGATTTTGAAATTAAAAGAGATCTCCCCATTCTACTAAAGGAATTTTATGAAAAATTAAAAAAGGATATTGAAAAGAATGATGCTCTATATATAAACCTTGGTTTTGAAGGAGGATTTTTAAATAAAACTATCTATCCATTGTTATGGAAAAATGACCAAAATAATGTTCTATTCCATAAAATTAGGCAATTTTTCTTAGATTTATATAAACCTAAAGGAAAAATTAATCCAAGAAATCCACAATATAAGTTATATCAAACTTGGCAAAATGCTAAAAGTTATTTGGACTTTCCAACTACAGTTGGAGTTTATGTTAGGGACAATAGGATCATCTCCCCATTAGGGTGGATAAAATTGGAAAAGGTTAATTAAAATTAGGGGGGATACCTTGCCTAAGAAATTAATATCTTTTTTAGGAGCTGGAAAGTATGAGCCTTGTATTTATAAATATGAAAATAAGTCAAGCACTGAGAGTAGATTCATACAAAAGGCTTTAATTGAACTAATATGTAAAGATTGGGAAGAGAAAGATGAAATAATCATATTATTAACTGAAAAATCAGAGAAGATGAATTGGGAAGGGGAAACCTATAAAGGATTAAAATATGAACTTGAAGAAATGGATATAAAACCAGAAATAAAGACAATTAAAATTCCTGATGGAAATACAGAAGAGGAAGTATGGGAAATATTTAATAAAATATTTGAAATTATTAATGAAAGGGATGAAATCTATATTGATATAACCCATTCTTTCAGATACTTACCAATGCTTGCTACCATAATCTTAGATTATGCCAAAACCCTTAAAGGCATAAAAGTTAAGAAAATCTTTTATGGGAATGTATTTGGAGAACCAAGAATTATGGAACTGCAAGAATTAGATAGATTGTTAGATTGGAATAAGGCAATAGACAAATTTTTAACTACTGGTTATGTTGAAGATTTATATAACTTATCTAAAAGAGAATATGGAAAATTGCATAAAGAAAACAGAGAATTGCATGAGTTATTAAAAAATAACACTGGGAAGTTAAAAAAATATATGGAATATTTAGCAACTGTTAGAGGGGATGAGATAAATAACTTCGATTATGATGAATTTAAAAATGAAATAGATGAAATTATAAAAATTATTAAAAAAGATAGCTCCTTAGCTCCATTAATTCCGTTAATTGAAAAGATAAAAGATAAATTTAAAGATTTCAAAAATAATGATAAATACAATTGCTTAAGGGCTGTTTCACTATGTATTGAATTTAATTTGATTCAGCAGGCTTACACATTATTACAAGAGAGTGTAATAACCTTAATATGTAAAGACCTTGACTTGGATTATTTAGATAAAGAGTATAGAGGTTTGGTTAGTTCTGCCTTAAATATTGTTGCAAGGGATCTCCCTAAAAATGAATGGAAAATTCCAGGAAAAGATGAAGATGAGAAAAAGAAGAATTTGGAATTGTTGAAGAAAATAGTTGATCACTTGAAAACAAATAACTTAACAAAATTATCTAAACTGTATGATAAATTAACACAATATAGAAACAATATAAATCATGCTGGATTTAATAAAGATAAAATGGAACCTAAAAAGTTCAAAAATATGATTAATGAAATATATAGAAATATTTTAAACTTTTATTCTATTTAATAAAACTTTATTATCACTTTTTGGTGAAATAATGAGAGTTTGGATAAGTACTGTAGGGAGTTCTCCTTTAGCAGTTTTTAATACACTATGGATGGCTATAGTTAAAGAGGGTTATGTCCCAGATAAGGTGTATTTGTTATGGAATTATAAAGTGGAAAAAAATAAAGAAATTATTAAAAATTATATAAAATCTTTAAATGAATCATATAATTTTAATATTGATGTAGATGAAAGTTATAAAGTAAGTGAAGATGACTTTAAGGATTTTTCTAATGCACTAAAAGAGATAATTGTTAAAGAGAAGGAAAAAGGAAATGAAATTGCTATTGACATGACTCCTGGAAGGAAGTTTATGAGCGCTCTCTCAATGTTTGCTGGTATTGAGGGGGTTAGTGATGGAAAAAATAAGTATAAGTGCGATAGAGTCTATTATCTACATTTAAAAGATATGGGTTATATAAACTACCCTCTCTTTTTAATTCCTTTCTCAATCCAGGAGTTACATGAGTTTATAAGTGAGTTATCAGGTAGTAAAAAAGATGATAGAAAAGTCTTAAAAAAAGAGGAGTTAGAGGATTTGATTATTAATAGAAGGGAAATTTTGGCTATTCTTAACCAATATTTTTTATTTGGAAAATCCAATTTTGAAATTAAGGTAGAAAACCAAAAGTTTGCAACGATCTCTTTATATGAGAATGATAACAAAGCCAAGGTTGAGATAAATAAAGATTTAAAGTTAAGTTATTATGTTGGTGATTATGAAAGTATTAGTACTATTTTAAATGCTTCTGGATTAAAGGAGGTTAAATTTATTGTTTATGGTGATGAAAAAGAGGAGTTTAGTGAGAGAGAATTTTATGAATGGTTATTTAAAAAACTAAAAGAAAAAGAGACTTATTATATAACTTTTGACACAAATGCACTAATAAATCAAATACCAAGGAAAATAATTGACTATTTAGATAAGCAGAGAGAAAAGATATCTCCAAATTTTGCTATATCTCAATGTGTTATAAATGAACTAACCAATGAACGAGGGAAGATTAAAGATTGTGAAGATAGAGATTTTATAAACCAGCCTTCTTCAGTTGATAGGATATTCAAATTAGGATTATCTCAGATAAAATTATTAATAGGGAGGAATGCCGTTATTATCCCTGGTAAAGGTGTGTGGGATAATAATATAAAAGAATCGTTTGTTAAATTTTCAGATGAACATAAAGGAAAATTGCTAATTTTAACTTCTGACAAGAATTTTACCCATAATCTACAATATTTGCCAGATATAATTCCAATTTATGTAGATTTTGGAGAACTTAAAAAATTAGTTAAATGGGAAGAAATTAGGGATTTAATTTATATTTCTTCTATAGTTTTTGGTAAGATATATATTAAACCCATCTCTCAAGTTTTGGGTATTTGGAGGGGAAAGAATCCAATAGATTGGGATGAAGAAAAGGTTTTATTTAGGAAAATAAATGTAATGTGTAGGCAGGCTGCAAATGTCTTAAGAAATATACATTAAAATAATAAAAGAAACCTCTAAATGAAACTTTAGAAAAGTTTCATCAAAATGGGGATGCACCGCCTCGCTTCGCTCGGCAGTGCCTCTTAGGGAATTTAATATCCGATATTAAAATACCTAATTAACTTTTCTTGCTTTTATATACCCCCTGTTGAATTTTGGTACTAGAAAATTGGGAAAAAGTATTACTAATTTTTTCAAATTAAAATTGAGATTTTTTAATTATTTTAGTTTTTTGGTTTTATTTTGTATGTTTTAAGTTTGGATTGGTTTTGGATTGTGTAATATCTCTGCTAATTATTGAGATTTATTGGCGTGGTTGTGCAATAAATTTAAAAAGAACCTGCACAATCTTTCTTACTTTTATAAAGGGTTTGATAATCATGCAGTAAGAAAATTCGGGTTGAAAAAGAAAGATTTATATAGGAGTTTGGGCATAAAATAAGGACAAAGTTATAGGGTTTGAATTGCTTATCCATTAAAACAAGGATGGAAACAAATCTTGGCTTCCGAACCAGCTACTATCCAATATATTGTTTGAATTGCTTATCCATTAAAACAAGGATGGAAACTTCTATTGACATACCTTCTGTCAAGAATCCAATACCTCTTAATTCTCTAGTTTGAATTGCTTATCCATTAAAACAAGGATGGAAACTGAGTAGATATATAGTGGATTTAATAGGCGATGGTTGTTTGAATACCTCATCCATTAAAACAAGGATGGAAACAAACAAGGATAGAAAATACTGCACTCGAAAACTCGAAAGTTCGAACACCTAATCTATTAAAACAAGGATGGAAAAGAAATATATAAAAAAAGCACAAAGATATTTTATTTTTAAATAAAGATTTGGAAAAATGTATAGTTTTACTATTTAACTTTAACTACACTTCCAAATCCTTTGGAAACTTTTCTCCCAATTCCTAAGTAATTTGGGATATCGAAGTTAATTTCAAATTCTCCTTTAAAACCAATGAACTTGTTTCCCTTATACCTAACAATTAAACTTTCAACATCCAAAATTTCCACAATTAACTTCTCTTCAACAGTATAATCTAAATACTTACTCATAGATAATACATTTCCAATTAAGATTTTTTCAAGTAAATTTTTTCTCCCGTCTTCATCCAACTCTTTATATTTCAGATAATTCTTTTCATTTAATGCCACCCATGGGGAGATAAACTTGTATCTTTTCATCTCATCAGAAACCCCAAATTCCTCAAATACAACCTTTACATATCCACCAGTAACAGTGTAAACCTTATGGTTTAACTCTAATTTTTTAATATCCAATACAATCTCTCCCAAAATATTAATCCCTTCCTTTATGCCAATTAAAACTGCATCTCCACCAATAATTTTATATTGAATTTTTGGATAGGTGTAGATAAATCCATTATTACTATGATTATGCAACTCTTTATAATCCTCTTTATTAAATTCATTCAAAATATATCCCCTTAAATATGGAGTTTGGGATTTTTTTAGAGGCTCATTTGTTTTTAACCTACACATTAAAATAGGAAGTTCCATAGTCCCACCAAATTTAAAGTATTATTGTTTTATCCTCAACAATTTCAAAACCAGTTTCTTTATCATAATATTTCTTATCTATTTTACTCAAATGCTCGAATAAAATATCCTTTCCTTTTATAGCATATTCGGGAACACTTATAACATAACTATAAAATTTTCTCTTTATTTTTAGGAATTCTCTCCTCCTCTCAAATACATCCTTTATTTCATTAATTCTTTCAAATTCCTCCCAAACCTTCTCAGCCTCATCTTCAATACAGACAAATAAGTCAATAGATGGAATATTTTCAATTAATTTGAATTTCCCTTCAACTACGTTATATTCAAATTTTTCTATGGTTTTTAAAATGTCTTCTGATTTATCTTTGTAATTGCTTAATTTTTTGAAATATTTGTTATTCAATTTTAGGAACATCTTTTCATCAATAACATCAAACTCATTTAATAACTCTTCAGTTTTGGTTATTAGATGTTTTTCATAAATATAATCTGCAAACCTTCTACCATTTTCATCTACCAATTTAACAACATTAACTATTCCCTTTTTTCCTTCATTATGCCTGTTGCACCTCCCAGCAGTTTGATTTATACAATCCAAGGGAGCAATATCTCTATAAATAACATCTACACTAATATCAACCCCTGCCTCAATTAATTGGGTTGAAACAATAATTTTTCTATTTTTATTTTTATTGATGCTTTCAATTCTTTTCAATCTTTCTTTTGGATATATACTTGTTGATAAATAATAAAAATCTTCCTCTAAACCCATCTCTTTTAAAGCCTTATAAATCTTTTTTGATGATTTTATGGTATTTAGGACAATAAGATAATCTTGCTTTTATATACCCCCTGTTGAATTTTGGTACTAGAAAATTGGAAAAAAGTATTACTGATTTTTTCAAATTAAAATTGAGATTTTTTAATTATTTTAGTTTTTTGGTTTTATTTTGTATGTTTTAAGTTTGAGTTGGTTTTGGATTGTGTAAAATCTCTGCTAATTATTGAGATTTATTGGAGTGGTTGTGCATTGGATTTATAAATAATTTGCACAATCTTTCTTACTCTTATAAAGGTTTCAATAATTATGCAGTAAGAAAATTCAGTTACAAAAAGAAAGATTTATATAGGAGTTTGGGTATAAAATAAGGATGAAGTTATAGGGTTTGAATTACTTATCCATTAAAACAAGGATGGAAACAAATAATTTGTTTCTGAAACAACAATCACATTACGTTTGAATTACTCATCCATTAAAACAAGGATGGAAACGCCAAAGCTCAGGTGGTTGGGATATTGAGTTGTATTGTTTGAATTACTCATCCATTAAAACAAGGATGGAAACTAATTATTGCAGAAGTTGTGGGGTTTGCTACGAGTTTGAATTCCCTGTCCATTAAAACAAGGATGATAAATTAAAAATAACAAGATTTTTAGAATTTAATTTATAAAATCCATATATTTAAATAAATAAATTAATAAAACCAAAAAATAAAAATCTACAAATTAACTTTTACAAACTCTCTCAAATCCCTCAACGTTCCAAAATTTAATAAACCAAGTTCAGTTATTGCATAAACTTCACTGTCTAAATAATCCTTCTTTATGCATGGGGAAGAGGCATAGTTGTTAACCAAATCATTGCCGGGAGATAGGGGATTGAATGCAGGAAGGACAATATACCTTTTGTTGTATAAATAGCAAGGGAGTTTTAAAATAGCCCCGACCTCATCCCTCAACTTTATGGAAGGGTGTTCATGTCCTAAGATTAAAAAGCTCTCATCTTCTTTAAAATTGGCGTGTCCGTGTGTTATTGTATAGTTCTTTATTTTATAATGCTCATATATCTCTATGCCCAATTCCTCAGCAACCTTTGAGATAAAAGTGTCATGATTCCCTTTAATTAAAATTAAATCAATTCTATCCTTTAAATGCCCCAAAAACTCCTTTACAAATTCTATTTCATTATAACTTAACTCAAAATTATGCTTAATATCCCCATTAATAACCAAAGTTTTTAGTTTGTATTTGTCTATAATGTTGTCTATTCTCTCTGTTATGCTATCTTTTTGGATTTGGGGAAAATTTCCCCCTTTCTCATTTATGTAAATATCAAACCCCAAATGCGTATCTGCTATAACCCCAACTTTACCAATAATTAGGCAGAAATCGCTTGTTATATAAAAATCCCTCAACTTTATTTTCTCCTCCATAACCCTGACCCATCTACTGCTCTTCTAAGGATTCAAACTTCCAAATTATGGAAAAGTCCTTTAATGCCCTTTTTACCCTATTTATATTCCCCTCAATCAATATCTTGTTTTCATCTTCTTCACTATATTCAAAAATTACTCCATACCATTCTCCTAAATCACTAAGCCTCTCAATTTGTATTTCATTTTTGATTTTTACTCTAACGCTCTCAAAATCTCCTCTTTTTTTAACTTCTTTATTAAACATGGATTTGCTTAATGGAAATTTAACATCAAGTTCATTTCTTAATGCCTTTGCCATCTTGTCCAAATACTCATTCATAAGTTCTGCATCACAAACACTAAACAATAAGGACTGAACTCTCATCAATTCCTTCTCTGCATCTGACAAAGCTGTATTAGATACGTGTGGGTCTAAAAGGTAGTAGGAGATGATAGCATTTGCAATTCTCAATCTTTCAAATGCCTCTTCTGGAACAGCAATGTTTTTTTCAACAAGTTTTGATGCTAATTCAGACAAAACAACCCATTGCTTGTCTAATCCCTTAGCATCTTTCATTTTTACCCCTTCTGGCATTTATGTATCTTTTTAATACTTCCTCACTATCATAATTTAATCTAACACTAATTTTTTTAAGTTTTTCTTTTATTTCCTCAACTGTAGTATCATCATCCAAAAAGAACACTTGATAGCTTGTAGTTCCTTGTATATTGAAAACTGCCACAACGTCATCATTTTTTAATTCTCTGTTTTCTATTGCTGCTCTAACTCTTATAAAATCACTCAACTCACTATTTAATCCATCTTCGACTTTTAATATTGTTAATAGCGTAGCAACGAACTCGCCCATAATTTCACCAAAATAAACTTTGTTGTTGTGATATATTATTTTTTTGATTTAATTTGGAAACTTATAGTTGTTTGCCTTACAAATGAACGAAAACTTCATTTAAATTATAAAGGAATAATAACCTTTATTTGGAATTTTATGGTTGATTTATTGTTCTTTTAAAAATTTGGTTGCATCTAAATCCGTGCAAAAAATTGGCAAACAACTATAATGAAAATAAAAAAATAAAAAATAGTTAGGATTTATTCTTCTGGAAGAATGTAGAATACGTAGTTAGCTCTTTTTGCAGGCACTTCCTTCATAAATACAACTGTTCCAGTTACTGGGGTGTTTACAAACCTAATTTCTCCTTTTTTAGTAACCAATGCAGCTAACCTATGTCCCTCTAAAACCCTACAACCAAAATCTACAATAGGATGCACTTCATACCCTTCTGCAGGAATTTCCAAAAGTTCAGTTCCTTTTTTCAAATATGTTATTGTCCTCTTGTCTGGATATTGGATTAGAACGTCCCTTGTTAATTTTGAAAGGAGTATGTATTTGTCAAAGTCATCATAAATTACTTGATACAGGACTTTTCCTTCTCCTTCGTATTCTTCATCTTCATCTAAAAATCTAATAACTTTTCCATCATTTTCAATAACTACTTTTCTACCTTCATTTTTTTCTGTTTCTCCTTCAACATACAATCTTGGAATTTTCATAAATATCACCAAAAATTTTAATAAATCCTATTAATTATGAAATCTGCAATATCTTCCAATTTTTTTCTTTTCTCTTTGTCAAATATTTTTAAGTATTCTTTTGCCTCTTCTGTAGCTTTTTTCATTAATTCTTTTGCATACTCTATGGAATCGCTGAGGATTTCTATCGCTTCTTTAACTTCCTCATCAGTTGCGTTTTCATTACCTAAAATTTCTAACAACCTCTTCTTTTTATCCTCATCTAATGTTTCCATTGCATGAATGACCATCAATGTTTTTTTACCTTCCCTTATATCACTTCCTACTGGTTTTCCAATGGTCTTTTTATCTCCAATCAAATCCAAAACATCATCTTGGATTTGGAATGTCATTCCAATTCTCTTTGCATACTCTATGAGTGCTTTCCTCTCTTCTTCATTGCAATCTGCCATAATAGCCCCGATCTCAACTGAAGCAACAATTAAAGCCCCAGTTTTTTTGGAAATCATCTCAAAGTATTCATCCATTGATGGGAAGTAGTTTTCAAATTCCATGTCCATTGCTTGCCCCTCACAAACCTCAACACAAGCCCTTGCCAAAACTTTTAAAACTTCATACGCCTTTTTGCTATCTTTTATTTTAGTTATTGCCTCAAATGCTTTAGCATAGAGTAAGTCCCCAGCAAGTATTGCCATTGGTACCCCATAAACCACGTGGACTGTTGGTTTTCCTCTTCTCTCATCATCATTGTCCATAATATCGTCGTGGATTAATGTGTAGTTGTGGATTAACTCAACTGCAACTGCAGGGGAAAGGACTTCTTCAATATTGTCTTTTTTTAACATGTATGTTAAGACTGCTAAATATGGTCTAATTCTTTTCCCTCCTGCAAAAAGAAGGTGTTTTGAAGCATCGTAAAGCTTTCCCTCATTACCAACGTAGGCCTTTAACTCCTCCTCTATTTTCCCCAATATCCCCTTATCAAACAATTCATTTGACATCCTCATCCACCTCAAAAATTTTAAGAAATTTATGGAAATTTAGATAAGAAATTTAAAAATTGTAAAATGTAAATTAATTATATTTTAGATTATCCTCTCGAAACTTAGGCATTGACCATTTCTCAATAGGTGGACGTCCTCACCTAATCTATATCCCTCTTCCTCTGCAAGTTTTGTATATGCTGCTGTTAAGTTAAAGTCTCCATGTGAAGGAATTATGTGCTCTGCATTAATCCATCTTATCATATCTCTGTGGTCTTCTTTTGCAGCGTGTCCAGATACGTGGGCTCCCTTAAACACTCTTACCCCAAGTAACTTTAACCTTGATTCAAGCATATACCTTTGAGCTGCGTTTATTGGGTTTGGAATTGGGTCAGCTGAGAATACAACTTGGTCATGTTTTTCAAATTGGTATGGAGTTTTGTTTGTTGCCATTCTTGATAAAACAGCACCTTCTTCCCCTTGATGTCCAGTGACAATTAATAAATAGTTCTCTTTACCTTCTTTTGCAATGGTTCTTAATGCACTGTCAATTGCTGATGGATCTCCATACATCCTTGTCCCTTCTGGGAACTCTACAATACCAATATCTTGTGCAATACCACAATATTTCATCATACTCCTTCCTAGCAAAACTGGAATTCTATCCATTTTTACAGCGATTTCAGTTATTGACTTTATTCTTGCTATATGAGACGAGAATGTTGTTACAACAACACCCTTCCCATCATTATCTGCTCCAAGTAAGTCATTTTTTAGTAAATTTGCAGCGATGATTTCTGATGGGGTTTTTCCTTCGTGGTCTACTCTTGTGCTTTCTGAAATCATGCAGATAACTCCATTTTTCCCTAATCTTTTTAATGCTCTATAATCTGGCCTCTCCCCAACAACTGGGAAATTGTCAAACTTAAAATCGTTAGCATATAATATTGTTCCATAAGGAGTATGCAAAGCGGCAAAAACAGAATCTGGGATACTGTGGGTTGCTCTTATAAATTCTAATGATAAGTTAGGGGTTAAGTCTTTTGTTTCTCCTGGATTTAAAACCACCAGTGGATTTCTAACATCAAATTTTTTCTCACTTAATATCTCCCTTTTAACGAGTTCAAGTGTATATGGGGTTCCAATTATTGGTGCGTTGTATCTGTGTGCCAATTTTGTTACTGCACCAATGTGGTCTAAATGCCCATGTGTTAAAACAATTGCCTTAACTTCACCTTCAACATGTTTCATTACTGTATCATTTGGAATAACTCCCATCTCAATTAGATTTAAGCTGTGCATTTTTGAGATATCAGTATCTTCATGAATCATTACTCTATCTAACCTTATTCCCATGTCAAAAATTACAATTTCTCCATCTACATTAACAGCAGTCATATTTCTACCAACTTCCTCATAACCACCAATGGCAATAACCTCTAATTGCAAATTATCACATCCTTCATGTTTTATAGGCAATCCAATAAAAAATTAAATAGTTCTTGCTGTTTTAGAGTCGATTAGCTAAAATCAAAGTATCAATAAATCAAAAGTGGCATTTTTCTGCCCAAAAATTATAGTCGTTCTGTGAAATGCAATAAATCACCATTATTTGTTGTTAAGGAAGCTCCGCTCTTTAGAACGGAGAGGAGATCAGTAATCTTATCTTAAATTTAATTTGAAGAATGCCTATCTAATTTAAATTTTGAAGTGTTATTGCTTCTTATTGCAGAACAACGATATGAACAAGATTACAAATAATACTCAACAGTAAAATAATGATAAACAATGGGGAATTAACATGAATTCAACCACAATGTATTTTTTTATGGTTTTTTTAGCCTCTGGGAAATCCAATCTTTCAATTCCCCTTTAACTATGTATGGTGCTTTTTTTAATTTCTCAATACTATCGCATCCGGTTAAGAACATGGCAATTTTTAGTTCTTTGATTAATCTCTCTAAAACTTTCACGATTTCTTCTGGGCCTTTTAATGCAGCTTTTAATATTGGTAAGGCAATTCCACAGCAATCTGCACCGATGGCGATGGATTTTGCTATGTCTATTCCATTCCTTATTCCGCCAGTAGCAATAAGAGTTTTATCAAAAACACTCCTAACTTCAAATATCGATGCAGCTGTTGGGATTCCCCAATTTATGAAGTTCTCTGCCAATTCCTTAAATTCCTCATCTTTTATCCTATACAACTCCACCGCAGCCCAAGAAGTTCCTCCACTACCACCAACATCAATGGCATCAAACCCAAGATCGTTTATTATCTTTGCATCTTCTTTTGAAAATCCTTCTCCTACTTGCTTTGCAATGAATGGGATGTTTTTGTAGTTATTTTTGTATGAAGAAATTATATCCCTTAAAATATCCGTGCCTTTGAAGTTTACATCCCCTTCTGGTTGAATAGCCTCTTGTAGTGGATTGAAATGTATCGCAATAGCATCAGCATTTATCATTTCAACTGCTTTATCTATTATCCTCTCATCCCATCCATCTTTTATGAAATTAACCGCTCCCAAATTTCCAATAACTAATGAGTCAGTATATTTTCTAACAATGGAATAGGTGTCGATTAATTCCTCATTTGCTATAGCAGCCCTTTGAGAACCTAAACCCATCCCTAAGTTGAGATCCTCTATTGCTATTGCTATATTTTTGTTTATTTCTTTTGCTTTACTATGCCCTCCAGTCATTCCAGCAACAATAATTGGGGCGTCTAATGTTTTTCCAAATAGTTTGACTGAAGTATCTATATCTTCCAAATCACATTCTGGAATGCCTCTATGTATGAGCTCAACATTATCAAGGAGTGTTCCTTTTTTGTATTCAACATCACAATAATTACAAACTAATATGTGTTCTAACTTCCTCGCTTCAATGTCGTGATTAACCATTGCAACCCACCATATATATTATTTTCTATATATTGCATTAAATTTTTATAGTGTTAACTGTAAATTTAAAAATAATTTAAATATGACCATTAAAAACTTTACCTTTTAAAAAAGAGTAGGAATGTATAACCAAAATTAAAGTAAAAAAGTTATTCTTCTTTTTCTTCTTTTTTCTGTTTTTTAACAACTAAAACAGGACAGTGGGCATTTCTTATAACTTTTTCAGCAACACTACCTAATAAAAATCTGTCCAATCCTGTTTTTCCAGAGGTTCCCATAACTATGAGGTCTGCTCTTTTCTTTTCTGCGAATTCAACAATTTCGTTTGCTGGAACCCCCTCTAAAATTTCAGGCTTCACATTTACCCCATGCTCTTCAGCCATTTTTTTGATCTTTTTTAGTGCTTTCTCCCCCTCCTCGTTTAGAATTTCTTTCATTGTTTCCCATAAGCCCTCAGTAGGGAGTCCAATAAATGGAGCTATGTCCACTACATATATTACATAAATCTCTGCTTTCATCAATTTTCCAATTTCAATGGCATGTTTTGCAGCCTCTATAGAAACATCTGAGCCATCAGTAGGGACAACGATTTTCTTATACAACATTTTTTCACCACGATGCTTTAATAAAATGTTTGCATATTAGATATATATACCTTTAATTATTTTACTATATTATGGCTATGATGAGAAGAGGGTTATCTGATGCATGATGATACTTACCCGAACTGAGCCATTTTTTATTGGGAAATATGGTGGATTTCAATGTTGTATTTTGTAATTTTTTATTTTGTAATTTTTTAATGTTCAAATTTTTTGAGTAAAGATATAGTCAATTTTTATTCTCTAATTATAAAAAAGTTGATTTTAAATAAAATTATAGTCAGTGACAAAGGGTATTGAAATGATACAGGTAAAAACGACTACCTTCCTAATGGAAGGCAGTCTAATATTCTTAATTTAATTATAGAAAGTTTTGTCGCTGACTATAAATTAAGAAGTGAACTCGATAGGATTGGGAATTCGCTGGAAGAAACCCGAGATAATTAGAGGATTATTATCCGAATTAAAGGTTTTAACGAGGAAGGTTAAAAAACCCTCTATCTATTTTTATAGTAGTTTGCGGAATTCATGCAGTATTTTGACATTTATGAAATTTTTGAAAGAACGATAAATTAAGCGTAAACTTTCAAATAGTTCATAATCAGCCTTTTAATTTATTGAAGATTGTAGTTATTATAACGCAAACGACTATATTTTCAATATAAATTTAAATATGCAAATTAATGAAATAACAATAAATATTTTAATATGCCCACATTTAATTAGATTACAAAAAACAATGATGGTGAACAATTATGGAAATGCCAAAGGACTATCAACCAACTGTAATAGAGAAGGAAGTTCAAAAAAAGTGGGAGGAAAGCAAAATTTACAAATTTGATGAGAAAGATGAGAAAAGACCACCTTACATAATCGACACGCCACCACCATACCCAACAGGAAGAATGCACTTAGGTCATGCATTGAACTGGACATATATGGACATAATAGCGAGATTTAAGAGAATGAATGGATATAACGTTTTATTCCCACAAGGTTGGGACTGCCACGGACTGCCTACAGAGGTTAAGGTTGAGGAAATACACGGTATAACAAAATCTGATGTTGATAGGCATAAATTTAGAGAACTCTGTATTGAGTTAACAGAACAAAACATCAAAAGAATGAGGGAGCAGGTAAAATCCCTCGGAATTTCAATTGATTGGGATAGGGAATATATAACAATGAAACCAGAGTATGTGAGAAAATCCCAAGTTGCATTTGTTAGGATGTATAATGACGGTTTAATTTACAGAGGAAAACACCCGGTAAATTGGTGTCCAAGATGTCAAACTGCAATTGCATTTGCTGAGGTAGAATATAAGGAGAGGGAATCAAAATTAAACTACATAAAATTCCCTTATGCTGATGATGAAAGTAAATACTTAACCATTGCAACAACAAGACCGGAGTTAATGGCTGCATGTGTTGGGATTGTTGTCCACCCAGAGGATGAGAGATACAAGGATGTAATTGGAAAGAAAGTTAGGGTGCCTTTATTCAACCAAGAGGTTACAGTTTATGCTGATGAGGATGTTGAGATGGAATTTGGTACTGGGGTTGTAATGGTTTGTACATTTGGGGATAAGACAGACGTTGTTTGGGTTAATAGGCATGGATTAGAGGTTAAGAAGGCAATTGATGAGAGTGGAAGATTAACTGAAATTTGTGGAAAATATGCAGGGTTGAGAACAGAGGAGGCAAGGGAAAAGATAATTGAGGACTTGAAGAAAGAGGGCTACTTAATAAAACAAGAACCAATAAAGCAGAATGTTGGTGTATGTTGGAGATGTAAGACACCAATTGAAATTATTGTAGGGGATCAATGGTTCGTAAATATTAAAAAACTCGCATCAGAAATAGAGAAAGTGGCAAATGAGGTAAAATGGGTTCCAGAACACATGAAAATAAGGTTATTAAATTGGATTAAGGATATGGATTGGGACTGGTGTATAAGTAGGCAGAGAATCTTCGCAACACCAATACCAGTGTGGTATTGTAAGAAATGTGGAAAAATTATTGTTGCTAAGGAAGAAGATTTACCAATAGATCCAACAAAAGAATGCCCATACACTTGTGAATGTGGAAACGATGATTTAATCCCAGAGACGGATGTTTTAGACACATGGATGGATTCATCAATAACACCAATGGTAATTACAAAGTGGTTAGATGATGAGGAATTCTTCAAAAAACACTACCCAGTTCATTTAAGACCACAAGGACATGATATTATAAGGACATGGGCATTCTATACAATAGTAAAGTCCATTGCATTAACTAAAAAGAAACCATGGGATGAGATTGTTATAAATGGAATGGTATTTGGTGAAGATGGGCATAAGATGAGTAAGAGTAGGGGTAATGTTGTTGAGCCAGATGAAATAACAGAGAAGTATGGAGCAGATGCTTTAAGATTGTGGGCAAGTAATAGCGTTATTGGAGATGATGTTCCATTTGCATGGAAAGAGGTTGATTATGGATACAGGTTTTTGAGGAAGTTCTGGAATGCGTGTAGGTTTGCTAAGATGAATATTGATGATGAATTGATTGAAAAATTGAAGAAAGAAGAAATAAGCATAGACAACCCAGTTGATTTGTGGATTTTGAGCAAATTACAAAAACTCATTAAGAGGGTTACTGAGGACTTAGAGGCATACAGGTTCAACACAATAGTTGAGATTCAAAAGTTCGTATGGCATGAGTTTTGCGACAATTACATTGAGATGATTAAGCATAGACTTTACAGCAAAGATGAAGATGAGGAAAGTAAAAAATCAAAATTACAAGCACAATGGACATTATACTATGTAATAAGCACTTTGTTGAGGTTAATAGCACCATTCACACCACACTTTGCTGACTATGTTGGAGAGATTTATAAGGTGGATAACCTCCACTTCTCATGGCCAAAGGTTAGAGAAGAGTTCATTAGCGACAAAAATGAATACATTGGAGAAGTTGCTAAGAATACAGTTGCATCAATAAGAAGATTCAAAGCAAATAAAGGAATGCCTTTAAATGCGCCATTGAATGTTGTTGAGATTTACACAAATGACAAAGATGCTTATGAAGCACTGCTAAAATCCCAAGATGACATAAAAGGGGCAATGAAAATAAAGGAGTTAAAAATAATATTCGGAAAACCAACATTAGAGCAAAAGATTGTTGAAGTTATTCCAAACAAATCAAAAATAGGTCCAGAATTCAAGAAGAATGCAAAGAACGTCATGGACTTCATCAAAAATGCAGATGAAGAGACAATTGAGAAAATATTGAGTGAGGGGTTAGAGACAGAATGGGGAAGAATAACAAAAGAGCACATAAAAGATGTCAAGAGAGCAATTATAAGTGAAGGAGAAGTTGTTGAGGCAGTGAATATTGAGGATGTCGTGGATACAATAGCAATCATCCGCTAAATTTTAACAATTTTTTGTATATTGTCATTAAAAATTTAAAAGCATCTAATTATTGTTTTTAGTTTTTTGGACTTTATAATAGGGTTTCTACCATTTTAAAGAGATTTGTGAAAGGATATGGGTTTGAATAATTTTTTTCTTTTAAATCCTCATAATGGTTTTTTATATAAGTCCAGAAATCTACTGTAATTCCTGCTTTTAAGTATCTTTCTGCAAAGTTAGTTTCATCATCGATATTTTCATCACCTACACAAGATAAAAAAATAGAAATTCCATTTATGAATTTATCAAAATCAGCATAGTTTGTATCATTAACTTCTTTTAAGATTGTCATTAAATCCTTAAACCTAATGACATTTTCTATGAAATCGTTCTTATCAGATATGTGTTTTTTAAGTTCTGAAAGTTTTGCAGCATTTAATAAATTATTTTTGGATATTATGCCAATATAATGATCAAAATAAGGAGTTGACCTTTTAGCATATCCTCCTGAAAACGCCGTGGTTATATATTTTAAATGCTTAATTCTATAATTATATCGTTTAACTTCCAGATATTTTTCAGGATAAACCTCATAAAGAATTATAAAATACAAAACAAAAACCGTATCAAGTAAATATCCAACTTTTCTCTTGTTTCCATTCTCTTCAACAATTCTTATTATTTCTGGAATTAATTCATTTTTATCCAATCCTAAATTTTTAATCCTTACAAGAAGTTCATACTTATTCAAAACCTTCTTTAAATGTCTTGGATTTGTGAAATTAATTGATTTAAAGAATTTTTCAAGTTTTTCAGCAGTATCGTCATCATTAAAAAACTCATATTGTTTAATAAATTTCTTCAATTCAAAATCTTTTGGCATACTAAATGATATATTAAAAATCTTTTCTAAATATTCTTCTGCTTTTATAATGTCCCCATATTTTGTTTTAATTGCTTTAGAAACTGCTTCTTTATCAACTGCAACGAAATAAATAATATTTTTCCCACAAGCAAAAAATAACTTAATTGATGCCAATAAGTCCAAAATATGCTCTGGCTCACATCTGTCAAGTTCGTCAATAAATACAATAAGTGTTTTATCTTTAAGTATATCTGAAATATATTTAAATTCACTTATAAGTTCATCAATTTCTTTATAATGGGATTTTATTTCGTTCATTTTTTCAAAATGTTCTATTGTATCTTTTGGATTATAACTAATTGGAAATATTGGGGAAAAATTAATAGAAAAACCTTTTAAAATTCCACCAAAAACATTGAAACCGGTTTTTAAAATCTTGTCTTTTGCTATTTTAATATTGTGCTTAAATCTACCATCTTTTTCTAATTCATCCAAAATAAATTCCAATAAAGAATAAGGCAAATTATCATCTCTTTCATAAAGCCATGCATTAAAAATTATGCATTTGAAGTTCTCTTCTTTGTTTAGTTCATCGTGGATATATTTAATAACGCTACTCTTCCCACTTCCCCAATTTCCATAAAGAACTATCATATTATTCTTTCTTAAATAGTCTCTATTACCAGAATCTTTAATAAACTCTTTTATAAATTCTGCTTTTTCTTTTGTTCCCAAAAAATCATTTTTTAATAAATCTGCTGGTGTATCTGGTAGCATAAATATCCCCAATTTATTTTAAAATCTTCTTAAAATCAATTTCAAAATCTTCCCTGCTCTTAACAATTCCAATTATCTCAATATTCCCAACTTTCTCAATTGTTTCAAAGGTTTTTTCATAATATAGAACTTCACTCAAATCAGTTATGCAGTTAATGATAACTCCCCTAACATTAATCCCCTTGTTCCTCAAATGCTCAACAGTTAATAAAGTGTGGTTTATAGTTCCTAAATTAGGTCTTGAAACAACAACCGCATCCAAATCTAAAAACTTAATCAAATCACTCATTAAAAAATTCTCTTTTATTGGAACGCAAACTCCTCCTGCTCCTTCAACAATCAAAAAATCATGTCTTTCTTTTAAAGTTTCATAGGCATTCTTTATTTTCTCTTTTATCTCATCCAAAGAGATGTCATAATTTTCAACTTCAAAAGCAATGTTTGGAGATAAAGGAAGTTTTAAATTAATAGGGTTCATCAAATCCAAATCATCATCAGTTTTTAAGATATTTTTTAAGGTTAGAGTGTCCTCTCTTCCTCCGGTCTCAATTGGTTTTAAATACCCAACATTAACACCCATTTTCTTTAAATTCTCTGCCAAAATTGATGAGATATAAGTTTTCCCTACACCAGTGTCTGTTCCTGTTACAAATATCATTTTATCACCTTTTCAAAATTCCTGCCAATGGGATAAATATTTTATCAAAACCTATAAAAATGATAATTTCAATTATTATAATTATAATTATCATTAAGTGATTATCATGTTTATCAACAGAGAGGAAGAACTTAAAGCACTAAGTGAAAAACTTAATAGCAATACGTTTGAATTTGTAGTTATTTATGGGAGAAGAAGGATAGGAAAAACAAAATTAGCATTAAAAAGTGTAGAAAACAAAGAGCATATTTACTACTTAGCAGTTGAAGGAGATAATTTAAAGCATTTTAAAAGATACGCATCAAAGGTAGTACCAACAATTGAATATGCCAGAGAGGATTGGGAGGCATATTTTAATTTTTTAAAGGATAAAATCATTATTATTGATGAGTTTCCAAATTTAATTAAAGAAAACCCAAATATTCTATCTTTATTCCAAAGAATTGTGGATGTTCATTTGAAAGATACAAAAACAAAACTTATTATTCTTGGTTCATCAATATCCATGATGGGAGAGAAAGTTTTAAGTTATAAATCCCCACTTTATGGGAGGAAAACGGGCGTTTTAAAAATTAAGCCGTTAAAATTTAAGCATTTAAAGGAATTTTTCCCCAATGCAACTTGGAAGGAACTTGTTGAGATTTATGGTTTTGCAGATGGAATTCCCTACTATCTTGAAAAAATCAAACTGCCATTTTGGGATTATTTAGAGGAAGAAATTAAAAGAGTTGATAGTTTTTTGAAGTATGAGGTTGATTTTTTGATGAAGTATGAATTTGAAGAACCAACAACTTACAAAAAGATACTTGAAGCAATTTCCTTTGGTAATCATTCACTTGGGGAGATAAAGAATTATTTAGGTATTAAGCATTCAGATATAACACCATATTTAAAGAATCTAATTGAGACGGAGTTCATTGAGAGGGAAATTCCAATAACCGAAAGTCCAAAAACAAAAAGGGGAAGGTATTATATTAAGGATAATTTCATTGCTTTTTATTTTAGATACATCTTCCCAAATTTGTCTGCGATTGAAGAGGGTATTTTTGAGATTGGGGAGATAAAGAATGACTATAATCAATATTTGGGCTTTGTTTTTGAAAAAGTTGCTAAGGAATTTTTAATTGAACTCAATAAAAACAATAAATTACCATTTAAATTTTTGAATATTGGGAGATGGTGGAAAAAGGGGGAAGAGGTCGATTTAATTGCTTTAAATAAAAATGAGAAAAGGGTGTTATTTGTTGAAGTTAAATGGAAGAATTTGAAAGGTAAAGATGTTAAAAAAATACTTAATGATTTAAAAAGAAAATCAGAACTTGTTGGATTGGATGATTATGAGAAATATTATGCCATTATTGGGAGAAGAGTCGAGAATAAAGAGGATAAGGATTGTTTGTTGTTTGATTTAGGTGATTTTGATAGATGTCTTTAATTTTCTCACACAACAATTCAAAGTCCTCCTTTTTGTGACTAACATTTATACTTACCCTTATTCTCTCTAAACCTTTAGGAACTGTTGGATACCTAATCCCAACACAAAAGATGTTATTTTTTATTAAATGCTCAGCAATAAGCATAGTTTTTTCTTTAAAAATAAATGGGTAGATTGGGGTTAGATTATTCTCCTTAATAAATCCATTTTTCTTAAAAATCCCATTTGCTATTTTTATGTTTTTTTGAAGTTCTTTAACAACATCTCCCCTTTCAATAATCTCAAATGCCTTAATGCAACCTTCAACAACATGTGGAGGGAGAGCAGTTGAATAAATAAAACTCCTCGAAGTGTTTATTAAATACTCTACAACCTCATCAATCCCACAAACAAATCCTCCTAAACCACCAATTGCCTTTGATAAAGTCCCAATTTGGATGATATTGTCAGAAGGTTTTAAATTGAAGTGCTTTAATGTTCCTTTTCCATCTCCCAAAACCCCTGTTCCATGTGCATCATCAATAATCAAAATGGCATTAAACTCATCCGCTATTTTCTTTAAATCTCTAAGAGGGGCAACATCACCATCCATACTAAAAACGCCATCAGTTATAATAAATAAATTGTTGTATTTTTTCCAATTCTCCTCGATTAAATTGGCTAAATGCTCCACATCACAATGATTGTAAATCAAAACATCTGCCTTACTTAACCTACAACCGTCAATGATAGAGGCGTGGTTAAGTTTATCGCTCAAAATTAAATCCCCTTTTTTGCAGAGTGCAGATATAACCCCAACATTTGTTGCATAACCAGACGAATAAACCAATGCCCTCTCTGTTTCTTTAAACTCTGCTATTTTTTCTTCCAATCTTTGATGGTTTATATTTCCAGATGTTAATCTTGAACCAGTTGAACCAACCCCATACTTCAGCCCTTCTTTTACTGCTTCAATAACTTCTGGATGCTTTGATAGGCATAGATAATCATTTGAGGAAAAATCTAAAATGTTATCTCTTTTTTCTCTCAAAAATCTATACAATCCATTGCTTTTTATAATTTCAATCTCTCTCTTTAACTTTTCCCTAAACATAAAAATCCCTTTTTATTTTATAATGAATGGCTTGTTTTCTAATTTGTTTATTAAATCTTCTATATCAACATCATTTTTAACAAAAAATACTCTTCCTCCATTCTCTCCTTTTTCTTTTAAATTTGTAATTCTAAAATATCCCTTTTTAGTTGCAACATAGCCGGTTGTGTAACTTTTGTTGTCTGAGGTGCAGAGCTCCGCTATAATCCCTAAATGAATAACCTTAGATGCAATTGCAATAGCATCAACAGTCCTCTCTGTCCCCAATTTTTCCTTTAAAATCTTCTCCTTTAGTTCTTTTGTTGTATCAATGTTTTTAACCCTAACCCCTCTTTCTTTATCTGGCTCCAACCTCTCCCCTCTTAAATTTAAAATTGCCGCCCCTCTCATTCCTCCTTTATCAATAATCTTGAATGCATAATCTATTAATTCATCTGAAATACCCTCATTTTTTAATAACTCTCTTGCCTTTTCTCTTGCTTCTCTTTTATTTTTGCATTCTATTGTTTTTATTGGCAAGTGGTCAATATATTCTATCTCCTCTTTAATCTCCTCAATCTTTAAGTTTATAAAGTCAGGTGTTCCATTTTCGTGCATTAGGGCTCTTTTTATTAATTCATTTGCTACAAGTTCAATTTCCTCTTTATTTACAATTCTCTCTGCTCCAGAAATATGCTTTCCATTCTTTGATGCTCTCATTTTTATACTATACATCTAATTCACCATATTCAATTTTACTTTATTTTACTTTTTTATTTAAATTAAAATTTTGTTAAATTACCTAAAATTGGAAATTTTAAGATTATGGACAGTGCCTTATTCCTTGAAAATCTATAGCGTTATAGCATGAAAATTTTAGACGATATTGAATTTTATTTTGATCTTGTTATTTTACATTTGTCATGATTAATCATTAAAGTAAAAACGCAGAATTTGTCATTATTTTTCATTAAAAACATTTATCACGATTTATAATGAGCAAAAAAGTATATATATTTGTTTTTTCAATGTATTATCAAGTGTAAAATTCCTGATGGCAAGCGAGTTGTTTTATACGAAATTAAAAATCACAAAAACCACGGGGGTGGTATTATGGAAACAAGATTAAACAACATTAACAACCTTAACCATGAAGTTGCTGAGGATATTGAGCAAATCACAACTGACCTAAAGAGACCATTTAGAGGTAGCAAATTGGTAGAAATCTTAGGGTATGTTGTAGGTTTGATTGTAATTGGCTCTGTATTGGTATAAAATGGCAACAAATAAAGAGCATTGGGATACATGATAAATAAAAGAAAATAAAATAAACGAATAAGCAGATTAAAACAAAAATAAAAACTTGCTATTTTCACAGTAAAAGGCAATATATATTGTTTATAAATTTAGGATGCTATTTTCAGGAGGATTATCACGATTAATAATGATCAAATTATCGTAATTTTAACAATTTAAAAATTTAGATGCATAGTCATTAGATTTTCTAATGTATATTTTTGCTATTAAATTTGCTTTAAGAAAATTATTTATACCATTTTTTGCATTTTTAAAATTAAAATATTGGGGTGAATGTTATGAAAATTGATGTTACCGGAGATATATGCCCAGTGCCAGTATTGAAAACAAAAAAGGCATTAGAGCAATTAAAAGAAGGAGAAGAGTTAGAAGTCGTTGGAGATTACAAACCAGCATTAGAAAATATAAAAAGATTTGCAGAGAGTAATGGATATACTGTTGTTACTGCAGAGGAGACCGAAAATGGTTTTAGAATTGTTATCAAAAAATAAAGAGGTGGAAGTTTGAAATTTACCGTTATCATTACAACTGCCCCGTATGGAAAAGAGAGGGCATACTCAGCATTGAGATTTGCTTTAACTTCATTGTTGGAGGGAATTGAAGTAAATATCTTCTTAATTGAGGATGGAGTTTACGTTGCTAAGAAGAACCAAAATCCAGCAGAAGTTCCAAACTATTTGGAGTTTTTAAAGAACTGCATTGAAATGGGGGCAAAAGTTAAGGCATGTGGTCCATGTGGAAGGGCAAGGGGATTGAGTGATGAAGATTTAATTGAAGGCGTTGAGTTTGGAACAATGCATGATTTAGTTGCGTTTGTTAAGGAAAGTGATAAGGTAATTACGTTCTAATTAAATATAATACAAGTTATAACTTTAAATTCAACCTTAAATTTTTAATTTTAAGCAAGTTTGTAGTTGGGAATTTTTAAACTTATTTTTAGTTTTTATCTTTTACCCTCTCTTAAAATTGAAATATTAAATTTAACGCACAACTATAAACTTAATGTGTAAAATAGACTTTTTCTAAACGCTCATGTTCATTCAAGATTACCTATATAAATAGTGTGCTGTTATCGTGGCTTTGTAGGCAGGATATATTAAAAATTATCAATGGTAGAACTTGTTATCTATAGGTAATGATACTTGAAGATGAGCGTTTCTAAAATTTTAAAAGATGATGTTTTATTCTCTTAACTCCAATTCCTATCATACATTTGAATATTTATGGATGCAAATTTTTTAATGATGTAGTTTTTTAATAATAAAATCATGTTTCCATCCTTGTTTTAATGGATGAGGTATTCAAACTTGCTGGGTTTGGGATGTTAATTTATTTGGTAAAAGTTTCCATCCTTGTTTTAATGGATGAGTAATTCAAACTTGGCGGAGGACAAGGAACGCTTAAAATCATGGATTGTTTCCATCCTTGTTTTAATGGATGAGTAATTCAAACCCCTTTTTTCCTCGGTATCCAATAACACAGCCATTTTGGTTTCCATCCTTGTTTTAATGGATGAGTAATTCAAACTGTTGAAAATATTAAATCACAAATATCCGTTTTATGTTTCCATCCTTGTTTTAATGGATGAGTAATTCAAACTAACATAATCAATATATTATATTCACATTATCCCACAGTTTCCATCCTTGTTTTAATGGATGAGTAATTCAAACAAAACATTAGTCAATCTGATATTCAATTTATATATCAGTTTCCATCCTTGTTTTAATGGATGAGTAATTCAAACCCTATAACTTCATCCTTATTTTATACCTAAACTCCTATATAAATCTTTCTTTTTCAACCCTATTTTTCTTACTGCCCAATTATTGAAACCTTTATAAAAGTAAGAAAGATTGTGCAAATTATTTATAAATCCAACGCACAACCACACCAATAAATCTCAATAATTAGCAGAGATATTATACAATCCAAAACCAATCCAAACTTAAAACTACAAAAATAAAAACAACCAACAAAAATCTTCCAAAAATCTCAATTTTAATTTGAAAAAATGAGTAATACTTTTTCCCAATTTTCTAGTACCAAAATTCAACAACCCCTTTATAAAAGCAAGAAAGATTAATTAGAAAATTTAATATATGATATTAAATTCCTTAAGAGGCATTGCTGAGCGAAGCGAAGCAATGCATCCCATTTTGATGAAACTTTTCTAAAGTTTCAGGTCAGTGCATCCGATTTGGATGAAACCTTTTTTAAAGTTTCATTTAGAGGTTTCTTTTGGAATAATAATATGCTTATATTTTTGGTGGGAACTTATTCTCTTATTGTTGCCTTCAACCTTTTTTCCTTCAAAATTAAATCTAAGCCATCATCAATATTTTTAACAACAATATCAGAGTTTAGTAGTGTTTTTGTCCAAGTTCCTTCATCTCCCAAGACACATATTCCCAAATCAGCATTTTTTAATAATAGCTCATCATTTGCCCCATTTCCAAAGGCTATAATTTTTTCATTTTTGTATTTTTCCCTAATTTCCTTCAAGATTTCGTTTTTTGCTATTTTTTCACTTCCATACTTTTCTTTATCAACTTTAATTCCCTTAATGCCAAGCTCTTCCTCTATATCTTTTAACGTTCCAAAGGTGTCTGCGGAGAGGATAAAAATTTCATGATATTTTCTCAGTTCTTTTATTCGCTTTTTTGTCGAGTCCTTTATAATCCCATCTGTTGCTATTGTTCCATTTAGGTCAAATATGATTATCACACTTTCACCCATGTTATTAGATTTTCTAATGATATGTTTATATATACTAATTGCATATATTTATGACATAATGACATATAAAGGTGGTTGTTTGCTTGGGGTATGTGTCAGAATTAAAAACACGAATCTCATTGAAAAATTTAAACAATTTGAACTCATAGATTGGGGTTTGCATTTCTGCCCATACAACAAAAAAATGGAAAATATTGTAGGTTTTCACGCTCCAATTGTAGATTTAGGGAACTCAAACAGCAACGCCCTAAGCATTTTAAAACATACTGTTGATATGGTTTCAGATCATGACTACTTAACACTTCACATAACCAATGGAAAGGACCCAAATATTGATGTTTTAATTTCCAACTTATCTGAATTAGTTGATTATGCAAGAAAAAGAAATGTAAAAATTTGCATTGAAAATTTAAGGACTGGATTTTCATCAAATCCAAATAACTTAATTGAGATAGCTGATGCCACTGGCTGCTTAATAACTTACGATATTGGACATGTTGATTATGAGAACAGGGTTAAATATATAGATATCTTTTCAGATAAGATATATAATGTCCATGTTTATGAATTAGAGGTTCCAAAAATCGGACATATTGCCCCAAAAAATCTTGAAAACCTAAGGCCAACATTAGACAAACTTTTGGATGTTGGTTGTGATTTCTGGCTTATTGAACTGATGGATATTGAGGAAATAATAAGGACTAAAAAACTGTGTGAGGAATACCTAAAGGAACATAGGTGATTGAATGTATATAGATTTTAAGACATCGTTTAATAAGTTGGAACTTTCAGAGGAAACATTTAAAATTATAGATGAATTTGGAATAGATTTAAAAGATATTGCGATTGGGGAATTCTCTGGGAAAGATAGTGTTGCTGCAATAATAGAGGCATTTAGGGAATTTGATGCTATACTACCAGTAGTTGCATTTACTGGGACAGATTATGGAGATAAAAAGATATTTTACAAAAATTGGGAGACATTAAATAATAGAATAAAAAATCTCTACAAAGATAAAGTTCTATTGCCTTTACATTTCATATTTGAGCCCAAACTATGGAATGCACTAAATGGGAGGTTTGTCTCATTAATCATTAAAAAATTTGGCTTTTACACACCATGCATAGGATGTCATGCATATTTAAGGATTTTAAGAATTCCATTATCAAAGCACTTAGGGGGAGTAATAATAGGGGGAGAGAGGGTTTACCACAACAGTGATTTTAAGATTGACCAGTTGGAGATGGTTTTGGAAGTGTATGAAAAAATATGTGATGCATTGGGTGTTAAATTAAAACTTCCAATAAAATATGTTAAAGAAAACAGTAAAATAAGGGAAATTATTGAGGAAAGTTGGAAACAGGGGAAGAGACAGTTTTCGTGTGTATTTAGCGGGAATTACAGAGATAAAGATGGAAAAATTATATTTGAAGAGGAAAAAGTCAAAAGATTTTTAGATGAGTTCATATACCCAGTTTCTGTTGAAATTATTAAAAGAGGGTATGAAGGAGATTTTAGATATATTGAAATTGTTAAGGAGTTTATTTAATTTTATTTAATTTTTTGTTTAATAAAACTTTTAATTATAATTTTTTATTTTTTATTTTTTATCATTTTTCCAAAACATTTTGAAGTGATATTATGAGAGCAATAGTAGTTTTATTAGATGGTTTAGGAGACAGACCTTCAGAAATCTTAGGCAATAAAACGCCATTAGAAGCTGCAAAAACTCCAAATTTGGATGAATTTGCAAAAAGAGGGATAACAGGATTAATGGTTCCATATAAAGAGGGTGTTCCATTAGGTTCTGAAGTATCCCACTTATTACTTTGGGGATACAGTTTAAATGATTTCCCAGGTAGGGGGTTGATTGAGGCACTTGGGGAGGGCGTAGAGGTTAAAGATAACGAAATTTATTTAAGAGCAACATTTGGTTTTGTTGAAAAACATAATGGAGAACTACTTATAAAAGATAGGCGAACAAAAGACATAACAAAGGAAGAGATTGAGGAGCTCATAGACAGTTTACCAACTTATGTTAATGGTTATGAATTTGAACTAAAATATACCCATGATGCACACTGTATTTTAATAATAAGGGAGGAAAATGGATGGATTTCAGATAAAATTTCAGATGGTGACCCATTTTATATGAACAGGCATGTTCTGCGAATCTGTCCAATAAAAAAACTCTGCAAAAGTAGGATGGAATATAACAAAGCAAAATCTACTGCTGAAGCATTAAACGAATATCTAAAAAAGTGCTTTAAAGAATTGGATAACCATGAAATAAATAGAAAAAGGGCAAAAATGGGGAAACAAAAAGCAAACATGCTATTAACAAAATGGGCAGGAAAATACAAAAAAGTAGAACCATTCAGTGAAAGATGGGGAATGAGAGGAGTTGTCATTGGCAATAGTGCAGTGTTCTGTGGTTTGGCAAAGTTTTTAGGATTGGACTATATCAAATGTGGGGATTTTAAAAAGGCGGTTGAGATGGCAGTTGACTTAGATTATGATTTCATCCATATCCATACAAAAGAGATAGACGAGGCAGCCCACACAAAAAATCCAGAACTTAAAAAGAAAGTTATTGAAAAGATTGATGCATGTTTGGAACCTCTCTTAAACTTAGAGGATGATTTAATTATCATTACAGGAGATCACTCAACACCATCAGTTGGAAATTTAATCCACTCTGGAGAGAGTGTTCCTATAACAATAGTTGGAAAGAATGTTAGGAGAGATGATGTTAAGGAATTTAATGAGAGGGCATGTGCAAAGGGAAGTTTATATATAAGGGCATGTGATTTAATGAATATCATCTTAAACTACACAGATAGGGCTTTGTTGTATGGATTAAGACCAAACAGAATTTTAAAATACATCCCAGACGATAGTAAAACAAGGCATTTAAAAATTGACTAATCTTTACTTGAGGATGATATTATGCTTGATTTAAATTTTACTGGGCTTATTCCAAGTAATATGGAAAAAAGAGGAGAATTAACTTTAAAAGATAACTTAGCTATAATAGAGGAGATTTTCAACCAAAGGAAAATCCCAAAGGAAGGATTGGATGATGATAAGATAAAACTTCTATTAAAAATTCTATCCCTAATGGACACTGACAAAGACCCAAAGGTCATCCAAATAGGGGAGAGGGAGGCAAGAATCGCTTCAAAAATCCAAAATGAACTCGTTGGAGGATTTTGCCATGGCATTGGTAGGAGTGGGAATTTAATTGATGCCCAACCTAAAGCCCCAGGAGCAAGTATAATGTATGCATTGACAAACAAGATTTTAGAGAGCTTTTTAAAAAATTTGGGGTTAAAAGTTAATGCAATAGCAACTCCAGTAGCAACTGGGATGTCTTTGGCATTATGCTTAAGTGCAGCAAGGAAAAAATACCATTCAAATGTCGTTATTTATCCCTACGCTTCACACAAAAGCCCGATAAAAGCAACTTCTTTTATAGGCATGAGAATGAGATTAGTTGAGACAAAACTTTATGGAGATGCCGTTAGAGTTGATGTTTCTGATATAGAGGATGCGATAAAAAAGGAGATAAAAGAAAACAACAATCCTTGCGTTTTAAGCACTTTAACGTTTTTCCCACCAAGAGAGAGCGATGATATTGTTGAGATCTCAAAAATTTGTGAAGAATTTAGTATTCCTCACATAATCAATGGAGCTTATGCTATTCAAAACAACTTCTACATTGATAAGTTAAAGAAGGCATTTAAGCATAGAGTTGATGCTGTTGTTAGCTCATCCGATAAGAATTTATTCACACCTATTGGAGGAGGTATTATTTACTCAAGAGATAGAGAATTTTTGAGGGAGGTCTCTCTCTGTTATCCAGGAAGAGCGTGTGCCACGCCAGTAGTTAATATATTAGTATCTCTTCTGTCTTTGGGAATGAATAAATATTTAGATTTGATGAAAAAACAAAAAGAGAGTAAAAAATTGTTGGATGATTTGTTAAATGAACTCGCAAAGAAAAAGGAAGAAAAGGTTTTAAATGTAAAAAACCCAATCTCTTCATGTATAACAACAAAAAAAGACCCAGTTGATGTTGCTGCAAAATTATATAACCTAAGGATAACGGGCCCAAGAGGAATTCGAAAAAATGATAAATTTGGAACCTGCTATTTAGGGGAATATCCTTATGATTACATTGTTGTAAATTCTGCAATTGGAGTTAAAAATGAGGATATAATGCAGGTTGTTGAGAAATTGGAGAAGGTGCTCTAAAAAGCTTTTAAAACCATCAAAATCCTCTATAACTCCACTAACTTAAAAATCAAATCTGATTTTTTACAGTGTTTTTTTAAAAGTTCCCTAACTTCATGAGATTTTCCAAGAACTGGCCAAAGAATAGAATCTATGTGGAGAGGAGGCAAATTAATTTCTCTCCCAATTTTTTTCCAAAATTTTATTGGCTCTTCGTTGGTGAATTTTCTTGTATATTTTTCTATTCTACTATCTTTTGGGATTTCTATTTCCATAGGATACGGGATGAATTTATTAAATGATATTCTTGAGGCGTATCCAAACATTTTAACTGTAAATACTATCGTTTTAGATTCTTTTTTTGTTTTTAACTGGTTTGCTAAGTGATTTCTAAATACATTCATATTTTTGTAATATTTTTTAATATCTCCAATACCCAAATTTTTCAAAAAAGGTTCTATTTTATCTATCCTCTTCATTTTTGCATTTAAAAGTCGCCTATTACCTTTACAATTTACCAAAAAATCCTTATATTCTTTAAAAATATCGTCTTTAATCTCTATTTCTGACCAATAATTTGAAAACTCCTTCCACCAAAGTTCTCCCGTTGATGAAAGTTGATAACTAACTAATGCATTGAGAATAACCAATTTAATAAATAATTCATCATCTTTAAGGTTCTTTTGAAGGTTTTTTAAATATAGATACTGCAAATCAACATTTTCCTCCAATTCTTTTGCAGTGTCTATTCCAAGTTCTTTTAAGATTGATTTTAATTCCTCTATTTTTTCTTTACATTTATCTATTTTTCCTTTATTCATAATCCTTTCCACCATTTCACTACCAATTAGCACTTTCTTAGCTAAAATAAAAAATTAATGTTGTAAATAGTGCTGCATTTTGTAGAACGACTATATCACCACCATATATAAATATTACGGTGTGTTAAATATTGCAAGTAGATAACCCTCCCTCGCTGAAAATTTTTATTTTTTAGTTTATTCAATTTTTAGGAGTTATTTTTTAATTTTAAGGATTTTTATCAAATTTCGGAGGGTGCTTTATTTTGAAAGATTTGTATATTTAAATTTAAGGATTTATTGAGATTTTTGGATTTTAAGGAATAATAGGAATTATTTCAAATTTTCCCCGATTGATAGGGTTTATTTAACGATTTAAATAGATTTTAAAAAATTATTTCGAATTTAAACGATTTTTAGGGAAGTGCAGAGGTATATAAATGAACACTGTTAATACCCCTTCGAAAATTAACGTCCCAAAAAGAAGCAAATAGAGGTTGTCGAAAAATTATTTCATCAATGAATTTAAATATTACTCTCTAATACTAATAACTCTCATTAGTGTTAAAATATTATGAACGATTGCTACTGCTAAAGTAGCTCTACATCTACTTTCAGGTAGTTTTTCATTTAGAGTTAATCTAAATTTAGTTTTTAGCCCTCCAAATATCGCTTCTATTACCCCTCTAATTTTATACAGTTTCTTATCAAACAATTTTTTAACTTTCTTTCTGATTTTAGAAATACCGTAATCCCATTTAAACTCTTTTGTTTTAACTATTGGAATGAGGTCTATAGATAACAACTCTCTAAGTAAATCTTCATCATCGTAACCACCATCCAACAATATTATCGCACCTTTCACAAAATCTAAAGATTTTATCATTTTTAGTAAGTTTTTACTGTCTGAACTATATCCATTATCCCATTTTACCATAACAATCGAAATTAATCCATAATCTTTATAATAGCAAGCTAATACGTGCATTTTGTCAAAAACCCGATACTTTACCTTTTTTATTTCATTATTCACAACTCTGATTCTTTCACAATACACTCTTAATAAATGGACTCCAGTGGAATCAGCTATGTAAATTATAACCGATGATTTTAACGAATTAGCAATAATTAAGTGTAATCCAACGATTATTTTAGTTAAATCGCTTATTTTAATCCTCTGAAAAGCTTTTCCGTATGTGGAGCTATCTATATGCTTTTTATGTAAATAATCGGAAAGAGTTTCTAAATCTCTTAAACTAATTCTAAAAATGTGTTTTATTATTAGAGTAGCTATATATTCATTGTAACTTATAGCTAAAGGCCTTCCTACTTTGCGTTTTTCTTTATATGGAAGTAAAATATTTATAATAAATGAAACAAAATCATAAGTGTACTTAATATTGAATATCTTAAACCTCTTATCGTAGGCTTTCCAGTATCCTTTTCTTTTGGTTTTT
Organism: Methanotorris igneus Kol 5; assembly: GCF_000214415.1. Classification (NCBI taxonomy): domain Archaea; kingdom Methanobacteriati; phylum Methanobacteriota; class Methanococci; order Methanococcales; family Methanocaldococcaceae; genus Methanotorris; species Methanotorris igneus. The sequence goes on from NC_015562.1 coordinate 1,288,375, forward strand.
CTGCCGCTCATAATTATTATTACTATTATTTATAGTATTCGTATTTTTCGACAACCTCAAGCAAATAGAAAACTTTATATAGGAAAAAGAGCAAAATATTGTCCTGTTAAAATCAGACCCTTAGGGGGATGGAAATCCAGCAAAGTGGCATTGGCATAAGTTAATAGTATTAAGTTAAAATCGTTAAAATCAGACCCTTAGGGGGATGGAAATTTAATATGAAAGCATACAACAACACTATCCTTGTTGCGTTAAAATCAGACCCTTAGGGGGATGGAAATTTGTTTCCATAGGTCCATACCAATGATGGTCTAAAAATGTTTAGGTTAAAATCAGACCCTTAGGGGGATGGAAATAAATCACACACACAACACAGTAATACTTCTGTGTGTGTTAAAATCAGACCCTTAGGGGGATGGAAATTTCGTTGAAAAAATACTTGAAAAAATTAAAGAACATGCTCCGTTAAAATCAGACCCTTAGGGGGATGGAAATACTGCCACACCATTATTAAACAAATTACTTGAACATTGTTAAAATCAGACCCTTAGGGGGATGGAAATCATATATTAAGAGCCACGCATGCAACTAATTTAATCAAGTTAAAATCAGACCCATAGGGGGATGGAAATTAAGTTATTTAATTGGTTTATTTGAACCTGTAAAAGTTAATGTTAAAATCAGACCCATAGGGGGATGGAAATTCATAAATAATTTTTGGTGAAGTAACTATAAAATCTAGTTAAAATCAGACCCATAGGGGGATGGAAATTCTAAATCCTTTTTTGTTATAAAATATTTAAACATAGTTAAAATCAGACCCATAGGGGGATGGAAATTGCTGTGCCTTATTAACTGCCAATGCAGTGGTAATCAATGTCTTTCGTTAAAATCAGACCCATAGGGGGATGGAAATAATTAAAACCCCTCCCATCCCAGAAGACAGACAATTGAGTTAAAATCAGACCCATAGGGGGATGGAAATTTTCGTTTAGAAATTCAGTTTTTAGAAAATAAAGTAAAATTAAAATCAGACCCTTAGGGGGATGGAAAGCGGCTCTTTTAATGCTTTCCATAGGTATTTAGTTAAGTAGGTTAAAATCAGACCCTTAGGGGGATGGAAATAGAAAAAAGAAGTTTTTTATCAAAATTAAGTGATTTGTTAAAATCAACCCTTAGGGATGGAAATTTTATTTTTATCTAAAAAAGGCTCTAAAGGAAGTGGAAATAAAAGTATATGTATGATAAAAACAAAAAAACGCTCATGTTCACTCAGGATTGTCCATATAAAGGCTTTACCTTGCATATAAAAAATTATCAATGGTAAAACTTGTTATCTATAGGTAATGATGTTTGCGGATGAGCGAAAATAAAAATGTGATTATTTCCAATGCTCCAATGCCACTTTTAATTCTTTAACCTCTTCTGCCTTCTCTTCTAATGATTTTCCTTCCATAACTGCATCTATCGCTGCCCTCATAGCTATTGCTCCTTTAACAGTTCCTTCTGGATGCCCGTGAATTCCACCACCTGCCTGGATAATAACATCTTTTCCAAGAATTTCAATGATTTCTGGAACTAACTTAGGATAAACTCCCCCAGAAGCTACTGGGAAAACATTATTCATTCCAAACCAATCTTGGTCGAAGAATTTATTTTTATCATCTTTCTCAACTTTATCCAATACAATCTCATCCCTTATAGCACAAACCTCAGCCCTTTCTCCTTCCATTTTACCAACAACGGTTCCAATGTGGAGTTGATCAACTCCTAAAAGCCTGTATATCTTAGCGAGAGTTAGCATAGTTATTCCCCAATCCTTTGAACGGGTTATCGCAGCGTGCATTGCTCTGTGGGCATGAATTACGAATTTGAAATCCTCTTCTCTAAACTGTTGCACTGCAGAGAATCCGAGAACTACAACATCAAGCATAACATACTCGCTTCCTGCATCCTCTGCAAGTTCAGCTCTCTTAATCATTTCTCTGTATGGAGCAGTGATATTTGGCATGTAGATTTTTTTCTCTCCAGTTTCTTCCTCTGCCTTATCTCTCAACTCTAAAACCTTAAAGATTCTATCCTCAAATTTGTTGAAACTTTGGGACACAAGGTTCTCATCATCCTTAACTATGTCACATCCCCCAATCCATGCGTTGTATGCAACTTCTGCAAATTCATCTGTTTTTAACCCAACTTTTGGTTTTACTATGGTTCCGAGTAATGGCCTTTCCTCAACTTTTAGCAATTTTCTTATACCATCAATTCCATATCTTGGCCCTCTGTATGCCTTAACGAACTTTTCTGGGAATCTGTAATCTAAAATTCTCAATCCATCAACAATTTTCATTCCAAATATGTTCCCAGCAATCCCTGCCAATGTTCCCGGCATGTTTTCAATTTCAAAGGCATCCAGCGGATAGGCAATTTTTATTATTCCTACTTTACTCTCCCCCTCTTCCCCAATCTCTTCAATTTCATAAACCTTTGGTCTTAATTTTTCATATACATCACTTTTCATTGTTTGAACTTTTGTCCATGTTCCTATAGAACTTTCTGCCGCAATTTCATTTGCAACTTTCATTAAATTTTTTGCCTTTACCCTTATGCAAGATAGCAAATCATTCTCACTTGGCGTATAGTTCAAATCAACATAGTCCATTAAAACACCCCCTTAATATACAAAAATATCTTTATAACTACAGATATTTAATACTTCTGTATTGTATCAAAATGATTGGTGATAAAATGAGGTTTGATTTCCATACACATACGGTATTTAGTGATGGGGAATTAATTCCTTCTGAATTAGTTAGGAGGGCTATAGTTTTAGAGCATAAAGCAATAGCAATAACTGATCACGCAGATGCAAGTAATTATAAGGAGTTAATTGAAAAAACAATCCTTGCAAAAGAAGAACTAAAAAAATACTGGGATATTGAAGTTATAGTGGGAGTTGAACTGACCCACATTCCACCAAAATCAATACCAAAGATGGCAAAAAAAGCAAAAGATTTAGGGGCGGAGATTGTTGTTGTTCATGGGGAAACTGTTGTCGAGCCAGTTGAAGAAGGAACAAACTACTACGCCTCAATATCTGAAGATGTTGATATTCTTGCTCATCCTGGATTTATTGATGATGAGACGGCACAAAATGTTAAGGAAAATGGTATATTCTTGGAGATTACCTCAAGGAGAGGGCATTCATTAACAAATGGCTATGTTTTGAGTGTGGCGAGGAAGTTTGACATCCCAACATTAATAAATACCGACACCCATGCCCCAGAAGATTTAATTGACGTTGAATTTGCAAAAAAAGTTGGTTTAGGTTGTGGGATGAGTAAAAAGGAGTTGGAAAATACCTTATTGCATTATCCAAAGGAGTTGTTGAAGAGGATAAAATAGCGATTTAACATAAAATTCATTATCTACTTACATTTTGGTGGGATAACGTTAACTATTTGGTATATGATTATTTGCTTAGCTCTTCAAGATGTTCCTAATTATAAGGCTGATATTTTACTAAATAACAATGAAGAAATAAAAGATGTTTATATCATAGAAGATAATCCAGAAGGTTATATTTTAGTTTTAGATGAAAATGACAGAATTACGAAAATTATGAAAAGCAGTATAATTAAAATAGAATACAAAAAACATGATTTAGTGAAAAACGAAAATTCTGATGTTGTTTAATTGTTAAGAGGGATTATCCACCTTATTTTTTTAATACTATTTGCTATTTTTACAACCTTATTTAAATTCAATATTTATATGCTGCTTCATGCAAATATACAAATATAACGCTAAATATAGAGACTGTTAAGATAAACATTTCAAGAAATATTTAAGTATTTTTTAATCCTTACTTTTAATCATGGGGTTGGCATATAGTAAGGAATTGGAGGGGTTGAATAGGAATATTTGAAGTTATTTATGAGGTTAGGGGGATATATTGACGAAATTAGAAAATCTATGTAATTAATGGAGGGTTTATAATGAAATTTTTCAATAGAGAGAAGGAGATTAAAGAAGTTTTATCAATAATTGAGAGTGAGCCGAACTTTATTTATTTTATCTATGGCCCTATAAACTCAGGGAAAACGGCTTTAATTAATGAAGTTATTAACAATCTTGATAAGGACAAATATGTTGTATTTTACATAAATCTGAGGAGATATTTTATTTCTAAGTATGATGATTTTATTGAGGTTTTATTTGAAGAGTATGAGGAAGATAAGAATCCTATTGAATTGGTTAAAAGTTTAATAAAAGATTCAAGCGTTATATATGGAATTCCTATCCCAAAAAATACATTAAATACTCTATTGGACAAAAAGAGACCTAAGAATATTTTTAAGTATATAACTGATATCTTGCTGAAGATTGAAAAAGAAGGAAAGAGACCTATAATTATAATGGACGAACTCCAAAAAATAGGGGATTTAGAAATAAACGGCTTTTTAATTTATGAGCTTTTTAATTATTTTATAAGTTTAACTAAAGAAATGCATTTAAGCCATGTCTTTTGCTTATCCTCTGATAGTTTATTTATTGAGAAGGTTTACAATGGGGCTATGCTAAAAGGTAGAACCGATTATATCTTAGTGGATGATTTTGATAAAGAAACGGCTTTAAAGTTTATGGGTTTCTTAGCTGGGGATGTTTTAAATAGGGCTCTTTCAGAGGAAGAGAAGGAGAAAATTTATTCTTACGTTGGGGGAAAGCCAGTTCTAATAATAAAAGTAATGAATAGAATGAAAACTGATGATTTAGATGAAATCTTAAATTATCTATTGAACATGGAAATCTCTGAGCTTATGGATTTGTTGGCTAAGGTTAAGAATAATAAGTTTGAAGGAATTGAGTATAACAAAGTAGTTAACGCTTTAAAGCTCTTTAAAAATAGCTATGAAATAGATGCTTACAGTATAAAGGAAGATATAAAAGAATTCTTAATTAAAAGAAACATCTTATTTTTAGAGCCTGTTAAAAGGATTTTAAGACCTCAAAGCTTTTTAACCTGGAGGGCTATAAAAATTTTGCTAAAATAATTGAGAAAAGGGAAAAGGGGATATAAACATTAAACACGACATAAAAATTAAAACAAGACCATATAAAAGGAAAATAGCATCTATTTCATATACAACAAAAACCATATATATAAACAAAAACCTGATAAATGACTTTAATGAAGATGAAATAAAATATATCATAGCCCATGAACTTTTACATCTAAAATTTGGAAAATTTCACACTTTAAAATTTAATAATGCCCTCTATGAGCCATTTCCAAATAAAGAAGAAATTGATAAAAGAATACTTAATAAAATAAAAGACATTAGAATTTAATATATTTCCAATTATCTTTTTATATGCTAAAATCTTAGCCACTTTTTTGGAATAGCTTATTACATCATTCTCTACTTTTGATTTTGAGTATTATAAAAATTTCTTGCCCCAACTTTCTATGTGCTCTAATCTTTCTTTATAATCTCAATAATGACTATAATGGTGAAAGAATGAGAATCTCTGATGTTGTTGTTGAATTGTTCAGAGAAGCAGTTATTTATCTTCCAGATGATGTTAAAAAAGCAATTGAAGACGCTTATGGGATAGAAGAGGGAGCATCAAAAAACATCTTAGAGGCAATCATAGAAAACAACAAAATTGCAGAGGAAAAGCAAATTCCGCTATGCCAAGATACCGGTGTTCCAATTGTCTTTTTAAAAATTGGAAAAAATATAAATTCATCAGAGATTATAAAGATAATTGAAGAAATTAAGAAAGGTGTAAAAAAAGCAACGGAAGAGATTCCTTTAAGGCCTAATGTGGTTCATCCTTTAACAAGAGAGAATTTTAAAACAAATGTTGGTTTAAATGCTCCATTTATAAATATTGAGTTTGATGAAAACCTAAACCGAGAAATAGAGATAACTGTTTTCCCAAAAGGTGCTGGTAGCGAAAATATGAGTGCTTTAAAGATGCTAACTCCAGCAGAAGGAATTGAAGGTATAAAGAAATTTGTCCTTGAAACTGTTGCAAATGCGGGAGGAAAGCCATGCCCGCCAATAGTTGTTGGTGTTGGTATTGGAGGAACTGCAGATGTAGCGTTAAAATTAGCAAAAAAGGCACTTTTAAGAAAAATTGGAGAAAGACATAAAGATGAAAATATAGCAAAATTAGAAAAAGAACTTTTAGAGGGAATAAATAATTTAGGCATTGGTGCTATGGGATTAGGAGGGAAGATTACTGCCTTAGATGTTTTTATTGAAATTTCTGGATGCCATACAGCATCTCTACCTGTTGGAATATGCATCCAATGCTGGGCACAGAGGAAAGCAACTAAAAGAATAAAAATATAACGCTCATCCAATTTATGGGGTCTGTCCAATATCAGTGACAAAACTTTCTATAATTAAATATTACCTCACTAATGGAAAGGTAGTCATTTTTACCTTATAATATTCATTTCAATACCATTTGTCGCTGATTATAATAATCAATAGTGTTGAAACTAAAGCGGAATATCAATTAAGCATTAATCATCAATTCAAATCTAAAAAGTGAGAAAATGGAAGAAAAAGGTATAAGTGAGAGAGAGGTATTAGAGGCATTAAAAAAATACAGAGAGATGGATTTAAAGTATGAAAATGGGAGGATATTAGGTTCAATGTGCACAAAGCCCCACCCCATATCAAAAAAGATAGTTGAGATGTTCCTTGAGACAAACCTTGGAGACCCGGGACTGTTTAAAGGCACAAAGAAATTGGAGGAAGAAGTTATAGGAATGATTGGAGAACTATTGCACAACAAAAATGCCTTTGGATATATAATAACTGGTGGAACTGAGGCAAATCTAACGGCAATGAGGGCTATTAAAAACATGAAGAACAAAAATGCAAAAATAATAATCCCAGAAACTGCCCATTTCTCATTTGATAAGGCAAGAGATATGATGGATTTAGAGTTTATAAAAGCCCCAATAACAAAGGATTACACAATTGATGTTGATTTTGTTAGAGATTATGTGGAAGATTACAAAGTTGATGGTATTGTTGGCATTGCAGGAAGCACAGAACTTGGAACAATAGACAATATCGAGGAACTCTCAAAAATAGCTGTGGAAAATGATATTTATTTGCATGTTGATGCTGCGTTTGGTGGTTTTGTGATTCCATTTTTAGATGAGAGATATAAGAAAAAAAATATCAACTACAAATTTGATTTCTCATTGGAGGGAGTTTGCTCTATAACAATAGATCCGCATAAAATGGGTCTCTCCCCAATACCTGCAGGAGGAATATTGTTTAGGGATAAATCATTTAAGAAATACTTAAACATAGAGGCCCCATATTTAACTGAAACCCAGCAGGCAACAATCGTTGGAACAAGGGCGGGATTTAGTGTTGCGTGCACTTGGGGCATTATGAAACTCCTTGGAAAAGAAGGGTATAAAAAGATTGTCTCAGAGTGCATGGAAAACACAATCTACCTCACAAAAAAGGCAAAAGAATATGGGATAGAAAGCGTAATAGAACCAGTTATGAACATAGTGGCATTAAAAGATGAGAATCCAAAAGAAACATGCTCAAAATTAAAAAAACATGGATGGTATGTTTCAATTTGCAAGTGCGTAAATGCATTGAGGATTGTAGTTATGCCTCATGTTAAAAAAGAACATATAGACGAGTTCATTGAGGTCTTGGTATCATTAAAGTCATAAAATAGTCGCATTCCCATTTAAAATGTACAAAATTAAAATTTAAAAAATTATCAAAATCTACAATGAAATTTGAGTAATAAAATTTCTAAATAATCATTCATAACGCAAACGACTATAAATCAAAACATAAAATTTAAAAATACCTATCTCAATAACTTAAATGAATTTGGTGAATATATCAAAAAAGGTGATTTGATGAAGGTTTATTTAAATGGAAAATTCGTTGACAAGGAAGATGCAAAAATTTCAGTTTATGACCACGGTTTGCTCTATGGTGATGGGGTCTTTGAAGGTATAAGGGCTTATGATGGAGTAGTTTTTAAGTTAAAGGAGCATATAGACAGATTGTATGATTCAGCAAAATCCATATGCTTAAAAATCCCAATGTCAAAGGAAGAGATGGAAAAGGTCGTTATTGAAACACTAAGGGTCAATAATCTAAGAGATGCATACATAAGGTTGGTTGTAACAAGAGGAGTTGGAGATTTAGGTTTAGATCCAAGAAAATGCAAAAACCCAACTATATTCTGCATTGCTGAGCCAATGAAACCATTGCTTGGAGAAGATGGAATAAGAGTAATAACTGCATCAGTTAGGAGATTGCCTGTTGATGTTTTAAATCCTGCTGTTAAGTCCCTCAACTATCTAAACAGTATCTTAGCAAAAATCCAAGCAAACTATGCTGGTGTAGATGAGGCATTTTTGCTCGATGCAGAGGGTTATGTTGCTGAGGGAACTGGAGATAACATTTTCGTTGTTAAAAATGGAGTTATAAAAACCCCACCAGTTTCTTCAAGTGTTTTGAGGGGAATAACAAGAGATACAGTTATTGATTTAGCAAAAGAGTTAGGATATGAGGTTATTGAGGAGAGATTAACCTTACATGAACTTTATGTTGCTGATGAGGTTTTCATCACTGGAACTGCTGCTGAGATAGTCCCAGTTATTGAAATTGATGGAAGAAAAATAAACGATGGAAAAATTGGAGAAATTACAAAGAAGTTAAGAGAAAAGTTCAAAGAAGTAAGAACAAAACTTGGAACAAAGATTTACGAGTAAGTTTTTAAATTTTTAATGTTTGATATTATTTTTTTATTTATTTTTTCTTAACTAAATATAAATAAATTTAAATTAATAAATTAATTCTAAAATAAAAAATAGAACATTCAATAGGTTTAATATAGTTGTTTGCCAATTTTTTGCACGGATTTAGATGCAACCAAATTTTTAAAAGGACGATAAATCAATTGTAAAATTCCAAATAAAGGTTAATTACTTCATATAATGTAATGAAGTTTTCGTTCATTTGTAAGGCAAACAACTATAATCACACAAATCAGATAACGGACATTTTTCACATGCTGGATTTCTTTTTTTGCAGTAGTGTTTGCCAAGTTCCACGATCAACGCATGATATTCTTTATAAATTTTCAAATCTTTTGGTAAATTTTCCTCAAAAATATGCCTAATTTCATCATACTCTTCCCCACCTTCAATAACCCCCAACCTACTAAAAATCCTCTTCGTATATGCATCGACTACAAATATTGGCCTATCTAATGCATAGAGTAAAATACTATCTGCGGTTTCTTTTCCAATACCTTTTACATTTAACAACTCTTTCCTTAAATCTTCTAATTTTATAGGCAATTTTGCTAAATTTTCAGTGCTTCCATAATTTTTGACTATGTGGTGTGTTATGTTCTTCAACCTCTCTGCTTTTATGTTGTAGAATCCTGCTGGTTTTATTAGTTTTTTTAGTTTTTCTGTATCTATTTCTAAAATTTTCCTTTCATCAATTAAATTCTCTTTTTTTAAATTTTCTATAGCCTTCTCAACATTCTTCCATGATGTATTCTGAGTTAAAACTGCTCCAATAACGACCTCATACCTCGTTTCCGCAGGCCACCAGTTTTGATAGCCGAAATGGGACAATAACAGATGATAAATTTTTAGCAACTCCAATGCCTTCCCTCCTCAAAATGGCATGCGTTAGAATCTAAAATTTTAAGAGGATTTAAAAATAGAATGGGCACAGAATAGATAATAGATTAGAATTTTAGTCTCTCACAATCATCGTTCCAATACCCTCCTCTGTAAAAATCTCCAACAACAAAGCATGAGGAATTTTTCCATTTATTATGTGGACGCTTTTAACCCCTTTATTTAATGCATTTATTGCTGCTTCTACTTTTGGAATCATTCCTCCCTTTATAATTCCTTTTTTCATCAACTCTTCAACCTCAGATATGGTTAATTTTTTGTATAATGTTGAGGGGTCGTTTATGTCTTCCATAATTCCATCAACATCGGTAATTAATATCAACTTCTCCGCACCAATTGCTCCCGCAATATCCCCTGCAACTGTATCTGCATTTAAGTTGAGGGCTTTTCCTTCATCATCGATTCCAATTGGTGAAATAACAGGGATGTAGTTGTTTTCCAATAAAATATCAATTAATTCTGTATTAATTCTTTCCGTTTCTCCAACTCTTCCCAAATCAACCATAATCCTTTCTCCGTCCTTCTCAATGTATTTAATCTTCTTCCTTGCCTTAATTAAATGCCCTGACTTCCCAGATAACCCTACAGCTTTCCCTCCAAATTTACCAATCTTTGAGACAATTTCTCCATTTATCTTTCCAATCAACACCATCATTACAATGTCTAATGTTTCCTCATCAGTAACTCTAAGCCCGTGGATGAACTCTGGCTTTTTTCCCATTTTTTCCATTGCTTTATTTATTTCTGGCCCTCCTCCATGGACAACAACAGGGTTTATTCCAACGAACCTCAATAAAACAATATCTTTTGCAGTCCAATTTTTTGCATTTTCATCTATCATTGCATGTCCACCATACTTTATAACAAACCTCTTGTTTTGAAACTTTTGGATGTATGGGAGTGCTTCCATCAGGATCTCGGCTTTGCTTAGATTTGTTTTTTCTTCCATTTTTTCCCTCCGCAATTATTGCATTTTATAGTTTATGTGAAATTTTTATATAACTGAAATTTCATAAGTGATATCATCAATTCTAATGTTTTGCGGAATTCTTATCACTTATTTAAACATGATAAAATTTTAGATGGAGTGTGGTTATAGTTAATTTTAAAATAAGTATGAAAACATCATTCATAATGGTTATTTATAACGCAAACGGCTATAATGACAGTAAATAATTATAAATTCTAACGACCGCAATCTTTAAATATAATTTTTTTATACTTTAATTGATTAACGATAACAAGTATCATTTTTAATTTTTTCGGAGGTGTCAATAATGGAGGAGAGAATATACACCATCCCATTGAGAGACATAATGAACAAGTCAAAAAGAACAAAAAGAGCTCCAAGAGCAATTAGGAAAATAAGGGAGTTCTTAAAGAGACACATGAAGGCAGAGATTGTAAAATTAGACAACTCAATAAATGAAAAAGTTTGGGAAAGAAGTATTGAAAAAGTTCCACCAAGAATTAGAGTTAAGGCAGTTAAGGAAGGAGATGTTGTTAGAGCAACACTCGCAGAATAATTAAAAAAATTGTGATGACTATGATAATAAGAAAATACTTTTCTGGAATATCCACCCTTGGTGTTCTTGCCCTTGCTACTGAAAAATTTGCTCTTCTTCCATATATTGTTGAGGAAAATACAGTAGAAGAAATTAAAAAAGTTCTTGATGTTCCAGTAACACAATTAAATGTTGGTGGATGTTCTTTAATTGGTTCTTTGTGTGTAGCAAACTCTTACGGCCTTTTATTGCCAAATATTGTAAAGGATGATGAAGTTGAATTAATTAAAAACTTTTTAGAAGAGAATGACATTGACATCCAAATTAAAATACTAAACTCCAAAAACACGGCTCTTGGTAATTTAATACTTACTAATGATAAGGGATGCATAATTTCTGAGGAATTGAAAGGTTTTAAAAAGGACATTGAAGATATCCTTAATGTTGATGTTGACATTGGCAATATTGCAGAACTCCCAACCGTTGGAAGTAATGCAGTAGCAACTAACAAAGGATGTCTCGTGCATCCACTTGCAGACGATGAGGAACTTGAGTGGATTAAGGATGTTTTAAAAATTGACTGCATTGGTAGAGGAACTGCAAATAAAGGGGTTACATCTGTAGGGGCATGTATTATCGCAAACACTAAAGGTGCCATCGTTGGTGGAGATACCACAGGACCTGAATTACTAAGAATAGAGGAGGCACTTGACTTAATTTAACTTAATTTAAAATATCTTTTAAATTTAAAATAAAATAACAAAAACATAAAAACCCATATGGAAGGTGAGAAGCATGGTGAAGATATTTAGGATAAAAGGGGAAGTTTTGGGCAAAGATGAACCAATGGTATTTACAAAAGAATACAGGGCTTTAAAAGAGGAGCATGCTTTGGAGTTAATGTATTCTGAAATTGGTAGTAAACATCGTGTAAGAAGAAGAATGATAAAGGTTCATGAAGTTAAAGAGATTTCTGAGGATGAAGTTACTGACCCAATATTGAAGAAAATGTTAGCAATGTACTAAATTCTTTTTTCTTTTGATTTTGTTGCTTTTTTCTTTTATTTTTATGTTGTTTTAAGATTAAAATTTCTTTTGTTTGGTGATAAAATGGAGAATAGAATACAGTTTATTGCAAAGCACAATGATTGGTTTGTTGTAAAAAAGATGAACATTGATGATAAAACAGAGAATATTGAAATAGCAAGATTGCTAAGTTCTATTGACGAGACTGTTTTAAATAAACTGCCTGAATATTTGCCATTTGATATGAAAAAGTTGGAAGAGATTGCAGATGAGATTTACCAGAAGAAAAAAGGTAGAGTTAAAGAAGAGGATGTTGTTAATGCATTGATGAAACTTAAATCTCCATCAACAACAAAAAAATTGGGGGAAATTACAGATTCAAAAGAAGGTAAAGAGATTTTAAAGGTTATTTTAAACAATATAATTTTGGAGAGATTGGGTATAAAAACAAGAGTTGACCCAAAATTAATTGAGAAATATATTGAAAAAATGAATGAGGAATAATTTTCTATTTTTAAAATTGTTTTTTAAATTTAAATAAAAAAGAAAAGAAAAAAGAGGTATATATTTTATTTTTTTATTCTTTTAATGCAGGTATAACTTTCTTACCGATTAATTTAATTGCTGTTTCTTTGTTTGGTCCAATTGGTGAACCAGCAACGATTTGGGTTACTCCCATCTCAGCTAATTTCTTACATTTCTCAACAACTTCTTCTGGTGTTCCGTAGATTGAGAATGCTTCTAACATAGCATCGTCAACTGTTCCAAATGCGGTTCCGAAGTCCCCTTTCTTCAATGCTTCTCTAATTTTCTCAACTTTTTCCATGTCAATTCCATGTCTTTCTAAGACAACTGGTGGTGAACCTGCTGCAATAAATGCAACAACTGGAACTGCAGCTTGTTTGGCTTTTTCTGCGTTTTTATCAACTGACATACATGCGTAAGCAGCAACATCAATTTCATCCATGCTTCTTCCTGCTGCTTCAGCTCCTTTCTTAATTAATGGAATTGCTGCCTCAAAGTCTTTTGGGTTTGATGCGTTGATTAAGACACCATCAGCAATCATACCAGCAGTTTCTAACATTTTTGGTCCTTGAGCCCCAACATAAACAGGAACTTTCTTTTGAATTGGTTTTACAGCTAATGCTGCACCAGCAACTTTAACAACATTTCCATCGAATGAAACTCTCTCTCCTGCTAACAATTTTCTCATGACTTCAATGCTTTCTTTTAATGTTGTAACTGGTTTGACCCACTCAATTCCTAAAGCGTCAAATGTTGCCTTGTCTCCAGGTCCAATACCTAAAACAGCCCTTCCCCCTGATAATTCATCCAATGTAGCAATTGCTGATGCAGTGATTGCTGGGTTTCTAACGTATGGGTTTGTAACTCCCGGTCCTAATTTGATTTTGTTTGTTGCAGCTGCAATTGCAGTTAATGCCATGTAAACGTTTCTGTTGTTGTAGTGATCGGTAATCCAACAGTATTCAAACCCGTTATCTTCTGCTAATTTAACATAGTAACAGAGTTTTTGAATTGGTTCATTTGGGACAAACTCTATACCAAATTTCATTTTTTCACCCTTTTAACTTTTTACATTTCGAAATTTTTGATATCTATTAGTATTATTATTATCTTCTAATACCCAATAATTTAATTTTCCATTTAACTTAAATCGAAAAGTATATAAAGTATATATATTTCTGAATTTGCCATTAGAAACATTAATATGCATATTACAAACATTATTAACTCAAAATAAAATAAAAAATAATAAAAACCAAACGATAAAAATTTAATCAAAAATTTAAGATTAATTTAGAAGTTTATAGTTGTTTGCCTTACAAATGAATGAAGACTTCATTAAATTATATGAAGTAATTGACCTTTATTTGGAATATTAAATGGCAAAACAAAGTTTTGCCGTATAAAAATTAGTTTGAGTTGTATAAGTTCTTAGTGGTGGTCGAATGGATTTAGAAAAATTTAGAGAAAAAGAAATTTCAAAGAGAGAGTGTTTAGAATTGTTTGAAAATGATGAGTTATTTTTTGATGTTTTAAGATTTGCCGATGAATTGAGGAGGGAAACTGTTGGAGATATTGTTACCTATGTTGTTAATAGGAATATAAACTTTACAAATATCTGTATAGGGGATTGCAAATTTTGTGCATTTAGAGTTAACGAAAATGACAAAAACGCCTATTTCTTAGATATCGATGAAATAGCAAGGAGGGCCTTGGAAGCTAAAAAGATTGGGGCTACTGAGGTCTGTATTCAAGGGGGTTTGCATCCTAAGGTTGATACATACTTCCAAATAGAGATATTGAAAAAAGTTCATGAAATAACAAAACCTTATGGGGACATCCATATCCATGCGTTTTCTCCAATGGAAGTTTATTTTGCCGCTGAGAATGCAGGACTTGATGTTAAAGAAGCGTTAAAAATGCTCAAAGAGAACGGGTTAAATTCAATGCCTGGAACCGCTGCGGAGATACTTGACGATGAAGTAAGGAGGGAACTCTGTCCACACAAAATATCAACAAAGCAATGGGTAGATATAATAAAAACCGCCCATAAGTTGGGGATTCCAACAACATCAACAATGATGTATGGCCATATTGATGAATATAAACATTGGGTTAAGCATCTGTTTTTGCTGAAAGAGATTCAAAAAGAGACAAATGGATTTACGGAGTTTGTTCCTTTGAGCTTTATGCACAAATATGCACCAATTTACAAAGAGGGGAGGGCAAAGGCAGGTGCAACTGGAATAGAGGATTTAAAGGTCTATGCAGTTAGTAGGATTGTTTTAAATGATTATATAAAAAATATTCAGGTCTCGTGGGTTAAATTGGGGCAAAAGATGGCCCAGATTGCTTTAAAATGTGGGGGTAATGATGTTGGTGGAACATTGATGGAAGAGAACATCTCAAGAGCCGCAGGGGCGGAGTATGGGGTGAGTATGAGCGTGGAGGAAATAAGGAATATGATAGAGAGAATAGGGAGAATTCCTAAGGAGAGGACAACGTTATATAAGATTTTGGAATAGAAAATTTAAAATAAAAAATAAACAAAAAGTAAAATTATAAAATTAGAAGTAATTAATATGGTGAGATTTTGGAAATAAAGAGAAGATACCACTTAAAAAAGAAAGAATTGAAACAAATTAAGGAGGAATTAAGTAAGTTTTTTACGGACATTGATGACATAATTCCAAAAAAGGCAAATGTGGAGATAGCGATAACGGACAAGTATGACATGATTTTGGTGGATAATAAGCCAGTTGCTGTGAGATTAAACAATAAACTCTATCCAACATTAAAGGTTCTTTTAGATAAAGATATAAAAGAAAAGAGAGTTGTTGTTGACATGGGAGCTGTTAAGTTTTTGGCGAATGGGGCAGATGTGATGGCCCCGGGGATTGTTGATGCAGATGAGAATATTAAAGAGGGAGATGTAGTTTTTGTTGTTGATGAAAAACACAACAAGCCGTTATGTGTTGGAGAGGCGTTGATGGATGGAAAAACAATGAAAGAGGCAAACAAAGGAAGGGCAATAAAAACCGTCCACCATGTAGGGGATGATATTTGGAAATTCTAATTGAAACATCAAAAATAAAGTGTGTAAGATTATGAAAACCATCAAAATAGGGGATATTATCATAAAAACACACCCACAAGTTTATGAGCCCGCGGAGGATAGTGAATTATTGATGGAGAATTTGGTTGATGTAAAAAATAAGGTAGTTTTGGATGTTGGAACTGGAACAGGCATTCAGGCAATAAATGCGGCAAAAAAAGGGGCAAAAATAGTTGTTGGTGTTGATATAAATCCATATGCAATACAAATAGCAAAGGAAAACGCAATATTGAATAATTTGGAATTGAATAAAAAAATCTTCTTTTTTGAGAGTGATTTATTTGAAAATGTTGAGGGAAAGTTTGATGTGATATTGTTTAATGCCCCATATTTGCCTACATCCGATGAGGAGAGGTTAGAGGGTTGGTTAAATTATGCCTTTGATGGAGGGGAGGATGGGAGAGAGGTTTTAGATAGGTTTATTGAAGAAGTTGGAGATTACTTAAAAGAAAATGGAATAGTTCAAATACTACAATCTTCCCTAACGGGGGAAGAGAAAACCATTAAGATGCTTAATAAACAGGGCTTTAAAGCTAAAAAAACCGCATACAAAAAGTTTCCTTTTGAAGAGTTGCAAGTTATCACTGCATGGAGGGATTGATATGAAGGCATATGAGATAATAGAGATAATAGAAAACTTTGCTCCAAAGGAATTGGCGATTGTTGGGGATAATGTAGGACTTCAAGTTGGAGATAATTTAGATAAAGAAGTTAATAAGTTGGGGATTGCATTGGATCCATCTTTAAACGTTATAAAAAAAGCAAAAAAGGAAGGAGTTGATTTTCTCTTCACCCACCACCCAATCTTAAAAAACCCAATAAAAAATTTTACAGGGATTATGTATGAAAAATTAAAAATTCTGATGGAGAATGATATTATCTTATACTCTGCACATACAAACCTTGATATCTGCAAAGATGGTTTAAATGATGCACTTGCTGAGTTGTATAAATTAAAAGATGTTGAAAATCTCTATGAGAATGGTTTGGGGAGAGTGGGAATTTTTGAAGGTTCTTTTGAAGAATTATTGGATATTACAAAAAAGTATATCGTTGAAAGTCCAGTAGTTGTTGGAAATATTGATGGAGATAATTTCAAATTGGCAGTTTTATCTGGATATGGATTATCTCAGGATGCTATTAGATATGTTGCAGAGAAGGCGGATGTTTATTTGTCAGGGGACTTAACTCACCACTCAAAGATATTAGCAGAGGAATTGGGGCTTGTTGTTGTTGATGGAACTCACTATGGAACGGAGGTTTATGGGTTGAGGAAATTTATGGATTATTTAAAGGATATGGTAGATTGTGAGGTTGTAAGTTTGGATTTCTAAGGAGTTAAAAATAAAACTCCAATTCCCATCACGTATTTAAATATTTACGAATGTTAATTGATTTTTTTATCTTTTTAATGGTATTGCTTTTTAATAATAAGGCTATTAGAAATAATATTAGTTAGTAATGTTTTTGCATTTATATCACACCCAAAGATCTTAATATTTTTGGCATTTCCTAAAAGGTAAGGTGAGGTTATCTTAACACTCCTATTGTATGATTACAGATATATCACTTCAATTCTATAAATCATTATAATATTTTAAAATTTCAATCTAACATTTCATTATTTGGAAGCGTTGCCCGTTGCAGTATAGTCGTTCTACAATTAGATGACAGTCAACTATAATTCAACAGAACCTAATGCAATGAGCATTAAGCCTTCATCCACATTTTTGTTTAAATAGCCACTACTCAAGAACTATGGGTGGTGTGTGAAGAATCAGATAAAGACCAATAGCAAGGAAAAGCGGTGATACAATTATGAGCATTACTGCAAATACAATTCCGAGATCGATTACACCTATCAAAATCAAAATGGCAATCTGTGTAAGTATGAGTGATAATGATACCAAAATTGCTCCAAGAAGTGTCCTTTTTTTTCTTGCCGATGATATTTTGGCTAATTTCTCTGTAAGTTCTTTATCCATATTTTAATCACCCTTTGTGTATAATGACATCTTACCATATAAATAAATTTTTTAGTAACTTTTATAACATTTCAGGAATATAGACGGCATCTAATCCAAGACGCAGTGCAACTTTGTAAGCTTTAAAATCACTCAGGAAAACTCTTCCGTTGCACTTTATCGCTATGGCTATGGCTTCTGCAGATCGCAGAGGAATGTCGTAGTATTCGTGTATATCCCTTGCTAACTCGCTATCTGGAACGACAAAACTGACATTTCCTGGAAGTATTTTCCCCATATTACACTTAATTGGTACATATACCGTTCTACCAAATGTTGCTATTTCCTCTGGTCTGAATAATCCCCTATCAACAACATTTGGCCTACTGACAATGAGCGACAGTAAAAAGGTTGATAACGGTAGTGTTATCGTGAAAAATGTTGCAATAGCGGTACTTGTTTTTTTATCAAGTTTGACAGCATTTATTTTAACTCCTGTTACAGTTACCGTTTCTTTAACTTCAGGAGTTTTTACCGGAAATGTCCGTGTGGGAGATGTTTGTTCCGGTGTTGGTGTTGTTTCTGGAGTCGATGTTTGTGTAGGTTTCGATGGAGGCGTTGGTTTTACTGGTTGAGTTGGAGTTGATGTTGGCGTGGGTGTTGGCGTGGTTGGTGTGGGTGGTAAACTACCCCCTCCACCTCCATTACCCCCGCCAGTTGGCGGTTTTGGAATAATTTTATTCATAACGATTGCCTTTCCAAGGATGTATTTACTCCCAGGATTTGAAATATTTGATGGATAGGCTGGATTTATTGTTACGTTCCACACCGTAATATTTACAGCCTTACATGCTATGTAAAAGACCGGTACGCTTTGGGATTCCACAGAACTGCTCGTGTTCCATTCACCGTAAGGTTCAATGGCTGTAAAGTTGCTTGAAAGGTTGTATCTTTCTCCATCAACTTCGTACCAGGTTTTTATCCTCGCAAATATGGATCCGTTGTAGAGGTTTTTAACCTCAAACTTCGCATGCCATATTCCATTGTACTCCTTTTCTACGGAAACAGTAACCGGAGCTGTTATATTAACTCTTGCCGGAGATGTGAAGTTAAACGTTAGGTATGATTTACCAACTTCGAAGGGTAATGCAGGAGGTTTTATGTAAAGCAAACCGGTACTGTGTGGAGGTATTGAGAAGTTAGCCTTTATATCGTTACTATCTAAAGTTGCGTTGATGCAGTGATCACCGCACCTAATGCTTCCAGTTGTGTTAATTATGTTCAAATTAATGTTTAGGGGAAAGTTGTAGTCATTCTTTATCTTGTAGATAACCTCTTGCCCATTGAAATCTATGAAGATAGAAATATTAAATGGTTTGTGTGGAATTTTGAAAGTGTAGTTGCCAGAAGAGGGGATTTGGAGTGTGTCGCTGTAGAATATATTCACTCCGTATCTTTCGGTTACATTTGCCAAAACCCAGTCAGCGTAAACTGTTTGAGTTCCGTTGGGATAGAAAACCACAACCCTGTATTCCGTGAGCTCGCTAGCAGATGCTGGGAATGTGAGCGTAAAGAGAATTAGAAGGATTTTTATCGATTTCATTTTGGATCAACTCCTATTATGTAAGCTTCGCTCAATCGGAAGTCTTTTGTTACGTTGAAGTTCACATAAATGTGTTTGACCTCTTCATCTCCTATTTTATCGAAATACCACCAGTAGACGTTTCCTGAACTTCCGTTCGAGTCGTAATCTCCGCTCATACTTGATATTGTTGTGTTGTTCGGTTTCACCCAGTAAACTATTATATTGTGAGTTTCGTTGTAAGCTTTTACCGAGATTGTCACGTTGAAATGATCTCCCTGCCAGAATAAGGTTATACCAGCGGAGATGTTTATCTTTTTTATTAATTTATAATCTGGCCCAAATTCGGAAGTACTTCCGTTTAATGTTGCCGTTGCTGTTATCAAAGCACGATTTTCAACGCTCTTACCACTAACATTGATCCAGCCTTTAAAGTCCCCACTGCCATTAGCTGTTAAACTACCTAAGTAAATCCAGCCCTCACCATAGTGGTTGGATAAAACACTTCCATCTGATGATATATTATTCCCAACTAAATCATCACCTTCTGTAGGGTTCTTAACGAGATAAATATCCACAGTTGCATTTGCAAAGTTTGAACTACCTCCAATACTTTCATTCCCAATGAAGCCTTCAACATAGAGATAGGTTCCGTTAAATTCAGCGTAGGTTATTACTGGATAATCCATACCATAGTTTGGCTGATTTGCGTTAAGTTGTCCGTCATTAAGAGTTACGTTATCCCAGTTAAGATCAATGCCCAGATAAGAGTTGTTGTAAATCGAGTTTTTGGATATTTTGATTCTCACGGGACTTCCGCTGTAATCACTTACCACCACTCCTCCCGTAGTGTTGTAGATTATGTTGTACTCAACTGTCCCATCGTCACTGTCGTCATCAAAATAAACACCCGCTGAGGATGTGTTGGAGATGGTGTTACCCCTAACTATTATCCCATTAGCATTGTACCTGATTTCAACGCCTTTTCCAGCACTTCTTGGGTTGGTGCCAGCCCCCATGTAGACGTTGTATATCAGGTTTTCTTCGACTGTGACGTTGTCAGCGTACACTGAGATTGCGTCTGGATACTTGTAGTTCGAGTCTTTACCTGCGTCAAAAACTTCGTTCCACCTGATTACTGTTTTCAAGGGTTCATCTCCGGTAGTTTTTGAAAGTCCAACACTTATACCGTAATCCTCGCAGTAGCCCACGTAGTTCTTCTGAATCGTCCCCCCGACGCTGGGGTAGGAATAATCGTAAACTTTTATCCCATCTCCCTTTATCCTGTCCGCCGCGTCTGGATATGTTCCGTCTGCTCTCATGCCTATTATGTTCTCCTCAATCAGAAAGTTGTCGCTACCTCCATTAACCCTGATTCCATCGTCCCCAGAACCTATGATAGCAATTTTCCTTATAGTTACGTTCGCTGGCGTTTCAGTACTACTCCCAATGTAGAAGATATATGACTCGCCGTTTCCGTCGATTTCAAACTCAGGTTTATCAAACCTCGGTAAAACCGCCTCGTCGCCCGTATTCGGAATGCCATCCGGTCCGGTTCCAACAGTTCCACCTGTTCCCACCTTTCCAGGGTTGTCGTCTCTAACCGTCATGTTCGGATAGTAAGCAGTCCCGTCTATGGTGGTGTTGTCGTCCAAGATATTTGGAAGTTCCCCAATGGTTGAGTTAACCACGAGTTTCCACCACTCTCCAGTTCCATCATTCTCGTTTGGACTCACCATTGGGATGAAGTACATATGGTCGGCACCTTTGATCGCATTTGCATTAAGTATGAACTGCCTGAGCGTCCCCTGGGCGTACCTGTTTGATGACGTATCGTCGTCTGCATCTTTTACGTTCACGATAACATCGAAGTTGAATCCGAAGATTATATTCTCGCCTTTGTATTTCGAGCAGTTAATCTTCACGTAGTGCTCGTAAACTCCGGCACTCCAGTCATCACTTTTTGTTGCATTCCTACCTCCAAAGAATGGGATTATCTGGGAGTAGTTGGATTCGTTTGTTTGGTATGTCTCTTCAGCCCAGATGTCGCTGGTTGTATAGCCTGAATTTAGCCCTCTCGTGGTGTTTATGCTTGAAGAATTAACCGCAACGAAATAAATTGCCGAAGTATCGGTTATCGTGAAGTTGTAATAACCACTTGAATTTGTTTTCGTTGTCGTAACAAGCGTATCGTTCGTATCAAGTTTTCCTATTATTCCGGCTATGGTGTTGTCCTTGAACAATGCTACGGTAACATTGGGAATTGGTTTATCCTGCGAATCGTAAGCTCCTAAGATTCCAAAATCCTCATATATGTATCCTTCAATTGCCGTATTGCCCAGTACTGTAATGTATGTTGTGTTGCTGGCTTTGACAAAATCGTTGGATGCATTGATCTTCACCTCATACAATCCTGAATCGCTGGCTGTTACCGTGAAATTGATTGCTACAATCTCGTTCGGCAGTATGTAGCTTACAGTTTTCGAAGTCTCTCCCGTCAAGCCGGATGGTAGGTTTATTGTTACGTTTATGTTTTCTAAATCAAAATCTCCAATGTTTTTCACATAAACCGTGATGTTGAAAGTATCCCCAACGCTAACGGTTTTGTTGTATGAGTAAATTGTGACATTCAGTTCATTTTCATCACTTGCCATGAATATGGGTTTGTTTGATGCGATTCTGTAGAGGTTTCTATTGCTAAATGTAGTTGATCCGATAGAATCATCAAATGATATGTCTGTCTCTTCAACCACTATTTTATACAATCCGGCTACATCTGACGTTACTGTTATTACATCCCAAGTGTTATTTCCTGTTAGATGAAATACACCGTACTGCGTTCCGTTTGGATAGTAAACCGTAACATTTAGATTATCGCTATCGTATATTGCAACTTCAAAACTTCCGTTTGAAAGCACGTAGTAGGATTCACTCTGCAGTGTATTTGAGTTATAACCTAACATGTAAATAAATGGTGTCGTGGTGAAATTTTCTCCGTTTATTTCAACACTTTCGTTCCACGATAACAACTCGTTCGTTACGTTCAGTCCATAATAGTCTCCATACTTATAGGTAGAGGTTCTATACAACTCGAATTTCCACCATCCGTATTGTCCGTTTGTGTTGATTGTAAATGTTGCCCATTCTCC
Source organism: Methanotorris igneus Kol 5 (assembly GCF_000214415.1). Taxonomy (NCBI): domain Archaea; kingdom Methanobacteriati; phylum Methanobacteriota; class Methanococci; order Methanococcales; family Methanocaldococcaceae; genus Methanotorris; species Methanotorris igneus. The sequence goes on from NC_015562.1 coordinate 1,310,968, forward strand.
AAAGTTATTACTTGTATCGTTTACGTCATAGAATTCGCCATAGAATGTTCCATTGGGATAGTAAACTTTTAACCTCACGCTGTCCATGTCTTCAACCGAAATGTTAAACGACGATTTTCCGTAGGGAACTAACGTTTTATACCAGTGGTGGAGAACAGGATTTGCCGTCACACCGATAGTTGCTATATTCGGCTTGGTAAAACCAACCCATCCAACACCACCGTCATCCACTATAACTCCATTGGTTTTTCCATCATCATCCCCAAGAGATCCATCTTTAAGTGTGAATGTAATTGTAGTTCCATTTCTCATCACAGGTATATTGTACCATTTCAATGTATTTGGATTGAATTTATAATAATAAACTATTCCTCCATCCCCTACTGAAAGTTTTGGGTAAGTTATATTAACCTTGACTTTAGACCCGTTTGGAATATCAGTAATTTTAAATTTAATTAAATTATATGGTAAGTTAACATTGCTTTTAATAGGGATATTGTCTGTATCAACAAAATACAAATAATCAAATTTTCCTTTGTCAATTTTTATAGTAATGTTATATGATTCATTTCTTTTTAAATCATGCACATGTAAAATTCCAGTTTTATTATTATCCATAAATTCTGTTTTTACATTAAATTTTGGAATATAAAACTTAAATGAGCCTGTAATTTTTCCACTTTCTTTTTTATGTTTATTAGTTTTCTTATCTTTTAAAGACATAACAACATATTTTCTATTTTTTTTATGACTATCAATCCCCTCATCTTTTAAGAATATAACAACATGCTTTCTATCCTTTAAAATTGTGTAATTTATTGGAGTTAATTTTCCATTAACATTTGCCCAATAATATATATGCATACCACTTGGAACTTCAAAAGGTAATTCAATAGTTAAATTAACAATGCGGCTCCCTGAAAAATTATCAATTTCTAAAAAAACACTATTGTTATTAATATCAATGTCGAATTTTTTAAATTTTCCTCGATTTATATAAAAGTTGAATGGCAGATTATTATAAATAATTGTTTTTTTATCAGAATAATTATTATACGGCAAATATATCGTTTTATTTAATGTCTCGTTATTGAATTTTGAATAAAGAACAATCGTGGAGTTTAGCAATAATGGATATACAATATATTCCGAATTATTTAATTTTTTTATGGATATATTTACTTTTTTATTCAATATTGTTGCTGTGAGCTCACCATTTGTAAATACTTTTAACTTGTAATTTTCAATAGATACATTTAAATAGTGTTCTTCCTTTGGTTTGGTGTAATTTAAGAATATTGTTTTATTCAGTGTTTCATTGTCAAATTTAGAGTAAATTATAACTGTATTGTTCAATATTAATGGATAAACTCGATATAAGTCATGTCCAATTTTTGCTACCTTTGCTGATATATTCATAGAATCATATACAATCTGTAATTTTCCATTGGTTTTTATTATTAATGAATTATTTTCATATTTTGTAATTAAATATGGTTTATCAGTTCTTGTGATGGTAGTATGATTTAAACTACAATTTAAGAATATGGTTCTATTAAGTATTTTATTTCCATCATATTTAGAGCAAATAGTTATTGGAACATTTAATACCACAGGATGCACCACATATTCATCATTACCAATTTTAATAAATTCCAAAGAAATATTATTCGTTATAGATTGATTGGACGAAGATATGTATCCAAAAGGTTCTCCATCTGTTTTTATTATTATTTTATAACCTTCAATTTTAATATCTAAATAATTATTATTTGTTAAGTTTGTATTTTTAGTTTTGATGGAATTATTTGTATTATTTAGGCTTTCCAAGTTGTTGATGTGTGGGTCTGTTTGGTTATCTATTATAGTTCCATTTGATTGGGTTGTGGCATTTGTGCAATTTGCTCCACTACCAACAACAGAGTTTAAAAGTATTATTCCAAAAATAGTAATTGCCAATATTTTTAATATTTTCAAGTTAATCATATATACAACACCCATCTTATGGCTACTATCCATTATATTTCTACAATTTGGAGTTTACAGTGTATATTATCTTATTGCCTTCCTCATAACTATCCACAATTCCCAATTCCTCCATTTTTCTTAAATTATATCTCACAGTTTCAACTGGTATATCTAAATCTCTGGATATTTTTCGTAAATGAGCAGGATTTTTTAATAAATATTCATAAATCTTTTTTGAAAGTTTATTATTTAAATATATAAGTTGCAAATCTCTAACATCCATGCCTTTTGGATAATATATACGCTTATTTCCCACTTTCTTACTTCGAATTAAGTTTGCTTTTTCAAGTATTCTTAAATGCCATATAATTGTGCTTACACTTTTGTTTAAATTTTTTGCTATCTCCCTTAAATGTACTCCTGGATTGTTTACTATATAGTTATAGATTTCTTTTCTAGTATCATTTAAAAGAACTTTTTCTTTATTATTAATAGATACCCTTCCAGTAATAATTATTAAATAAGCTCCGGATTTTAATATAATTTCTTTAATTCTTTGGGATGTAATGCTTAAATAAGATATTATTCCAAGGAATAAGGTACCAAATATTAATCCATAAGGAATATTTACAATATTTTTAGCATTTTTAATCATAAAAATATATATTAAATTATACAAAACTTCTTTATTTGGTTTAAAACCGCAATATATTTTATTATTTAATTTAATACATGCCGGAGAACCATCACTATATACTGCAATAATTTCTCCTTTTTTTGGGAGTTTATACTTTGCAATCACAACTGATGATTTATAATTTAATGGATCAATTTTCCAGTTTATCAAAGTTGCTGTTTCCCTATTTAAATTAGTTGAACCATTTATTGGAATAAAAAGTATGGCATTTTTATTTGTTTCAACTGTTCTATTTGATATTAAAACATCATAATCATCTTTATCCAATATAAATCCCATATCATTTAATAAAGATCTATTTACTCCAATAACATTGATTTTTACGGGAGCTATATAATAATCTTTTGGAGTATTTACATAAAATATTGGATTATGTTCTTTATCATATTCTAAAAATAATGTAGTGTTATAACTCATTTTTGTTATTTCACGGATGTCATAGAATTTATCAATTCCATAGATGCTCATTATATTGCTCAATAACAATATTAAATATATAAATATAATTATTAATTTCATAACTGACTCCCTACATCTTCGCTGAATTAATTTAAAATAAAGCTAAATAATTTTAAAATAAATATGCTATAGACATATTAATAATTAAAAATCTCAAAAATAACATTACACATTTCCATATATTAATTTTATAGAACATTTTTCGGACATTTTTCTTATTATTTTAATGAAATAAAAAAATAAAATTGATAAAAAATAAATATAATAATATTTTAAGAATATTTAAGTTATAAAATTGTTCTTTTATATTTCCTTATAATCATTCCCATCTACTTCTTTATTTTCTTACTTATCGCCTTTCTTACTACCGCCCATTCCTTTTATTTCGTAGTATGCAAATATTAAAACCAATATCGTCAAGATTGTTAGCCAGAATAATACATATCCATATGTTGGGAGCTCAGGGAACGGCAATATTGAAAATTCTGCATTTATCATAAATAATGTATTTTTTGGAATATGCATATTTTTATCGGCTGGGTTTTGATAAGTTTTATATTCACTCGATTTAAAATTAATATTAAAATTATCAATCTCCATATCACATCCAACAGGAATAGATACTGTTTTAAATAACAATCCATTATCAACAATATCCTCTGCATCATATTCAATAACTAAGGTTATATTGCCCTTTGGGTCGATTGGTTCCCAGATTTCATAATAAATAACCGTATAATTATCAAAATATTTTACCTTAGTATCCATATCTGTTTTAGTTCCACCATAATAATAATATCCTTTCAAATTTTTAACTTTAATTGGTTCTTTTGATTCTGTAAATGGAATTGGGATTATCCACAATTTTTTTGGGGTCTGTTTTTGAAGTCTAAGTTCTCCAATACCTAAAACTAATGGATATTTGACAAGATTTTGAATTGTTATGGTATTAACTACATGCGACGGATTTGAATCTACATTAACAGACATGTTGTAATATGAAATTTTTGTTACATCTGCATATGCTGATTGTGAAACGCCTATTGATAATAACAACAGGATGAGTAAATACTTTATTTTTATCATGGTATCACATATATTATGATATAATACAAGCTTATAATTTCTTTATTTAATAAAAATGTATATTAAAGTTATTGTCAATAAAATCGGTAATATCACCCAATGTTAAAATTCAATTTAAAAAAGAAGAAAAAATATTGGTTAATTAATTATTTTTATATTTTCCTTTGGTTTTTCTTCTCAATATAGCCCCAATTCCTATCATACCACTTGCAAGAGCCAACAATGACTCAAAGTTGTTAGATACAGCCCCTCCTGCTAATACAGTTTTTGGAGAGGTTGATGGTGCCAATGAATGCTTAGGGTCAATACCGACCAAGAATGCATCTGTTGGTTTGAATTCCCCAGTTCCGTTAAGTGTGTAGTGAATTACTACGGTTTGGTTATTATTTATTTCAGTGGCATCATTGTAATCTCCGTCCCCATCTGCATTTGGATATATGCTATTTAATGCCCACCAATAACTTAGTGAGTAATCTCCTGATAATGTTTTATTTCCTGTATAATTATTATTAGGATCACCATCTGCATGCTGAGCAAGCATCTCTGATCTATTTACCCACATGTTGCTAACATTGAAGTTATTAGGTATTAAATCGTAGACATATACATAAGGTGATTTTTCAGAACCTATGTTTTCCACTACAAGATATACATCATAGGTTCCATCTGAATTTGGAATTATATGCTTGGTTACTTTGATTAAGTAGCTTCCTACAACATATATTTCTTCTATAACAATGTAGGAGCTTCCATATTCTGAATCATAGGCATGAACTGTTCTATTTAATAATGTAATGTTATCTTCTGCGACTGTAAAGGTACAGTTTGCCCATACAACAGGCACATCATCAAATGTGAAGTTGTATGTACCAGTGCTCCAAGATTCTCCTGGATTAATAAGTGTATATGGTGTGAATGAATGACTACTTCCAGGAATCAACAGAGAGCTGTTGAATGGATTTACATTTGTAGGGTCACTTCCATTTATTGCCCATAAATTCATTCTTGTTACATTGAATGCATAACTACTTGCTGTGTTTTCTATTGTTGCATTTTCATACCATATATTATATTTACCAGTAGTGGTATTTTTATAAGGACCATCTTTAACTGCGTTGATTCTTCCCATACCTGTTGCATAAATACCACATATTTTGCTTCCACTTACAGTTCCATCGTAGCTAAATGTAATCACTGCGAAACCATATTTCAATTTTATTGGGGATCTATTTTGGTAGGTGTTGATCCCTGTTACATTAAATTCAATTGTTCCATTTTGTGCATTGTTTAATATTACCCCTGTCCAGTTCAATGAATCATTTGCAGCCCCTGTGAAGTATGGGCCATCCCAGAGTGTTGTAGTACCTTGAGTAGATGAAACTCCGGATATATTTAATTTAGTCCAGTATTCACTTCCATAGTTATTAGAATCATTGCTTAAATATTTGGTCATATTTACATAAACTACGGTATTTGGATCTGGTAGGGCTGATGTATTCCTACTTATGTTTATATATACAGTCCAATTTGATTCCTTCCCTGCTGGAATCTTATCTGCACTGTACGCCTCATCTACAAGTATTGGCACTCCAAATTTAGATGTGTTGATACCAAATGAATACTGCACATATGAATTGGGTAGTAGGATTGGTATGTGTATGTACAAATCTGCACTACCTAACCCAGTATATGCTGGCGCTGAGCTCTCAATGAATACACCTTTTGGTGTTCCATTATAAACGAGTGTTAATCCTGTAATGTTATTGCTTATATTTACTGCAACCCATACATCGTATAAAGTATCGTTAATATCCGTTGCTGTGTTGTTGATGGTTATATACCCTGTTATATTGTTAATAGAGTAGATTGTTGAGCCATCTCCACTAACATATGCAGATACATTATATTTTTCTGTGTAATCTACATATAGGGGATTTGCAGAAACAACAGCTATCATCCCGAATACAATCAATAGTCCAAGACCTATTAGCATTTTTTTCATGATTATCCCTCATATATTTATGTTTATGAATATATTATTAATTATAATCCACATATCTGTGGAACATTTAGCACTCCATAAAAATAGATATTTACAATATATAGAATAATAAATTATTTTACCTTACGGAATTTATGGTATAATTACAGATGCTACATTATAGATACAAATGTTTTAATTATATATATATATATTTTATCGAACATTTTTAGACAAAAACTATAAAAAGAGGGTGGTGCATAATTAAAAAATTTAAATATGGTGAGTCAAAAATAGAATACAAAAAGTGATAAAAATCGAATGGTGAATACCCATAGACGCCGTTAAGATAGTTATAACTTTGATAGATAAATACCTTACTGATAAAATCGAACAACCAAAACGTAGGGGACTTAAGGATTATGATTTAGTTTTGGAGTTAAGGTTGCTGGTTTATGGGGTTAAAAGGATTGTATTATACGAGAGAATTGGTGAGATATTTAAAGAAGTATTATAAAAAACCAGATTATGAATAGATTCTGGACAAATGTAAAAGATTTTAAGAAAAAATACGTTTTCTGTATGTTATCGGTTGTAACCGCACAGATATTTAGCTTTACAACCTAAAAACATAATGGTTACCCATTAATGAGGATTAAAGATGTTAGGGCATAAATTTAGATGTATCAATTATGCACCACCCTCTCTAAATAATCTTCAATAAATAAAAATAAAGTTGTCATCGCTATTATTTCTTCCTTCTTTCAAATTCTGCCATTAATTCATCATATTCAATACCCAAATAAGCAAGTAAAACCATAATGTGAAATATCAAATCGGCACTCTCGTAAATTACCTCATCTTTATTGTTGTCCTTTGCAGCCAATATTAACTCTGTTGCCTCCTCTCCTATCTTCTCACATATTTTGTTTATTGCCTTCTTTTTATCATCAGTTGTTAATTTTGCTACATAAGAACCTTCTGGCTTCTCTTTTATTCTCTGCTGAATTATTGCATATACCTCCCTTAAAACATCCATTCACATCAACCTTATTGTTTTTTATTGCTCATCTAATGCCTTTAACCTCTTAACCATCTTCACAGCCGCTTCAACTGCTCTCTTACCATAATCTATTCTATCCTCTGCCTGCAATCTTGTCATTCCTGGCCCAGATATTCCAAGTGTAACTGGTTTATTGTATTCTAACGCTAAATCCGCTATCTTCCTTGCCGCATTGTGGACAACAATTTCATCATGCTCTGTCTCTCCTTCAATAACACATCCAAGTGTAACAACAGCATCTACATCTTCCTTTTCCAATAATCTTTTAACTGCAAGGGGCATGTCAAATGTCCCTGGAACAACAATCTTGTATTTTACCTTTGCCCCCAAAAACTCTGCATGCTCCTCTGCAACCTTCTCCATCATGTATGTTATCTCTCTATTAAATTCAGCGATTACAAAAGCAAGATTTACCATTAATCTCACCTTAATGTTTTTTTGTGATAATTTTTTGTTTGATTGCATTTATAATTCTCTTTTAGTAAAAGGTTGATCAATTAGATGAAATCCTTTGGGTTTCATTGCCCAAACCTTCAGTTTGGAACGAATGCGTTGATTCGTTTCACTCAACAACGCCTCTTAGATTTTATTTAAATTTAATTTTAAATTTTATTTAACGTAGATACTTTTCAGATAAACTATATAATTTTTTCTTTTATTAGGATTTTCTTTGCTAAATCAATATATCTCAATGCATTCTCTTTAATGGATTTTATTTCCTCCTCACTCAACTCTCTAACAACCTTTCCAGGAACTCCTAAAACCAAACTATTTGGTGGAATTTCTTTGTTTTGAGTAACTAAAGCATTGGCTCCAATAATGCAATTGTCCCCAATCTTTGCACCATTTAAAATTGTTGTGTTCATTCCAACTAAGACGTTATTTCCTATTTTGCATCCATGTAACACTGCTCCGTGCCCTATTGATACATACTCGCCAATTATTGTCGGATATCCCTTTGAAACATGAATCACACAATTATCTTGGACATTTGAACCTCTCCCAACAATAATTTTATCCAAATCCCCCCTCAATACTGCATTATACCATACACTAACATCCTCTTTAAGTTCAACGTCCCCAACAATGGTTGCATTTTTTGCAATCCACACATTTTTCATCATGTTATTCCTCCTCGTAAATTGCCTCTTCAATATTGACAATATGCTCAGATATATCAACATAGTTCTTATTTGACTTTAGACCATCTATCAGTGTTTCATATGCTTTCATCATCTTCTCCTCATCTTCAAAATATAACAACAAAATCCTCTTAACACCATTTTCAAAGGGCGTCTCTCCTATAGCAATGCATGAACTCTCAAAATCACACCAAAACTCCCCCATCAAATTCAAATTAATAATGTGGTTATCACCAATTTTTACCCACATTTTAGACACCCCAACAACACTTAACTAAAAAATAAAAGAGCAAAAATATAATTTATTTAGATAAACTAAAAATACAAAAAATAAGATCAAAATTACTTTACAGCTCATCCAACAACTTTTTGAGTGTATCTTTAACTTTGCCTAAGTTCTCTTCCAGGGTTTTTTTCTGTTCTTCAAGTTCTTTAACTTCCTCTTCCAACTTTTTAATTTTCTCTTCGGCAGATATTAATTCTACTTGTGCCTCTAAATCACCCAACTTTAACTCTCCTTTTTTCAAGAGCTCGTATGTTTCTTTTACAAATTCTCCAGCTTTAGTTTCTCCTTTTAAGTGTTTTCTTATAGTTTGCTCTGTTCTTCCAAGTTCTTCTGCTATTTCACTAACTGTCATCCCTGCCTTTTCTCTTGCCAATGCTCCAGATGCTACTGCCAATGAATCTACCCATGTTAATTTCTCAACTGGGTCTTTAATAATTTCTAAAACCTTTGGTTGGAGTAATGTTCCAAGTAACAACATGGTTTCTAATTGGTGTATTTCTCTTCTACTTTTTGGTACTATTGGTACTTCCATGAAAATCCCCCCAACTTTTTACTTATCCCATTTTTGTTTTTCATATTCTATTTTTTATTTGGTAGTTATTTAATAATGTTTTTGTTTAATTCTTTAAGTTTTTTATTATTTTTGAAATTTACATTTTCAAGACCTTATCTGAATGGACGATAATTCCCTTATTGGTTATTTCAAATGGGTGTCTTCTCATAGAGTGGGATGTCCCCCTCATTTTCCAAACAATTAAACTCCTCTTCAACTCCCCATCAATTTCATCCAAATCCAACTTTATAATACCATCAACTGCATGCTCTACTCCAGGACCTCCAAACCCCCTCTCCCCAACGGAAATTTGAGATACAAACAACGCCGTGCATCCCAAACCAGCAAGCACCTTTTTTAATAAGAATACGGTTTTTCTTGCCATCATCGGCTTGTTTAAATATAAGGTAGTTACAGAGTCAATTCCAACCCTCTTAGCCCCAATTTCCTCTATCGCTTCTTTCATAACATCTATCAGTTCCATTTCATCATTTGGGTCTCTAACGATGTATTTTTCTCTCTTTGCCGCACTGCCTATTCCAGATGTGAAGGCATCCACTATGGCAAATTTCCCTTCCTTTTCATGTTTTCTTACATCCCAACCAAACTGCTCCATGTTTATTCTAATTTGGACGGGGTGTTCCTCTAATGCAATTAAAATTCCTGGTTCATCATATTCCTCAATACCTTTAAACAAAAATTGCTGACAAAAAATACTCTTTCCAGTCCCTGGTCCCCCCGAAAGAAGGACTACATTTCTTTCTGGGATTCCACCATGTAATATTTCATCCATTCCAGGAATACCTGTTTTTACTCTATGCATAGTATCACCCTTAATAATTAATACAATAACAAAACAATAATATTACAAAGCAGTGAGTGTCAGTATTCTTCCCTATAAAATGATTCCCACTTCTTCTCATAATCACCCATAAATATCAATGTCTTCTCAATCTCTAATGCACAAACTTTTTTAGATCTATAATTGCGAATTTCTTTTGTTCATGATTATACAATATTGCCCCATTTGCCCTACCTGTATCGAGATATCTCAAATACTTTTCTTTTAATTTAGCAACTACATCAAAATCAAAATCCCTTTCTAAGACAACTCCTGGATAATATACTTTAACATGTAGTGTAGCAGATTTCTTCGCCATAAAACACCCCCTAAAATTTAAAGGAATCAAAGTTTCTATTGTATATATTTAGGTTTTGGTTATTATTAAATCTTGTGATTTATATTTGTTTGCGTAGTGGATGTAAGCAGGCCATAAAATTTTAATAAATTGCTAAAAACCATACATTTCAAAATACAAAAATAAATATTAGCTGTCCCTAAATTGAAATAACGCTTTATATAGTCAGTGACAAAACTTTCTGAATTAAATAAGGAATATTTGACTACCTTCCTAATGGAAGGTAGTCATTTTTACCTTATTAATTTTATTACCTTTTGTCACTGACTATAATTTCAATAAAATTTCTTGGAGGTGTGTCCAATATCTAACGCAAACGACCACAATTTGAATATTGGATTTAGATTAACTTCAAAAAATAGATACAGTGTCTCAAAGCTCTACCCATTAATTGGTGGGAAATTATTCAAGGACTTTAACAAACTAATTAGTAATATTGAAGATTTGGATATTTTAATATATTCGTTCATGACCATGCAGAGAGATAATGTATTGGAGGAAATAAATAAAATAATTCAGATAAAAAAAGAAAAAGAATTAGAAAAGCCAATTTTAATTGCGGGTGGTCCTCATCCATCTGGAAATCCAAAAGATGCCATAAATATGGGATTTGATTATGTAATTGTCGGAGAAGGAGAGATAACACTACCAAAATTAATAAACAAACTAAAAAAAGAAAAAATTGAAGAAAGGATTATTATTGGAGAGAGAGTTAAGAATTTGGATGAATATAATGAAATTTATCCAATGACACCAATTGAGATAACAAGAGGCTGCCCCTTCAACTGCAGATTTTGTCAAACTCCTCAAATTTTTGGTAAAGAAGTTAGGCATAGGAGTATAGAGAATATTGTAAAGCTTGTTAAAAATATGGGAGATTTGAGGTTTATAACACCAAATGCATTTTGTTATGGTTCAAAAGATGGATTAAAACCAAATATTGAAAAATTAGAGAGGTTGTTGAGAGAATTAAGTAAAGTTAAAGGAAGATTATTTTTCGGTACATTTCCATCAGAAGTCAGGCCCGAATTCATTAAAAAAGAGACTATTGAACTTGTAGTTGAGTATTGCGATAACAAATACCTCCATTTTGGGGCTCAAAGTGGTAGTGATGAAATGCTTAGATATATAAGGAGAGGACACACGGTCGATGATGTTTTAAATGCTATTGATCTATGCGTTGAATACGGCTTAATCCCAAAGGTTGATTTTATCTTTGGATTTCCAAATGAGAACGAACACCACAGAAAAGAGAGCATAGAACTAATAAAATACATCATAAAGAAGAATGGAAAGGTTCATGCCCACTACTTTATGCCGTTGCCTGGGACTTACTTTGAGAATTCTTCCCCAACACCATTGGATAAAGAAACACTAAAGATCTTAGGAAAATTGGCACAAAAAGGATTAATTAGCGGTTCTTGGGGATACCAATATATGAAAAACGTTAATCCTTAAGTTTATAGTCCATAATGAAACTTTTTAAAGATAAATTTGATATGCATCAATATTTAAAATACACCACCGATAAACTCTAAAAGATTTATGTCTTATTATGGCAAAATTTCTTGGATTTTGCCAAAGATTTTTTTTCAAATAAAACAGATTATATTTTGTATTTTTTTGTGTTGTTCATTATTGAATAGTGCAGAAGTTGTGGGATAATAAATTTTAGTGCAGACTGTTGAAAGTCATGAAAATGTGGGGAGTTCTGTTATTTTTCTGTTTTTATTGTTTAGCCGCTGTTTCTATTTGTTGGGTATCACATTTACTGCATTTACTTGGTTCCATATCTGAGAGTTTTTTTATTACATTTGGAGTTAGCACGCCTTCTATTAACCTTAATATATCAGTTCTTGTTATAATACCTACGACTTTATTGTTGTCATCTACAACTATTAACCTACCAACATCATATTTATCCATTGTTAAGAGGGCATTGTAGATTTTTTCTTTTGCTGAGATGGTTATAGGTCTTTTTGACATGATTTTCTCGACTTTCTCATCAACCTTTCCATCTGCAAGGGCTAATGCAACATCATGGAGGCTTAAAATTCCAACAAGTTTATCTCCTTCCATTACTGGAGCTCCACTAATGTTGTTATATGCCAACAACTTAGCAGCGTCTTTTATGGTATCATCTGGCTTAAGGTAGTAGAGTTTTTTCTTAATCCCCACATCTCCAACAAGTAAATTTGGAACACTTGCAACTCCCATGACATCAAGTAAGAGAATGTGGTTTATATCATCTCTTCCAACAACTTTACCAATAATTACGATTTTGTTGTGGTAGGTTGGACCTATCTTTAAAACATCCCCAACATTAAATTTCTTTGTGTCTCCTCTTATGTATATTTTAGATGAGCAGTGTTTTTCGTGTGTAACCGTGTCAAATTCAATTTTTACAACAGAAACTCCTTCGACTCTCTCATCCCCCTTGTAAATAGGGACAATTATCTCCTCTTCTTCATCAAGACCTAAAACCCTATATGCTTCACTTGTAGGCACATACCCCCCTTTTGGGCCAGGAACACCATCTACAAGGTTTAAAGCCCTTAATGCCTGCATTTGATTTCTTATAGTTCCGGGATTTCTGTTTAACCTTATAGCGATTTCAGTTCCTTTAACAGCCCTATTTTTTTCTTTATATATTGCTATTAGCTCTTGGAGTATCTCTTTTTGAATAACGGTAAGTTCCATAATCCCACCAACACATATAAATGACAAATGATTATAAATAATGATTATAAATCGTGATGGTATAAATAGTTAACTAAATATTTTCAAAAGTAATTAGAGTAGTTAATACCTAATAAATAAATAAAAAATTAAAGTAGGTAATTTTTATGTTTTGGATAACATATAGAGAGGCACAAAAAATACTAAATGCAAAAAATAGCGTCTCTCTTAACCTTGATTTAGAAAAAACTTCAAAAACATGGGTAGTTGAGATTGTGGATAATAAGGCAGTGTTTCCAGATGGCAGTGAGATTGATTTAAGTATCATGGAAAAAATAGCTAAAGATGAAAGCACCGTTTATTTTGTTAGGGATGGGGAGGTTTATAAGGCGGCAATATCTAATGATGGGTATTATAAGCTTGTTTCCACAATTCCCCCAACCATAGAGATTAATGGTATAAGGATGCACAGAACAAAGGATACAAATCCTTACAAGGATACACTTGAAAAAATCAACACTATAAAACCAAAAAAAGGGGAGTTTATCCTTGATACATGTATGGGTTTGGGGTATACGGCTATAGAATGTGCTAAGAGAGGAGCAAGAGTAATAACCATAGAAAAGAACCCAAATGTTTTGGAAATTGCAAAAATAAACCCATATAGTGAGGAACTCTTCACAAACAAAAATATAGAAGTAAGGATGGGAAATGCCTTCGATGTTGTTAAAGAATTTGAGGATGGGACCTTTGATGCTATTGTTCACGACCCACCAAGGTTTAGTTTGGCGGGAGAACTTTATAGCGAGGAGTTCTATAGGGAACTTTATAGGATTTTAAAACCGGGAGGAAGGTTATTCCATTATGTTGGCAACCCTGGGAAAAAGTATAGACACAAGGATTTGCAGAGGGGTGTTATGGAGAGATTGAGGAATGTTGGTTTTGTTGATGTTAAGAGGGTTGAAGAGGCGTTGGGAGTTGTTGGTAAGAAGGTTTAGGTCTGCGGAATTCATGCTAATTATTCAACTACAACAAAATTATACGGCAAAACCTTGTTTTGCCATTAATTTTTGAAAGAGCAACGAATCACATGTAAAATTTCAAAATTAGCATAATTATGCTTTTAATTTTATTAAAAATATCGAAAATTAGCCATTTATAATGTATTAAGATTCAGGAATCATTATAGTTGTTCGCGTTAATAATTGGTTATAACCGCTAATAAATTTAAAGGTGGGATAGTCCATTTTTATAATTAAACTCCTGATTTATTCTCCTTTCAAAAAATTCATTATATTTATAAGTGTAAAAAATTGATGGCAAAACCCCAGTTTTGCCGTATAATTTCACGAACAACTATAGTTTTGTGGGGATGATGAGTGATTGGCCGGCTGATTTTTGTGATGAGCGAGAACTTCTGGCCCACATTTTGTTTGTAGAATTTGGTATAGTGTTATTTTTAATATTAAGATAATTCGTATATCTAATAATCTATATATTTGAATTAATTGATTTTTTATATCCAAAATTGTAATATTTTTTCGCTCGTAGAAAAGTAAGAAAAGAAAATAAAAAATAATAAAATTAAGAAATCCAGCATTAAAACATTAAATATGCTAATAACATTATTCGCTTACTCTACATTTTCAATAAATGTTTTATGCAATTTTTTGACGCACGGAATTAGGTCTTTCTCATCAATAACAAATGAGATGTTAACTTCTGATGAACCTTGAGCAATCATCTTTATATTTGCTCCACTTTCAGCAACGGCAGTAAACAGCTTTCCAGCAATGCCTTTTGAACCTCTCATTCCAGCTCCCACAACAGAGATAACACACACGTTTTCATCTACATTAATGTCTCTTATAAGCCCAGAGTTTTCGAACTCCTTCTTCAACTCATAGACACTCTTCTCTACATCTTCTGCATCAACAACAATGGATACGTTTGTTTCAGAGGAACCTTGGGAAATTAAAATCACATTAGCGTTTGCTTTGCCTAATGCCTTAAATATTCTTGCTGCAGTGCCACTAACACCAACCATTCCTGCCCCAAAGATATTAATCAATGCAACATTTTTTATTGTTGTTATTGCTTTGACTATACTGTTACTCATCTCTAAATCATTGGTTATTAGGGTTCCTTCATTTTCTGGCTCAAATGTGTTCTTTACCAATATTGGAATACCCTTTTCCATTGCAGGCTCAATAGTTCTTGGATGCAAAACTTTAGCACCAAAGTATGCTAATTCCATGGCCTCGATATATGAAATTTTTGGAATTCTTCTTGCATTTTTGACAATTTTTGGATCAGTTGTTAAGATACCACTAACATCAGTCCATATCTCAATAATCTCTGCATCCAATCCATAACCAATAATTGCTGCTGAGTAGTCACTTCCTCCTCTACCAAATGTTGTGATTCTTCCATCCTCAGTAGATGCAATGAAACCAGTTACAACCGGGATGTAGCCCTTCTCTAATAACGGCAAGAGTTTCTCTTTTACTTCCAATTTTACAACTTTTGCACATCCAAAATTGTCATCTGTTATAATTCCCGCTTCTCCACCAGTTAAGAATACTGATTTTTCTCCTAAATCCCTAATTGCTCCACTCAATATTGGGGCAGATAACCTCTCACCAAATGATAGGATGTAATCTTTTGATTTTGGGGTTAATTCTCCCAAGTAAGCGACTCCTATTAAAACCTTCTCTAATTCTTCTATTCTCTCATCTATTACTTTTTTTACTTCATTTCTAATTTCCTCACTTTTTATTGCATCTTCAATGGCCTTGTAGTGTTTTTCCCTGGTATCTTTTATGAATTTGTTTATCCTTTCAATATCTTTTATATCCAATGCTTCCTTTGAAATGTCCACCAATGAATTAGTAACTTGACTCATCGCAGAAACAACTACAACTACATCTTTATTTTCTTTTTTCTTTTTGTTTAGTACTATATTTGCTACGTGCCTTATCCTTTTTCCATCCCCTACGGATGTTCCTCCAAATTTCATTACTACTACCATTATATTCACCAAATAATCTTTGATATATACGGCAAAACATAGTTTTGTCGTTAATTGCAATTGTTCTATCTTAAAAATTATACGGCAAAATCCCCTGGATTTTGCCAAATTTTCTAACGCACAGCTATTAATCATAATAAGCACAAAGTAAATATAGCACAAAAATCATAATCATTATTATTATATTTAAAGTATTTTTTGGTGGTTGTTATGTTTTTTGAGAGTTATATAAAAGAACCTTTGAAATATGCTCTATCGGATACAAAAAAATTGTTTGTTGGGGGCGTTATATTATTAGTTGGGATGATAAGTATTTTGTTTGGAATGTTTTTAATAATTTTGGGAATAATGCCACATATGATGCCTGAAAATATACAACATTTACAAGTTTTTGGGGTATTGGGAGTAATTTTAGGGGGAGGATTTAGTTTAGTTGGATTGTTGTGCTCATTGGTCATTTCTGGCTATTATATGCAAATAATTAAGTATACGTTGAATGATAAAAATGAACTTCCAGAATGGGAAAACTTCTTAGATATGATTAAAAAAGGGTTTTTATATATGGTGGGTGTTTCAATACTCAGCATATTAATAAATATCCCAAGTTATTTATTTGCTATAATACATGTATTTAATAACTCACTGATAATCTCCATTCTTGACAATATAATTTCCATAATATGTTCGTTAGTTGCATGGCTGATAATCCCATTGGCAACAGTGAATTTTGTGGCAAAGGATAGGTTTTTTGCATTTTTTTATCTTAGAGAGATAATAAGGATGATGTCCTTTGAGTATGTAGGTGTTTTATTTGCAATAGCTGTCATATCATTTGTGATAATAATTTTATATATATTAGTTGTGGTTATGTTTGGAGTAGCACTTTGGTTTGTTAGTAAATTACTTATGGTTATAATTATTGCCCTATTCATTCTGACATTTCCATTTGTAGATATATTTATAAAAGTGTTTTCAAATAGGGCATACGCAAAATACTATAAGAATTACACAAACAAAATTCATAAAAATAACGGAGAAACAGAAAAAATTCATAATGAAACCTTTTAAAAAGGTTTCATCGAAACTTTTAAAAAAAGTTTCATCAAAATGGGATGCATTGCTTCGCTTCGCTCAGCAATGCCTCTTAGATACATTATTTGGCAAAACCTTTAGGTTTTGCCGTATAATTTGGAAATATGCTATTGGTAAATTTTTAAGGATTGTACAATCATTCTAAATTTTAATGAATGAATAACAATTATTTGGAAATTCATTAACGTATAAATAAAAAATTAATGGCAAAACCCAAAGGGTTTTGCCGTATATATTCCGCACACGACTATGATTATAATCATCTCTTTCAAAATTTTATTATGCTCAACTAAATGATAAAAATTCCGCAAACACCTATACTCTCCATATATCTCAACTATAAAAAGATTTAAAGTGATTTTTATGAAGGTTAGAATATTTGACACAACTTTAAGGGATGGAGAACAAACACCAGGGGTTTCATTAACTCCAAATGAAAAATTGGAGATAGCAC
Source organism: Methanotorris igneus Kol 5 (assembly GCF_000214415.1). Taxonomy (NCBI): domain Archaea; kingdom Methanobacteriati; phylum Methanobacteriota; class Methanococci; order Methanococcales; family Methanocaldococcaceae; genus Methanotorris; species Methanotorris igneus. The sequence goes on from NC_015562.1 coordinate 1,328,658, forward strand.
TAAAGCTGGATGAGTTAGGAGTTGATGTTATAGAGGCAGGAAGTGCCATAACTTCAAAAGGAGAAAGAGAAGGGATAAAGTTAATTACAAGAGAAAATTTAAATGCTGAGATATGTTCATTTGTCAGGGCATTGCCAATAGACATAGATGCTGCATTAGAATGTGATGTAGATAGCGTTCATTTGGTAATCCCAACATCAGACATCCATATGAAATATAAGCTTAAAAAAACACCACAAGAAACACTGGAATGTGCTGCAAATGCTGTTGAATATGCAAAAGACCATGGGTTGATTGTAGAGCTTTCAGCAGAGGATGCTACAAGAAGTGATGTGAATTTCTTAATCGAGTTGTTTAATAAAGGTATAGAATTAGGGGCAGATAGGGTTTGCGTGTGTGATACTGTTGGTGTATTAACCCCAGAAAAATCCATAGAATTATTCAAAACATTAAAAGAACATATAAAAGTTCCAATTTCAGTGCACTGTCATAATGATTTTGGGATGGCTACTGCTAATACTGTCTGTGCCATCAGAGGAGGGGCAGTGCAGTGCCACGTTACTGTGAATGGAGTAGGAGAGAGGGCAGGAAATGCCTCCTTAGAAGAAGTTGTTATGGCATTGCAAGTTCTCTATGGTTATGAAACAAATATAAAAACAGAGAAACTTTACGAAACCTCAAGGGTAGTCTCAAGATTAATGAAACTTCCAGTACCTCCAAATAAAGCAATAGTTGGAGATAATGCATTTGCTCATGAGGCAGGAATACACGTTGATGGGTTAATCAAGAATACCCAGACTTATGAACCAATTCAGCCAGAACTTGTTGGTAATAGAAGGAGAATTATACTTGGGAAACACAGCGGAAGGGCAGCATTGAAGTATAAACTCAACTTAATGGGAATAGAGGTAAGTGAAGAGCAATTAAATGAAATATATGAGAAAGTTAAGCACTTTGGGGATTTAGGAAAATATATCTCTGATATTGATTTGAAAGCAATAGTTAACGAAGTTACTGGAAAACATGCAGAGGAAAAAATAAAATTGGATGAATTGACTGTTGTATCTGGAAATAAAATAACCCCAATAGCGTCTGTAAAATTGCACTTTGCTGGAGAGGACAAACATTTAATAGAGACGTCCTATGGTGTTGGTCCAGTTGACGCTGCAATAAATGCAGTTAAGAAGGCAATAAGTGGAGTTGCAGATATAAGGTTGGAAGAATATAGAGTTGAGGCAATGAGTGGAGGAACTGATGCGTTGATAGAGGTTGTTGTTAAGTTGAGGAGAGGAAGTGAGGTCGTAGAGGTTAGAAAGTCCCACGGAGATATTATAATGGCGTCTGTAATGGCAGTTATGGAAGGAATAAACATGCTGCTCTAATTTAATCTTATTATTTTTGATCTTAGTTTTTTATTATTGTTTTCCATTATTTATTGGACAATTGTATTTAAATATATAAATATTTCAATTATGTTGTTTATAAAACTATACAAAACAATTGAAATTAATTATAAAAAAGATAAGGTACAACAAATCGAAATAAAATAGGAGTTTTAATTATTTCTTCTGTCTTTTCTCTCTTTTCATTCTTCTTAATCTCTTCTTGTACCATTTCCATCTCATTCTACCTTTTTTCTTCCATCTTCTTGAACTCCTCTTTATAGTCCCAGCCTCCTTTTAGTTTTTGGTTTTTATGTTTAATTTACTGAACTGATATTTATATATTTAAGTTCAAACTTTTACTAAAAGTTTGATCAATAAGATGAAATCTTTCGGGATTTCATTACCCAAATTTTTCGGTTTGGAACAGATAAGATGCCTCTCTGTACTCAACATCCCCTCTTAGACGTTCCTACTGCAAATACTTTTTGGATGGGTTAATTGCTCCACTTACCCTTTTCAACAACAACGTATCCGTCTTTTGTTTTTGGAGCTATGCTTAAAACATCATCTCTAAAGTTTTCATCTAAAGATGGTTCATCGTCAGTTCTTAAAACATTTTTTGTATCAAGGATGTAGTAGGTTTCTTCCTCATCCAATTCAAAACTTTCAAGAACCTTTGAAAATTCTTTAATAATTTCATCTGCTTCTTTTTTTATCTTTTCGATATCAACCATCAAAATCACCAATTATTTCAAAAGCCCAAGGTTTTTCAAAACTTCTTCCAACTTTTTCTTATTTTCTTCCTTCATCTTGCAGAGAGGCAGTCTTAACTCTCCAGATGGCATTCCAAGCATGTTCATAGCAGTTTTTATTGGGATTGGGTTGGTTTCAATAAACATTGCCTTCATTAATGGGTATAGCTTATAGTGTATCTCTCTTGCCTTGTCAAACTCTCCCTTTAATGCATAATCAACCATTTCAACAAACTCTTTTGGGACAATATTTGCTACGACACTAATAACTCCTTTACCGCCAAGGGCGATGATTGGTAAAGTGAGCTCATCATTTCCAGATAGGACTGTTATATTACATTCCCTTATAATCTCTGATACTTGTGAGAGGTTTGGATTTGCCTCTTTTATTGCTGTTATGTTGCTGTATTCTTCTGCCAAATATTTTACTGTTGACGGCTCTAAGTTTACTGCTGTCCTTGATGGAACATTGTAGAGGATAATAGGCAAGTTAATGCTTTCTGCAATGGTTCCAAAGTGCTTTTTTAACCCTTCTTGTGTTGGTTTGTTGTAATAGGGAGTTATTGATAATACTGCGTCTGCTCCAACATCCTCTGCAAACTGTGAAAGTTCAACTGCCTCTGCTGTGGAATTGGAGCCAGCTCCTGCAATAACTGTTACTCTTCCATCTACTATTTCTACGGCTTTTTCTATAACCTTTTTGTGCTCTTCATGGGATAGCGTAGGGGACTCTCCTGTTGTTCCAACGGCTACAATCCCACTAACGCCATTTTCAATTAAAAAATTTATGTTCTTTTCTAATCCTTCAAAATCAATCTCCCCATTTTTAAAGGGGGTTATAATTGCAGGAAAAACCCCTCGCATAAAAATCTCCTCTTTATTGACTCATTTGTTTCATTTTGTGGGTTATATATCCTGCAATTCTGTTTCTTAATCTTTTTGTGGAAATTAATGCTACTTCTTGGACAATTTTTTTGTTAGTCTCGAAGTCTGTTGTGAATTTGTCTTTGTATTTCTCAATTAACTCGTCTCCAATTCTCTTTATGAATGATTGCCTAATCCTTCCCAATGTATCACCCTCATGATTTTGTGCATTTTTTGCATGGAGTATATTTGTTTAATAATTTTTATTTTTTTAGGTATTTAGATTGTATAGCTTTATTATGCTCAACGAGTATTTTAATGATTTTTACGCCAATTTCTTCATCAAAGTTGTATTTGTTGCATAATTTTCGTGTTTTTTCATAAACTTCTTTTTCTCGTTTACTGTCATTTATTGGCATATTTAAAGCTTTTTTTAACATGGCAATATCTTTTGCAAAATTCGTTCTCTCAGCCATTAGTTTTATCAATTCCTCGTCAATCTCATCAATTCGTTTTCTAATGGCTTCGAGTTGTGTCTTTGCATCATTCATTTTATCTCCAGTTAACTATAATTAGCTTATCAAAGTTTTAATTATGTATTATTTAAATTTAACTGTGCCACTTTGATAGTTAGGTCAGTATTTATTAGGTAGTATAAAATAGAAATGCGGACATTACAAAAGTATTGTAATTATGTATTTTTTATTTAAATGTATTGTCTATTTATAGTTGTGTGCGAAATATATGCGGCAAAACCCTTTGGGTTTTGCCATTATATTTATACGTTAATGAATTTTTAAATAGTCGTTATCCTTCATTAGAATTTGAAATAATTCTACAATCATTAAAAATTTACCAACAGTATATTTCAAATTTGCACTATAAACGAAAAATTATAAAAATAAATGCATGGCATAGTTTCTCGACGAATGAATATTACAAACAATTTTAAATTCTAATGTCATATTTAATCTGATTTTAAATAAGATACATTAATAAGTATTGGGAAACTAAAGTGATATTAAAATTCCAAAGTAATCAATTAAAACGAACAAAAATAATCATGGTGATATTATGGAAAATGCAAAGTCATTGGTTGCAAAAGAAGCAGCAAAATTAATAGAGGATGGGATGGTTGTTGGTTTAGGTTCAGGTTCAACAGCAGGGCTCTTTATTATGGAGCTTGGTAAGAGGATACAAGAGGAAGAACTTACTGTTTTTGGTGTACCTACGTCATTTGAAGCGAGGATGTTGGCGTTACAATATGGTGTTCCTTTGGTATCTCTCGATGAGTATGATGTGGATATAGCAGTAGATGGAGCGGATGAGGTAGAAAAGGATACACTCTATTTAATAAAAGGCGGGGGAGGTTGCCATACACAAGAAAAGATTGTTGACTATTCTGCAAAGGAATTTGTCGTTATTGTTGATGAATCCAAATTGGTTAATAAATTAGGTGAGAAATACCCAATACCAGTAGAAGTCGTGCCTTTTGCTTATTCAGTAGTAATTAAGGAACTTATAAATATGGGAGGAAATCCAACAATAAGGTTAGGGGAGAGGAAAAGAGGTCCTATCATCACTGATAATGGAAATATGATTATAGATGTTAGTATGGATATAGATAATGCTGAAAAACTTGAAAAAGAACTCAACAGTATCCCAGGGGTTGTTGAAAACGGTATCTTTACAAAAGTGGATAAAGTTTTGGTTGGAACTGCTAAAGGTGTAAAAACATTAAAAAAGAAAAAGAAGAAGGGTAAAAAGTAAGTAGTTTTATAGTCCTGAACATTAATAAGTGGAAAATTATTAAGTTGGATTTTTAAACTTCAAATGTTTATCCTTGTTGAAAGTTTTTATTTTTTTGATTTAAAGGGTTTTTTATCTTTATTTTTTAATTTTAATCGCGAATCTCACGCATTTTAAGATAATTTTATAAATTTGGATTTATCAATTTACTGAGATTTTGACTATTTAAGGTTTTAAAATTATTTTTATCAATTTTTCCTTAAAATTTTTGTTTATTTTTTTATTTTTTTGATGAAACTTTTTAAAAGTTTCAATTAGAGTATAGTGGGATGGAAATCTTATGATTGAATATATCTTCATTGTTATTATGTGTTGTTGGAATGGTATATTAAAAATTACAAATTTATATATGTGGAAGACAAAAAAGAGAAAAAAGAATAAAAATAAAAAAGATGAAGTATATCATCATTAAAAGCAAAAAGTATATAAACCAATCATACTATTGAATAGTGAGGGATATTATGATGAAGCAGAATAAGAGTAGAAAACCTAAGCAAATACCAAACTTTGAGTATGCAAGAAGATTTGTTGGTAAAAATGTTAGAATATACTTAAGGAATGGAGAAGTTTTAGATGCAAAGGTTACAGGTGTCTCAAACTACGAGATTATGGCAACCGTTATGAAAGACAATGAAATAAAGAACATGCTTATCTTCAAGCATGCAATTGACTACATAGAATTTGAGAAATAAATTTCCTTCATCCCCATATTTTTTAATTTTAGTTTTTGTTATTTTATATTTTATTTTTAATTTATATATTCAAATATTATAATGATAACCAATATATGTTTGCAGAAGAAAGATACTTAAAAAATTTAGAAGTATAAATAAAGTATCGAAAAAAGCTTGAAGTAGAAACACAACTATAAATTTAGCGATGGTGGAATTATGCCTAAGATGGTGCTCCTTCCAAAACTTACAATGGCTCTTGGAGGATATATTAGAGAGACAGTAATGCCATATAGTGAAGATGAGGCAAAGCCATTCCCATACAGGAATGTTATCGTAGGAAATCCAACAGATGAACCAATAAAAATAGATGTGCCTGCGTACGATGAGGATTGGATAGAAAGGCATAGGAAATTAGGTCTAATTGTAGTTCCTGTTACAGAAAATGATGATTTCGTTGGTTTATTTAAGATGGTTGAAGAGAAGGTTAAAAGAGGAGGAAAATAATAAATATTAGGCAAAAACTCCTGTGGAGTTTTCACTGCTCGAAGCTTCGCTTCGATTAGGCGAAATCAAAGATTTCACTGCTCGAACCTAACGGTTCGATGACTAAAATCTTCAATGAAATTAAAAAGACAATTATACTTATTTGAATTATTACCTCTTTAATTTTGCTTAGCAGACGGTGAAATTATGATAAAAGGAATATTTTTTGATTTAGATGATACTCTATATGATTCTTCAAATTTTGTTGATATAGCAAGGAGAGAAGCAATAAAATCCATGATAGATGCTGGTTTAAAAACTACTGAGGAAGAGGCGTACAAAATCTTACAAAAGATTATAAAAGATAAGGGTTCTAATTATGGAAAGCATTTTGATGATTTGGTAAAGGCAGTTATGGGTTATTATGACCCAAAAATCATCTGCATGGGGATAATCACCTACCATAATGTGAAATTTGCTTTATTAAGGCCCTACCCAGACACAATAAAAACATTGATAGAATTAAAGAAAATGGGGTTAAAATTGGGGGTTATTACTGATGGAATAACAATAAAACAATGGGAAAAACTTATAAGGTTAGGGATTCATCCATTTTTCGACGTTGTTGTTACATCAGAAGAGTATGGATTGGGAAAGCCACATTTGGAATTTTTTGAGTTTGGATTGAAAAAGATGGGGTTGAAGGCAGAAGAGGTTATTTATGTTGGAGATAGGGTTGATAAGGATATAAAACCTGCAAAAGAACTTGGAATGACAACTATAAGAATTTTAAAAGGAAAGTATAAGGATATGGAGGGGGAGAGTGATTATACGGTTACCAAATTGCCAGAGATAGTTGATATAGTAAAAAATTTGATAGAAAAAAATGAATAATTAACATAAAAAAATAAGCATAAAAAAGTGAAACCATTTTCTGACATGGTTTTAGGAATGGTTGATTTTCAATATAAGAATACAAAAAGTGAAACCATGATTGAAGATATCAGGAATCTCATCGCCTTTATGACAAGAATACCAATAGGGACTGAAAATTTTGATTTTGAGAAGATAGCAGAGTATTTCTTTATAATTCCAATTATTGGATTAATTATTGGTGGATTTGGGGCATTGTTAGCGTATATTCTGAGTTATATTTTCCCATCGACCATTGTTGGTATTATTGTGATGTTCTTTTTACTTTATGTGCAGGGGTTTCATCATGTTGATGGTTTAGCGGATTTTGGGGATGCATGGATGTTGATGGGTTCTCCAAAAAGGAAGTTAGAAGTTATGAAGGATGTTTATATGGGTATAGGAGGATTGATTTTTGTATTTTTTGTGGAATTAATCTCTATATTCGCTATTATTTATGCTATTGAATTTTCAGTAGTTTATATCTTAATTGCTGAGATTTGCTCAAGATTGGGAATGTTGGCATGTGCATGCTGTGGAACACCATGTAGTGAAGGAACTGGAAGATATTTTGTAAAAAAGAGTGATGAAAAATTTATTGTTATGGGATTAATGCTGACTTTGCTCATAGTATTCCCATTGGCTGGAAAGTTGGGGGTTTTATGCGTAATTTTGGCAATATTAACTGGAGGATATATAGCAAGAGTGGCAAATAAACATTTCAGATGTGTTAATGGTGATGTTTTGGGAGCTACCAATGAAATAACGAGGATGGTTGTTTTGTTGGGTATTGTGTTTTACCTATACGCTAACCAATCACTTCAGCCCCTCCATAATCTAATTCAGATGATATAACTCTCCCGTATTTTTCAAGGGTTTTTTTTACTTTTTCAACATCCTCCTCATAGCACAATGCAATGTATGATGGCCCTGTTCCAGAGAGACCTGCGGTTACTGCGTTGTTTTCGATTGCTTCTATTGCAATGTTTGTTGGGAAGTTTAAGGCAGACGCATATAAAATCCCATTTAAAAACAAAGCTCTGTAGTAGTTTCCGTTTAGACATTCATTAAAGGCAACTTCAACATAATCCTTTAAAAGTTTCATCCTATTCACATCAACGTTCTTTTTTAGGTTTGGAATTAAAACTAAAACTTTTAAATCATCCTTAAATTTATCCCTTTTTAGAATTTTCCTTTCAATGTTGTCTGTTATTGTAATTCCACCATAATAAGAGGCAGTTGCATCATCATAAGCTCCAGTAACAGTTAGTTTCTCATCAAATGATGATTTTATCCCCAAATCTAAAACTAATTCATCATCTATCTTTTCCCCCAATGCTGCAAAAGTTGCCAACACAACGGCGTTTGATGTTGCACTACTACTACTCAATCCTGATTTTATTGGAATTTGCGTCTCTGTCTCCACTTTTGCAGAGTAATTTAGCCCAAAATAATCTAAAACATTCTTCACACATCTTTTAATCAAATTTGGTTTGACTTTTGGGTTATCTTTAACAATTCCTTCAATTTTATTTTTCCCATCATCAAAAAGTTCAACTGTTGCTTTAACCTTCAAGTTTATCCCAAATGCTGAACCCTTTCCAGTGGCTATGGCATTTATGATTGTTCCAGATGCAGATGCTATGGCAGTTGCTTTCATACTCATGTTATCACCAATTATCACTTAAAAAATTATTTTTAAAACAAAATTTTTACTTCTTTTTATGTTGAAAAATTAATAAACTCTAAACATAACATAAATAATATAATAATATATTTTTGTTAATGATGTTGATAACTTGATAGCATAAAAATAAACAAAAAATATCACAGCGGATGATAAACGTGTTAAGGAAAAGGGCAATGTTAATTTTAAGAAAAGAATTTAGCGAGAGGAAAAATATTGAGGAATTGAAGGAATTGGCGAGTGTTTTGTATGAACCAGTTGAGTGTGTAGTCCAAGTCCGCCCTCCACATCCAAAGTATCAGATAGGTAGTGGATTAGTGGAGAAATTGGTAGAGAAGATAAAAGAAAAGGACATAGAGATTGTGATTTTTGATAATCGACTTTCCCCAACCCAAAAATACAACTTGGCTGGGAAATTTGGTGTTGAAGTTATAGATAAGGTTGAATTAGTTTTGAGGATATTCTACAAGCATGCCCATACAAAAGAAGCACAGTTGCAAGTTAGGTTGGCAGAACTTCAATATGAACTACCCCAAGCAAAAGAAAAGGTTAGATTGGCAAAATTGGGGGAGAGGCCAGGATTTGGAGGATATGGGGACTATGAGGTTAATAAATACTACAACAAAATAAAGAGGGAAATTGCCATCATAAAGGAAAAATTAAAAAAGATCAGGGAGCATAGGAAACGTCTAAGAAAGAAGAGGAAAAAGTTCGAGGTTGTTGGGTTAATTGGCTACACAAACGCTGGAAAAACAAGTTTGTTGAATGCTTTAACAGGGGAAAATAAAACATCAAAAAACCAGGTATTTACAACATTAACCACAACAACGAGGGCCATAAAAAATGCCCCAAGGAAAATTTTAGTTACTGATACAGTTGGATTTATGGAGGATTTGCCACCGTTTATGATTGAGGCGTTTTTATCAACTATTGAGGAAAGTGCAGAGAGTGATTTAATTTTGATTGTTGTTGATGCATCTGATAGCATTGAAGATATCGAGAGGAAGTTAAAGACAAATTACGAAATTTTGAGTAAGATTGGTTGCAGTGCTCCAATAATAACAGTGTTTAATAAATGTGATAAGATAGATGAGGAAAAGAAAAAAGAGATTTTAACGTCATTGGAGAGGTATATAGTGAGCCCCATATTTGTCTCAGCAAAATACCACATCAATATAGATAAGCTTATTGAACTAATTTTAGAAAAGTTAAACGCAAGCATTGGAGTTGTGGAAACGTCAGATATGAAATTAATATCATACTTATATGAAAACACCGAAATTATAGAGAAGATTGAGGAAAATGGAAAATATATTGTAACATTTAGAGCAAAGGAAGAAGAAGTTAATAGAATTTTAAGGATAGCCAACAAATTGGGGGGATAATATGCAATTAAACTTAAAAAAGAAACTTTATACACTAATTTTTGTGATATTGGGGTTAATTTTATTGTATGCTATCTCTCCAATACTTCATCCTTTTTTCATGTTTTTTTATAAGAATCCATCAACAATTGAGTTAGGTTTTTTAGTCGTGGGAATTATCGTATTCTTAGCATATAGGCAGAGAGAAATTAACAGAATTATGTATACCATCCTAATGCTCATTTTAGGGTATTTTGTTGTTTTATCGCCAGTGCTCTATATAGCAAATGCATATTCATTAACGACACTCCAAAAGGAAAATATTCCAAAAGATATTGAGAATTTTGATGGGTTAGAGTTTGATAATGGGGGAGGATTTTTAAGAATATTGCCAAAAAAGGTTGCAGAGACATATATGATCTCATCATTAGAATATCCAAGATACACAATAGACAGTGTTCATATAACAACATTCAACAACTCCATGTTTTGGTTTGCATATTTAGAGCCGGATGGGTTATTTAATAGGGTAATACTCAAATCAAAAGGTATCTTTATGATTCCAGTTAACACAACCGAGAGAGTTGTGATAAGGGAGGAGAAAAATATTGAGTACACTCCAGGGCAATTAATCACTGATAACCTTTATTGGAAGTTGTATAGGGTTGATTACTTTGCTGACTATGGAAAGCCGAGAGTTGTTGTTAAAGAAAATAAAATATACACAATAGTTCCACAAATAAAATATAGGTTCCATGGATTCTATACAACTCCATATTGGAGTGGGATTGTTGTTTTGGATGAAGAAGGAAATATAAGATATTACTCAAAAGAAGAGGCACTGAAGAGATTTGGGGATTCCCCAATATTTCCAGAAAGTTTGGCAAGGAGGATTGTGGAGTCCCAAAACTATTGGAAATCATCCCCAATAGCAAATATATTAAATCTCTGGTTTAAGCATGAAAATGAGATTGAGTTAGTTGATTCTGATGAGAATAAACAACCATACCTAATTATGGTAGATAAAAAACCATATTGGGTACTTGCAGTTGAACCGTATGGTAGGGCTTATGGAATTTCAAGAATCTATGTTATAGGCATGGATGGAAATATTATGCAATACAAATTTAGTGATCCAAAAATAGGGCCTATAAAAGGCATGGATTACGTGCAAAAATCCCTCCCAACTTACGATTGGGATAAGTTTGAAATTGTTGAACCATTGCCGATATTTGTGGATGGTAAATTATATTGGAGATATATAATTATCCCAAAATCAGGAGGGGGTATTTCAAAGATAGTTTTAGTTGATGTGGAAACTGGAGACGTTGAAATATTTAATTCCTATGATGAATACTCCTCATTTATAAAAAATGGGGGAACTGAGAGTATTAAAAAGGTTACTATTAAAGATATTATAAAATACGAGAAAAATGGGAACACACATTGGTTGATTATCTTGAGCAATGGCTCTTATGTTGATTTGTCTGCTGGAGAGTTGAATATTGAGGGGATTATTAAAATAAGCAAGTTAAAGGTTGGAGATGTCTATAATTCAAAATGAAACCTTTATTTTCTCTTGAGTATAGTTGTTCGCCTTACAAATGCACTAAATCCTCATTAAATTATAAGGGATAATTAACCTTTATTTGGAATTTTGCAATATAGTTTATTACCTTTAAAAAATTTGATTGCATCTAAATCCGTGCAAAAAATTGGCGAACAACTATAGTTATTGCAAAATACTTTTTTTAGGAACACTATAGAATAAGGGATATTATGATACATGAGGTTGTTATAACATCTGGGAAAAAGAATAAAGCACCGATAGGCATTTATTTTAGAGCAAAATCCGAAGGATTTTGCAACTCTACGCTTCGCTCCGATAAAGAAAAGGAAGTAGTATTGCATTTGTTTGAGGGTTCTCATACATATGAAAACCTAAAAAATGATGATTATTTTGTAGTAAATGTTTGCCATCCAATAGATATTGCAGAGGCGGTTTTGGACGATGAGGATGATTATGGTTATTTGGATTGGAATGGCAAAGAATTACCTTATTTAAAAAATGCATACAAAATTTTTGTTGTTAAAATAAACAAAAGGAAATTTATAACAAAGAGAGACAACTTTGGAGAGTCAAAACTTATGGTTGTTAACGGGGAAATTGTATTTGAGAAAGAATTGAACAATATAATAACACCCTACAACAGGGCAGATGGACTTTTGGTTGAGATGGCAGTCATTTACTCTCGACTAAATAATGAAAAAATAATAATGAAAAATGATGATAGAGAGGCAATGAAAAAAGATATGGAAAAATACTTCAAAATAATAAAAAAAGTAGGTTCAAAAAAACATGTTGATTTGGCAAAAAGATTTATGGAGTTAATTAAATAAGAATTATCTCAACAATTTTGCAATTACATCGTCAACACTTACTTTACTAACTTCTGATAAGAAGGTATCAGTTCCTACAACCTCATCAGCCCCTCCTGCGTATAATTTATTTAACGCATCTCCAATCAAAACAGGGTGGACACATGCCGCTATGATTTTCTTTGCCCCTTGCTCTTTTAATAATTTTATTGCTGTTGCCATTGTTCCTCCTGTTGAGATAATATCATCAACTATAAGCACATCTCTACCTTCAGCATCCAAATTTTTAGGGGCTATTTGTATTTCAGTTGGGGAGATTCTTGTTTTTTCTAAGTAATCATATTCACAATTCAATATTTCTGCTGCTGTTTTTGCAAACTCGATTGCACCCTTATCAGGAGCGAGAGCTATTGGGTTGTTTAACTTATCTTTTACATACTCAGCTAATTTTGGGACTGCATCCCCATAAATAAACGGTATTTCAAAGAACCTCTCAATGTGTGTTTCGTGTGGGTTTATTGTTATTAATTTATCGCAAATATCTGAATAGATTTTTGCCAATGCCCTAATGCTGATTGGTTCCCCTGGGTTGAACTTTTTATCCTGTCTTGCATAGGCTAAATAAGGAGCAACAACAGTTATGCTATTTGCCCCTTCATCTCTCAAAGCATCACAAAGCAAAATTGTCTCAATAATACCGTCATTTTGCCTATTTTGAGTTTGGATTATAACAACGTCCTCATCTTTTACATCATCATGAACTCTAACATAAATCTCTCCATCTGGGAACCTTTTGCTCTCAACTCTTGCCAATTTTGAATTCGTCAACTTTGCTACTCTAAATGCTAAATCCTGTGAGTTTGAGCCAGGTATTATTATCATGATTCCACCTTTGTCAATTTTTGTTGTATTTGCTAATACTATTGCAATGATATATAAACTTTTAAATGAAACTTTTAAAGTTAGTAGGGATTTTATAATTTAGGTTATGATGAATGTTATTCAAAATTTTAAGAAGGCATATAATAAAGTTAAAAATTTCCCACATTATAATTTTCCACTTAATTGTTGCTATAAATTTTTTAGGTGTTGTGATGGAAGCGTTAGGATTGAAAGAATTTTTGGAAAATTGTGAAAAGTTGGTTATAATGGGGATAGGAAATGAGATGAAAGGTGATGATGGAGTTGGAATATATATTGTTAAAGAAATTGCCAAACGCTTTGGAAAAGACGTTAATGACATTAATAGTGAAGTTATAAAAATCAGTGAAAATATTATTTTATTAAACTGTGGAACCGTTCCAGAAAACTTTACAGATGTTTTGAAGAGAGAAAGCCCAACACACATTATAATGGTTGATGCTGCATTGATGAATGAGGAAATTGGAACAATAAAGGTAATAAATCCAGAAGATATTGCAGATGTTGGATTTTCCACACATGCATTGCCATTGTCAATAATTGTTAAGTACATTAAGAAATCTATAAATACCAAAATAATAGTAATAGGTATAGAGCCAAAAATCATAGATTTTGATAAGCCGTTGTCTGATGAGGTTAGACGATGTGCAGACAATTTTGTTGAATATTTGATTAAGATAATTAACACTATTTTTTGTTAGATGTTAATCTTAAAAAATTTACGCTTATCGTAGCGAAGCGGAGAGCTGCGAAAACCATAAATTTTCGCTCAATTTATTTAAGGTGGAATATATGGAAGTATTTTCAGTTAAGTTTAAGACTACAGAGGAATTGCCTGAACCTTCACCAAGGTTAATAGACCAAGTTATTGGTCAAGATGAGGCGGTTAAAGTAGTGTTAAGTGCAGTTAAAAATAAAAGGCATGTCCTCCTTTTAGGAGATCCTGGAGTAGGAAAGTCAATGATAGTTAAGGCAGTTGGGGAAATATTGGATGAATTTGATAACTTTACACCATATACCATAATAGCAAAACCAAATTTAAAAAATCCAGAAAAGCCAATAGTAGAACTTATAGAGGGAGAATATAAGGAAGATACTAAAGAGGAAAAAATAAGCATCCCTACACAGCCACCAAGTTTGATGACTTTATTTTTAATAATGATAGCATTTACTGTAATCTTATCATGGTTGATGGGGGGACTACCAGAGAGTAAAATGCTCGCTACCATAGCAATTGTGGCAATTGTTGGTTCTTTAATTGCCTTTGTATCTATTTTCTTAGGAGTTCTTGGAGCTACAAAATCATCAATGCCAAATGCTATAAACCCAGCGGATTTAAAACCAGTTGTGTTATATGAGTGCAAAAAAAGACCACTTGTGAGAGCAAGTGCATACAACGTAACAAAATTACTTGGAGATGTTAAGCACTGTCCATTAGGGGGAAGACCACCACTTGGAACCCCTCCACACAAAAGAATAGTCCTTGGAGCGATTCACGAGGCACATAAAGGAATTTTGTATGTAGATGAGATAAAAACCATGCCACTTGAAGTTCAAGATTATATTTTAACAGCTCTCCAAGATAAACAACTTCAAATTAGTGGTAGAAACCCAAATTCAAGTGGAGCAACAGTCGAAACTAACCCAATACCATGTGATTTCATCTTAATAATGTCTGGGAACATGGATGACGTTCACAATTTAAGAGCCCCATTATTGGATAGGATTGACTATAAGATAGTCCTAAAGAACAAAATGGACAATACCTTAGAAAATAGGGATAAATTATTGCAATTTATTGTCCAAGAGATAAGAAATAACAACTTAAATCCAATGACCTATGATGCGTGCTGTGAAATTGTCAAACTTGCCCAATTATTGGCAGGTTCAAGGGATAAATTGACATTGAGGTTGAGGAAATTATCAAACATTATTAAGATGGCAAATGATATTGCTCTTGGTAAGGATATAGAGGAGATTAAAGGCAATATAGAAAAGGATGAGTATAAGAGTATTGGAAATAGCAACAAAAAGGTTTACATTACAGCAGAGCACGTTAGAAAGGTTATAGAAAGTGGAATTTACAGTTTATCAAAACAAGTAGCACTTGAATATTTAAGAGACTTTAAAAGATACAAACACATCGTTCCAAATGATGAACCAAAAGTTGGAATTATCTATGGTCTTGCTGTGCTTGGGGAAGATGGTTTGGGAGATGTAACAAAAATCATTACACAAATAGTAGATTCAAAGAATCCAGGAACTCACCTCCTAAACATATCTGGGGACTTGGCAAAGCATTCCATAACCCTTGCGTCAGCATTATCAAAAAAACTTATTGCAGAAGGAAAATTACCGTTACCTAAGAAGGATATTGACTTAACATCAAAAGAGATATATATCCAATTTAGCCAATCTTACTCAAAAATTGACGGGGATAGTGCAACAGCAGCAGCTTGCTTAAGCATAATCTCAGCATTGTTAGAGATTCCATTAAAGCAAGACTTTGCTATAACTGGAAGTTTGGATTTGAGTGGCAATATTCTTGCAGTTGGGGGAATTAATGAAAAGATAAATGCTGCAAAGGAGTATGGATTTAAGAGGGTTATTATACCTGAGGCAAATATGATTGATGTTATAGACCCTGAAGGGATAGAAATAATTCCAGTTAAAACCTTAGATGAGTTAATACCACTTGTCTTTGATTTAGATTCAATATCTAAAAATTAAATTTTGGGTTTGGTTTTAAAATTTTTAATTTTTTATTATTTTTGTGAAGTGGTTGTTATGGATGATATCGAGGAAAAACTGGAACTGCTAAGTAAAAAAATGGTTGAACTTGAGAAACGGATTGATGCAAAAATGAAAGAAAGTGAAAAAAAGGTAGATAAAAAGATACAGGAATTTTCCAAACAAAATTCCATGTTTTTAGTTGCCATGTATATAAAAATGCTCAATGATATTGCAAAGGAATTAAAAAGGATAAAATATTTTTTATTGTTATTAAATTTGGTGTTTTATCTGGCAGTATTTGGAATATTTATGTATTTTGTTTTTAATCTTAGGTGATGAGAATGGATGCTAAGTTATTTGTGGATATATGTCACAAATTATATGAGAGAAAGTATTTGGTCGGCAGTGGAGGGAACGTTTCGGTTAGGGAAGAGGACTTGGTCTATGTAACACCGACTGGTTCTATTTTAGGTTTTTTGAAAGAGGAAGATATATGCGTTGTTAATATTGATGGGGAAGTAATAAAAGGAAAACCAACATCTGAAATAAATATGCACCTCAATCTATATAGGAAGAGGGAAGATATAAATGCAATAATACATGCCCATTCATTGTATTCAACTGCATTCTCAATTGCAGATAAAAAAATAGAACTTTTAACTCCTGAGGCAGAGATATTTTTAAAAGAGATTGGGTATGTAGATTACTTTGAGGCGGGAAGTTTGAAACTTGCAGAGGAAGTTGCAAAAAGAGATGAGGATGTAATTATTTTAAAAAATCATGGTGTTGTTTGTTTGGGCAAGGATTTAATAGACGCATATATAAAAATAGAGGTTCTTGAAGAAGTAGCAAAATTAAACCTCATAGTAAATACACTAAGTCAAAAATAGAGAATTTACTCATTTTTGACAGTCTCTAATTCACTTACAATACTCCAAATTTGGGTTCTTGTGTGTAAAGGCATGTTTGGGTCATCACTTATGTCATCTAAAATTTGGATTGCAGTTGCACTTTTAACAATTGGCTCTTCTCCTTCTTTCAAAATAGTTTCTTTTGCTTTTTCAGCAGCAGCCCTTATGTTTCTTGGAACTGTTGTATCGTTGATGATTTCATCCAACATCATAGCGATTTGTTGCAATTTTTCCTCAGGAGTTAATTTCTTTGGTGCAAACATCTGGTATCACCCCGCAACATGTTTATGCAAAAACATTTAAATACTGCCTATATATTTTAATAGAAAAAATTTGATGCCTAAAAATCTTTATGTCAAAAACATGCACAACAAAAACCAAAAACCCAAACCAAAATTAATTCCAATTTTAACAATCTCTAAAGTTATAATATATATAAGTTATATTTAAGTTTGTTGGTCAAATGCATCTTTAATTATGGAATAAATGTAAAAACGTATCTCGCTAAAAATTTTTATTTTTTAGTTTACTAAATTTTCAGGCAATATTTTTTAATTTTAAGGATTTTTATCAAATTTCGGAGGGTGCTTTATTTTGAAAGATTTGCATATTTAAATTTAAGGATTTATTGAGATTTTTGGATTTTAAGGAATAATAGGAATTATTTCAAATTTTCCCCGATTGATAGGGTTTATTTAACGATTTAAATAGATTTTAAAAAATTATTTCGAATTTAAACGATTTTTAGGGAAGTGCAGAGGTATATAAATGAACACTGTTAATACCCCTTTGAAAATTAACGTCCCAAAAAGAAGCAAATAGAAACCTTTATATAGGAAAAAGAGCAAAATATTGTCCTGTTAAAATCAGACCCTTAGGGGGATGGAAATATTGTAAATTGGTTCAAAGATTATGGCATTGATGTGTTAAAATCAGACCCTTAGGGGGATGGAAATTTTCACACTTGTTTATTATGAAATCCATACAAATCTTGTTAAAATCAGACCCTTAGGGGGATGGAAATTAGTCGTAACATCTTCTTATAGTTTTATCGTTAAATAGTTAAAATCAGACCCTTAGGGGGATGGAAATCAATTTTCCGTCAGATTAAAATTTTGAAATCATTATATCCGTTAAAATCAGACCCTTAGGGGGATGGAAATATCCCACAGCGGTCTGATTTTAAAAAGTAAATTAACAGTTAAAATCAGACCCTTAGGGGATGGAAATTTCTGTGAAATTGAAACCGAAATACCATGGCAGTTAAAATCAGACCCTTAGGGGGATGGAAATAGCGATAAAATCAATATCAAAAATAAAACAAAATCAAGTTAAAATCAACCCTTAGGGGTGGAAATTTTATATTTATCTAAAAGAGGCATTGCTGAGCGAAGCGAAGCAATGCATCCCTTTTGATGAAACTTTTTTTAAAAGTTTCAATTAGAGCCTTAGGGGGATGAAGGGTTGCATACTTCTTAATTAGTTCTATGATTGCATCACTTCCGTTAAAATCACCCTTAGGATGGAAATTTTTCTATTAATTTTTTAAGATTTTTTGATTTTTATGTTAAAATCAGCCATGAATTTTTTCAAAATATAAATTTATATATTTAAATTAACAAATTAATGAATGACAAAAACACACATATACACCAACAACATAATTTCTAAACATCATGCTCATCATTAATAGTCATGGGGATGATTATGGTTCATGTCGCATGCTCTGAAAAAATGAAAAAATACTTTGATGATATTGTAAATGAAGTCAAGAGAATTTACAAAATAGCAGAAGAATGTAGAAAAATGGGTTTAGATCCAGTAGATGAAGTTGAAATTCCATTAGCGAATGATATGGCGGATAGGGTTGAGGGACTGGTAGGGCCAAAAGGCGTGGCTGAGAGAATTAGAGAATTAGTTAAAGAAATGGGTAAAGAGCCAGCGGCATTAGAGATTGCAAAGGAAATTGTGGAGGGCAAGTTTGGAAAATTTGATAGAGAGAAAGCTGCAGAACAGGCAGTGAGGACAGCATTGGCTGTCTTAACAGAGGGTATTGTTGCTGCTCCATTGGAAGGGATTGCCCAAGTTAAAATAAAAAAGAACTCTGATGGGAGCGAGTATCTTGCTCTTTATTTTGCAGGGCCTATTAGGAGTGCAGGGGGGACTGCACAGGCGTTAGCTGTTTTAGTTGGGGATTATGTTAGGAAGGCAATGGGGTTGGACAGATACAAACCAACAGAGGATGAGATAGAGAGATATGTGGAAGAAGTTGATTTATATCAATCAGAAGTTGGTAGTTTCCAGTATTCTCCAACTGCAGATGAAATAAGGACTGCAATAAAAAATATTCCAGTTGAGATTACTGGAGAGGCAACAGATGATGTTGAGGTCTCTGGGCATAGGGATTTGGAGAGAGTTGAGACAAACCAGCTAAGGGGAGGGGCTTTATTAGTTTTGGTTGAGGGGGTTTTGTTAAAGGCACCAAAGATATTAAGGCACGTAGATAAGTTAGGTATTGAAGGTTGGGAATGGTTAAAAGATTTAAAAGGTAAGAAAGAAGAGGAAGAAAAAGAAGAAGATGAATTAAAAAGCGATGAAAACATAGAGGAGGAGGATGAAGAAGATAAAAAATATGATGATGTTGAGATTGAAGCAAACAAAAAGTTTATAAGTGAAGTTATTGCAGGAAGGCCTGTCTTTGCCCACCCATCAAAGGTTGGTGGATTTAGGTTGAGATATGGGAGAAGTAGGAACACTGGCTTTGCAACAGATGGTTTTCATCCAGCGTTGATGTATTTGGTTGATGAATTCATGGCTGTTGGAACTCAACTAAAAACCGAAAGACCCGGAAAGGCTACATGTGTAGTTCCGGTTGATAGCATAGAGCCACCAATTGTAAAACTTAAAGATGGAAGTGTTATTAGGGTTGATACAATAGAGAAAGCGATAGAAGTTAGGAATGCTGTTGAGGAAATCTTATTCTTAGGAGACATTTTGGTTAATTTTGGGGATTTCTTAGAAAACAACCACCCATTAATACCAAGTTGTTGGTGTGAAGAGTGGTATGAGAAGATTTTGATAGCAAATAACATCCCATATAAGAAGGAATTCATAAAGAACCCAGACCCAATAGAGGCTGTGAAATTTGCCATAGAGACAAAGACCCCTCTTCACCCAAGATATACATACCACTGGCATGATGTTTCAAAGGAAGATATATTATTACTTAGAAGTTGGCTTTTGGGAGGTAAAGAAGAGAAAATTGATGGAAAAAATGTTTGGGTTGTAGATTTTGATAAAAAGGCAAAGAGGGTTTTGGAATTAATAGGATGTTGTCACTTAGTTAGAAACAAGAAGGTTATTATTGAAGAGTATTATCCATTGCTATATTCCTTAGGTTATGATGTGGAAAATAAGAAAGATTTAGTCGAAAATGTGGGAGAATTACTAAATAAGGCAAAGAATAGTATGCATTTCATTAATTTGCTGTCTCCATTTGAAATTAGGAGAAATGCCTATGTCTATGTTGGGGCAAGGATGGGAAGACCAGAGAAGGCAGCGGCAAGGAAAATGAAGCCACCGGTCAATGGTCTCTTCCCAATAGGTAATGCAGGGGGGCAAGTGAGGTTGATAAACAAGGCAGTCGAGGAAGGAAACACTGATGATATTGATGTTTCCTATGCGATATGTCCAAAATGTAGAAGAATAAGTTTATACAAAACATGCCCATTCTGTGGAACAAAAGTGGAACTCAAAGGTCCAGAAAAAATAAAGGCTCCACTAAAAGATTATTGGTATAAGGCATTGGAAAGATTAAAAATAAACAAGCCAGGGGATGTTAAGTGTATTAAAGGTATGACTTCAAGAGAAAAAATCGTAGAGCCTTTGGAAAAGGCAATTTTGAGGGCAATGCACAATGTATATGTATTTAAAGATGGGACTACAAGATTTGACTGCACGGATGTGCCAATAACTCACTTCAAACCAAATGAAATAAATGTAAGCGTTGAGAAGTTGAGAGAGTTGGGATATGAGACAGATATCCACGGGAATCCTTTAGTTGATGGGGAGCAAGTTGTTGAGTTAAAACCACAAGATGTAATTTTGCCTGAGAAATGTGCAGAGTATTTTGTAAATGTTGCAAACTTTATTGATGATTTGTTAGAGAAATTCTATAAAAAAGAGAGATTCTACAATGTGAAGAAAAAAGAGGATTTAATTGGACATTTGGTTATAGGAATGGCTCCGCACACCTCTGCAGGAATGGTTGGAAGGATTATTGGTTATTGTAAGGCAAATGTCGGTTATGCTCATCCCTACTTCCACGCATCAAAGAGGAGAAACTGCTTCCCACCAAACACTGAAATTTTAGTTAATGTTGATGGAAATATTGAGCGACTAACATTAAAAGAACTCTACGAGTTGTTTGATGAAAATGAAGAGGTATTTGAAAAAGACGCATTCATTAGAAGAAAACCAAAGAAAAATGTTAAAGTTTATTCTTTTGATAGAGAAAACAGAAAGGTTGTTCTAACAGACATTGAGGAAGTTATGAAAATCCCTTCCCCAAATCATCTCATAAAAATAAATACAGACGATGGAAGGGACTTTACAACAACTCCTGACCATCCCGTTATGGTTTATGAAAATGGAGAGTTTGTTAAAAAATTGGCAATGGATGTTAAAGAAGGAGACTTAATATTAATTCCAAAAATTGAGTTTGAAGAAGAGGATATTGAGGCATTTGATTTATTAAAAGAATTCTCAAAAGATGAATTTAGAGAGTTTTGGGGCACTTTGAGAGTTAGGGGAATTAGTGATTGGATTAAAAATAATATTGATAAAAAATTAATTGGGGAGTTAAAATTAAACGACTATTTAAGATGCGATACAATTCCTTATGATAGATTATTGGAATTGCTAAAAAAATCAAACCTAACCATAGATGATGTTCCGAAGGATTGCTATGTTGCAGTTGAAGATGCTGAGTATATTAAAAGAATCATTAAAATTGAACCATTATTAAAATTGATTGGTTATTATCTCTCTGGGGGATATGCAAAGGAATCAAAAAGCATTTATCAGATAACCTTCTCAAATTCAGAAGAAGAAATTAGAGAAAATATAAAGAATGCAATAAAAGAGGCATTTGGGGATGTGAATGTTTATGAAAATAAAGAAGATGGAAAATTAGCATTATCGTCAAGAGTTGTTTATTTATTCTTTACAAAAATATTGAAGATTGGAAAGAAATCAAAGAGAATTCCAAGTTTTGTATTTAAATTGCCAAAAGAAAAGGTTAGATTAATGTTATCATCTTATTTCGATGGAGATGGAATCGCTTTAAGAACAACACCAAAAATTGTAGTTTATAGTGCAAATAAAAGGTTGTTGGGAGATATTGATTTGCTATTGAATAGGTTTAAAATTAAAACATATTGGACAGTTGATAAAAATGCAGATGAAAGGGAAGGAAGATGCTATGAGGAAAAGGACAAAGAAACACCAAAATCAGTTGTTTATGCATTAAATATAACAGGATACTATTATGAAAGATTCTTCAAAGAAATTGGATTTTCCTTAGAAAGAAAACAGAAAATATTTGAGTTGCACAAAAATAAAAAATGGAAAATTGATGAAAGTGATTGGGAATTTGGATGGTTATGTTCAGTTAGAAAGGTAGAAATAATAAAAGCAGAAGATGAATTTATTTACTCATTAAACGCTAAAAAATACCATACTGTAATAATAAACAATAATATATCCACATTCCAATGTGATGGAGACGAAGACGCTTTATTCTTGCTTTTAGACGCGTTTTTAAACTTCTCTAAGAAATTCCTGCCAGATAAGAGAGGAGGACAGATGGATGCTCCACTTGTATTGACAACGATATTAGACCCAAAAGAGGTTGACGGGGAAGTCCACAACATGGACACCATGTGGGAGTATCCATTGGAGTTTTATGAAAAGACCCTTGAAATGCCATCTCCAAAAGAAGTCAAAGAGTTTATGGAAATTGTTGAGGATAGGTTAGGAAAACCAGAGCAATATGAGGGGATTGGTTACACTCACGAAACAAGTAGAATTGACAATGGGCCATTAGTTTGTGCATATAAGACATTAGGTTCAATGCTTGAGAAAACAGAGGCACAATTAAGCGTTGCTAAGAAGATTAGGGCTACAGATGAGAGAGATGTTGCTGAGAAGGTTATTCAGTCCCACTTTATCCCTGATTTGATTGGAAACCTTAGGGCATTTTCAAGGCAAGGAGTTAGGTGTAAATGTGGAGCAAAATATAGAAGGGTTCCATTAAGGGGGATTTGCACAAAGTGCGGAAGCAACTTGATATTAACCGTTTCAAAAGGTGCTGTGGAGAAATACATGGAGGTTTCCCAGAAAATGGCAGAGAAATATAACGCAAATGACTACATAAAACAAAGATTGATGTTAATTAAGGAAGGTATTGACTCATTGTTTGAAAATGAGAAGAATAAGCAAGTTAAGTTAAGTGATTTCTTCAGGTAATCTTCCCTCGCTGAAAATTTTTATTTTTTAGTTTACTAAATTTTCAGGCAATATTTTTTAATTTTAAGGATTTTTATCAAATTTCGGAGGGTGCTTTATTTTGAAAGATTTGCATATTTAAATTTAAGGATTTATTGAGATTTTTGGATTTTAAGGAATAATAGGAATTATTTCAAATTTTCCCCGATTGATAGGGTTTATTTAACGATTTAAATAGATTTTAAAAAATTATTTCGAATTTAAACGATTTTTAGGGAAGTGCAGAGGTATATAAATGAACACTGTTAATACCCCTTTGAAAATTAACGTCCCAAAAAGAAGCAAATAGAAACCTTTATATAGGAAAAAGAGCAAAATATTGTCCTGTTAAAATCAGACCCTTAGGGGGATGGAAATATTGTAAATTGGTTCAAAGATTATGGCATTGATGTGTTAAAATCAGACCCTTAGGGGGATGGAAATTTTCACACTTGTTTATTATGAAATCCATACAAATCTTGTTAAAATCAGACCCTTAGGGGGATGGAAATTAGTCGTAACATCTTCTTATAGTTTTATCGTTAAATAGTTAAAATCAGACCCTTAGGGGGATGGAAATCAATTTTCCGTCAGATTAAAATTTTGAAATCATTATATCCGTTAAAATCAGACCCTTAGGGGGATGGAAATTAAATCCCCATCATCATCAATCCAATATGGTAAGCGTTGTCGTTAAAATCAGACCCTTAGGGGGATGGAAATTAAATCCCCATCATCATCAATCCAATATGGTAAGCGTTGTCGTTAAAATCAGACCCTTAGGGGGATGGAAATACATTATATTAACACTTTGCGCTTGCCAGATAAAATTGTTAAAATCAGACCCTTAGGGGGATGGAAATGTTTTTAAAGAAAAAAAAGTTTAAAGTTTAAAGGGGAATTAATATTCGTTAAAATCAGCCCTTGGGATGGAAATTTTATTTTTACCTAAAAGAGGCACTGCCGAGCGTAGCGAGGCAGTGCATCCCTTTTGATGAAATCGAACCGTAAGGTTCGAGCTGCAAAACCGACAGGTTTTGCTTAACTTTTCTAAAGTTTCAATTAGAGCCATAGGGGGATGGAAATGAAAGTATTTAATTGAATATTAAAGTTAAAATCAGGCCATTGTGGGAATTATTTTCAAAAAAAATTTAATCAAACCAAAAATCAAAATATTTAAATATATAAATACCAATTAAAAAAATAAAAAATTATTGAGAAATGCAAAAGCAACAAGTTAAAATAAAATCATTGTTGGATGGAAATATTCTCCATGATTTTTTCGATTTTTTTAAGAATTTCTGATGCTTTTCTTTGAACAGTTTCCACATTAGGTCTCTCTTTTTTCATTCCAGCGTGGGCAATTGTATTTCTCATCTCTCTGACTTCATCCCATAACTTTCCGAGGTCATCCATAACTTCATTTTCCTTAACCGATGGCAAATACTTTGTTTCTTTAAGTTCTTTGTTTTGTTTCTTGTTTTTAGAACTTGGGGCAAACCACTCCAAAGTTTTTTCTGCTTCGTTTCTAACTTCTCTCTTCAACCACTCATCTTCACCGACAAGTAATATAACTGCATTAACTATCCATTCTCTCATCAGTTCAAAGGCATTTGCCACCATACCTTTTTCCAAGAGATATCTAATTATTTCAACCTGTACTTCAAGGCATTCCTTCCCAAATTTTTTACAGCTAAAAGACGTTAATCGCTCAATTTCACTAAGGTGTGTTTAATAGGGGGTATATATTCTGTCACTTCGCTTTTGAATTTCTCATAATTCTCTTTGGCTTTTGATGAGTACTCAATGAAAGTTGAAATTTGATTCAGTTGAAGACTGAGTGAAAGGAGGTTAATGAACTTAGCATAGCTACTCAATGATTTTGGTTTCTTTGGAAAATTTCCAGTATAAAGTTTTTTATTTATCTCACTTATTAATTCTGCCAATCTCTCCCGTTCTGGTTATCCGCTACTTTTGAAACATACGAAACTATCGTAGCGGATAACCTTCCACCCTCCCATCTTCATTGGCTGGCTTTCGGGGGGAACGGAAACTCCCCACATCTTCAAAGCTCTCAACAGTCCCCATTCGGGCTTAAGACCCCACATATCGGAGACTGTACTGTCATAAATAATTAATATTTCATGATATATAAAAATTACGCTACTCGAAAATACACAAACTTTGCGCTTGTTGCTATCTATGAAACAGCCCCTTCCATATTTTTTCAAATCTCTTATTTCATAGAGCCACTCAGCCAAGTTCAGAAGGGAACTTAAATCAAAAATCGGAGCCTTATTATAATCTTTCATAAATGCACCGTAATAAATCCCCTTTATTTTAACATTTTTAACCTGTTGGAGATACAGGAGGACAATAAAAGACATGAAGGGTATATGTCTGAAAGCATGGGTTATATCAAAAATTATTTCATCATTATCATTAACACTTTCAACAATTTTTTCAAAGAGATCCCATAAATCTTCCTGACTTTTTGGAATTTCAATTTGAACAAAGGATACATTGCCGAGTTCTTTTTTTATGCTATCGCCATGTTCTTTGTAAGCTTCATTAGTTACAAATATTACAACCTCATCTGGTTTAAAAATCTCTGAAAGAACCTTTTGAATATATCTTGTTTTAACTTCTTTTCCTTCATGGGTATAAACAACTTCTGAATATTTGGTAGTACCAAGAAATGTTAGCAGTTTTATATTTACCCCCCTTTTCTTTCATGTAGTTATTTACACTTTTATTTTTTACATTAATTAGATATTTAAAAATATGCTTTTTATATTCCTTAGAATTTTTAAGTTCGTTAGTAAATTAAAAGAATAACTTAAAGAATAAGCTTAAAGTATAACAAATAATAAAGTATAAATAATAGTAGTAAATACTAAATGAATATAACAGGTACTATAATGCAAGTTAAGAAATTAGTTTTGGATTCAGATTTCTAAATCTGCTTAGGTAGGGAGGGGTTTTTTGTGGAGAAGCTTGGAGAGATTATAGCTTTGGGTGGTTTGCTCCATGATATTGGTAAAGTTGCCCAAAGAATTAGTGGGGGGAAACATTCATCAATAGGTGCTGAATTTCTTAGAGATCTTGCAAATAAAACAAAAATTAAAGAATATGAAATCTTAGCCCTTTTTTCAGAGTTTCATCATAAGGGAGATATGGTAAATGAAAAGGGTGAAATAAAGGAAGAACTAAAAGAAAAAATAAAAAAGGTTGCTGAAGAATTTAAAATATCTGAAAGGGAGTTAATAAATGCATTATGGCTTGTTTATGAGTCAGATAACATTTCATCAAGTGAAAGGGAAGAAGCTTCAAAATTAAATATTAGAAATCCTTTAAAATCAATCTTTACATCAATTGATATTGGAAAGGGAAGTGTGGAAAGCAAATATTATCCTTTAATGCCATTAGAGTTTAAACGAGAATTTCCAAGCCCACAAAAGAATATTGAAGAAAAGAAGATAAAAGAGGATTATATAGATTTAAAGAATAATATCTATGATGATCTCAAAAAACTAAAAAAGATTAGCATTGATAGAATTTTGGTAATTTTAGAGCATTATTTAACTTTTGTTCCAGCTATGACCTCAAAAGAAAATGACATTTCTCTTTATGACCATTTAAGAATGACAAGTGCCATAGCACTTGCCCTATATCACTACCACAAGAATGACTTTAATATGGACCCAAAAGATTTCATAAATAAGCTAAATAATGATGAAATGAAATTTCTCCTTATTGAAGCTGATTTTTCTGGTATTCAGGATTTTATATATACCATAAATATAAGAGGGGCATTGAAATACCTTAGAGCAAGATCTACTTACCTTGATTTGCTTAGCTGGGATATTGTAATGGAGATAATTGAGCGCTTAAATTTAACAAGGGCAAATGTAATTTACAATGGAGGGGGTAATTTTATAATCTTAGCCCAAAATACAGAGGAAGCTAAATCCAAACTTAAAGAAATTAGAAAAGAAGTGTGTAAATGG
Organism: Methanotorris igneus Kol 5; assembly: GCF_000214415.1. Taxonomy (NCBI): domain Archaea; kingdom Methanobacteriati; phylum Methanobacteriota; class Methanococci; order Methanococcales; family Methanocaldococcaceae; genus Methanotorris; species Methanotorris igneus. The sequence goes on from NC_015562.1 coordinate 1,356,088, forward strand.
TTATATGATAAATTTGAAGGGAGTTTATACCTTGCAATGGAATGGATTGAGATAACTCCAAAAGAACTTAAAGATTTTAAAAATGGGGAGTTGTGGAAAGAGTTAAAAGCCAAAGTGGATGAAAGAAAAAATAAGAGATTTGTTGATATTATTAATGAAATCTCACTTATTGATAGGGATGGCTTTGAAAAGAAAAAAGAATGTGATGTATGCAAAAAACAGGTTAAAGAAGGAGAGCTTGAATACATTGAAGATAAAGACATTCATGTATGTAAAATGTGCAAGTATTTATGGAATCTTGGCGATAGACTTCCAAAAGTTCAGGGGTTTTTGAGGATGAAGGGAAAGATTGACGATACTGACATTAAATACCCATCCATTAAATGCCCATTCTCAACGTTTTATGCTATCGAATCTTTGGAATCTATTACAAATAAATTTATAAATAAATTTAGAGGAATTGTGTTCCTCAAAAATTCTTTTGATATTTTTGCTGTTCCAGAAAACTTTGAGATATTGCCTTATATAGTTGCTGATTATGCAAAGATAGCTGATGAAACTAAACATATAATATCTTTTGATAAGCTTGCGGAATATTCAATTGGGGCAAAGAAAATTGGAGTATTAAGGGCAGATGTTGATAATTTAGGTTTAATCTTTGCGAAGGGTTTGAAAAATACATCACCATCAAGGCTTGCAACACTTTCAAGGTTCCTTGATTACTTCTTTAAAGGATACTTAAACCAAATAATTCAAGGAAAGTTTCAGAATGCAATTGAAGACGTCCCAATGTTAAGGGTGGAGGAAGAATTAAAGCCAAATAATGAGAAGGCAAATATTGTGGTTGTTTATGCTGGTGGTGATGACCTTTTTATTGTTGGTTCATGGAATGAAGTATTTACCCTTACTTTCAAAATTAGAGAATTGTTTAAGAAATATGTTGGTGAAAATCCAAACATAACCCTCTCTGCTGGAATTGGATTTTTTGATGAGAAGTATCCATTAGCAAGAATGGCAGAAGTTACCAAAGAACGATTAGAAAAAGCAAAGGATGAGGGTAAAAATAGGGTTATGCTCCTTGAGAGGTTTGAAATAGATTTTCCAGAGTTTGCAGAGACGCACAAGGTTTCATACGGGTGGGATCACTATAAAGACCTATGGAAAAAATATGCAGAGAGCATTTATAAAATAAATAAGGAGAAGAAGGAAATTGAATTAATTGAATTAAAAGAAACCAACGGCAAAGGCAAAAAGCTTAGTAAAAGTCTCATTTGGAAGATTATTCAGGCTCAGGAACTTTATGCAAGAAATCCAAAAAGTATAAGGTGGGCATACATTTTGGCATATTACTTAGGAAGGCATGGTGCTGAAAAGATATTCAAAGATCTTCTAACCATAGATATTTCCAAAGCTCGAAATAAACCACAAGAAATTTATTTTGTTGATGGGGTTTTAAAGGTGTTATTATTTGCTATTAGGAGGTGAAATATATGAGAAATGATAATAAACAAATCAAAATTGATAATAATATCTATAAAGAATTAAAGGAAATTTCTGAAAAAATACAAAGTAAAGAAGTTCTTAATCCAATATCCTTAAGTTCTAAAATTGAAAAAGTAAGTAAGTACTTTAAAAATAAGAAAAAAGAGAAAGATAAAATTTTAGAAAAATTCTGGAATGAGGAGTTAAGCAGGCAGTTTTCAGCACCAATTTGTGCAAACTTTGCTGATGGGTGGAAAGAAGAAGATATAATTAAAAAAGCAATGCTACTTTCGATATATCTAAGACTTGATGGGTTAAAATCTTCTCAGCTTAGGAAGTTTTTAGATTTAGCAACTAATGTACATAACCTTATTAAATATCAAAAACATCAAAAAAATTTGCATGAGGAAATATTACCCAGAATAATAAAAATGAGGTATATTTTAGCTTATCAAGCAGGAAAAGAAAGAACAGTTGAAAAACTCTATGCTGTCCTTGATCCAATGCTCCAAATACTCCAAAAAGCAGATGATAATAACTTTAAAAAGAATTTTGGAAAGTTTTATGAATTTTTGCAGGCTATTGTTGCCTACCACAAATTCTTTGGAGGTGCTGACTAATGAATAAAGAATCCTATGATAAAAATAGGGCATTTTATGGCAAAATAATTCTTAAAGGAAATATTAAAGCAGTTACTGGACTCCACATAGGGGCTCAAAGAGAAGTTTCTGAAATAGGGGGTATTGATAATCCAGTTATAAAAGATCCTGTAACAGGCCTGCCTTACATTCCAGGGTCATCATTAAAGGGACGATTGAGGTCTCTGCTTGAGATTGCAGTAAATTCAAAGCAACCTAAAGAAAAGCAAGGCACTGGCGAGGAGAAGTTTTTTAATACGAAAGTACATAATATTTGGATTCATGTATGTAAAAAATACGATCATGCAATAGAATGTGAAGTATGTCGGTTATTTGGAGCAAGTGGGGAAGAGAACTTTCCATCAAGAGTTATTGTTAGAGATTCTCAATTAACCGAAGAATGGAAAAAAAGATTTGAAAGTGGTGAAGTTTTTACTGAAGCAAAGGTGGAAACTGCAATTGATAGAATTACCTCAGCTGCAAGTCCAAGGCAGAGTGAAAGGGTTCCAGCGGGAGTGGAATTTGAATTTGAAATAATTTACAATATTGAAGATGAAAATTGGAAAGATGATTTAAAGAACCTTCTCAGTGCAATGAAAATGCTTGAAGACTCTTATTTGGGGGGATCTGGTTCAAGAGGTTATGGAAAAATTAAATTCAAACTTAAAAATCCAATTTTTAGAAGCAGGGAGTTTTACTTTGGAAAGAAAGAGGAAGAAGAAATTGAACTCGATACAGAAGACATTAAGGAATTGTTAGATAAATTTGAAGAGGTATTTGGGAAAATAACCATTTAATGGTGAAGATAATGCAGATGAAAGCAATAAAACTTTATTTTCAAACTCCACTATATATGGGTGGTGAAAGGGGGGCTATAATTCCAGTGCATTCTGATACAATCTTTGGTGCCATAATAAATGCACTCATCTACCTTAATGTTGATATTGAACCTTTTGTTGGAGCATTTGAAGAAAATAGATTTTCAATATCCTCTGCATTTCCGTTTAGGGGGGAGAAATTATTTTTTCCAAAGCCATTTCATATCAATAGTTACATTAATAAAAAAATTGATAAAGACCCTAACTTGGAGGGCTACTTAAAGTTAAAAAAATTTAAGAAAAAGAAATTCTTTGACAAAGAAAACTTTGAAAAAATGATAAATGGCAAAATTCCAGATCTTGATGAGATAAATTATGAAGAAAAGTATGGTTATAAAGTTGCAGATATCCCAAAAATTGTTCTTGACAGGATTACAGTAAATTCCCATCTCTACCATATTTCTCAGGTGTTTTTTGAGGATAATGCTGGCCTTTACTTTCTATTCCAAGGAGATGATGAAATTTTTAAAAATTACATAAAGCCGGCTATAAGGTTATTGGGGGATGAAGGTATAGGGGGCAAAAGAACTTGGGGACTTGGGAAGTTTAAACCTAAATTTGAAGATATTGCATTAAAAACTCAGGAATCTGATTTGTTTGTAACGCTTTCATTGACCATTCCAAAAAATAAAAATGTTCTACATTTATGGGATTTTATTAAGAGAGGGGATTGGATTTTCACAAGAAATGGAAAGCCAAGAAGAAAGCCTACGATAATGATGGTTAAAGAAGGTTCAATACTTAATAAAGACCCTGGGGAAATTATAGATTTAGATAACTATGGTAATTTTTCAGGTGAAATTGGACATAAAGTTTTGGTAAATGCAAAATCATTTTTAATTCCTGTGAGGTGGAAGCATTGAAGCTTGAAATGCTCTCCCCTCTTCATATTGGTTCAGGAGAAACACTAACACCAGCAGATTTCATAGCTAATGAATCAGAAATAATTGTCTTAGATCTTAATAAGCTCTTTAATATGCTAATTTCAATAGGAGCCAACATTGATGAGATAACAGAGATTTTAGAAACTGAATCATATCCTTGGAAGAAAATTTTGAAAAAATATAATCTAAATCCAAAGGAATTTGAGAGATATTCCCTTAAACTGATAGGAAACAAAGGAAAATACTCCATGCAAGTTAGAGCATTTATAAAAAGTGGAGGTTATCCCTACATTCCGGGTTCTTCAATAAAAGGGGCAATAAGGACGGCAATCATGTATAAAATTGTTAAAAATAATCCAGAACTTTTAAATCAGGCAGTTAGAAAGTTATATAATGAAGTAAAAGATTTAAATTCAAGAGGTATTGGAAGAGTAATAAAAACAGCAGATAACTGGCTTGAAGCCCGAATTTTTGGATGCAATAATAGAGGCTACTATGAGCCGAAAAAAGATACCTTAAAGGGGTTAATTATTAGGGACAGCGAAAGGATAAGCCCAAGAAAACTCAAAGTTTATGGAGTTTGGACAATTGGGGAAAGAGGTACAATTCCTCAGTACGTTGAAGGGTTGGAAAATGTTAAAATAGATTTTGAATTCACAATCGATGAAAACCTTCTTAAACTTAACTATGGGGAGTTTAATGGGACTTTAAAAGATATAAACTGGGAGTTTATTGAAAATGCCCTTAGAGAGTTTTATGAGGAAGTGATAAAGGTTGAACTCAGGGAAATTCATAAGTATGGTAGGTATAGAGATGAGGTTTTGGAGTTCTATCAAGATATGCAGATGAAGTTGGAGAGTGGAGAAATTCCAATAAGAATAGGTTGGGGAAGTGGATGGTATTCAACAACTCTTGGAGTTTTACTGAAAACTCATCCAAATTTTGAAAATCTTAGAAGGAAGCTTGGCTTAGGGAGAAATCCAAAAACCAAGAAAATTGTGAATGATTTCCCAAAGACAAGGCGCGTAGCAAATAAAAAGCCATTGGGCTGGTGCTTCTTAAAGTGCTGACTATAAAAAATTGTTTTTTGGTTTTGAGAGTTTGGATTTTTCAAAAGGTGCTGGAAATAAAAGTGAAGATTTTTCATTGGGATTTATGAGGGGGTTTTAGCATTTTTAAATTTAATGAATAACAATTGCGACATTTAACTAATATTATGCCTATTTTTTTTAAATTGGGAATTTTAAACTTTTATCTAAAAAACTTTTTAAAAACTTTTTTCTTAGATGTAATTTTAAGGAAAAATTTTATATTGGTTTCACTATATTCTATGCAAATAACATGTCTAAAAATACTAAGACCTAATTAAATTAAATAGGGTGATTATTTTGGAGATTAATTTGGATAAGTATAAAAATCTCACAAGAAATTTTGAAAGGGGAATTATAAATCTAAATCCAATTCAGAGAGGAGGAATTTTACCAGTCGAAGCAAGAAAAGCAGTTTATGAGTTTTGGGACGGTTATAGTGTATGTGATTACTGCGGTGGGAGGTTAGATGAGATTTCTACACCACCAATATGTGAGTTTTTAGAGGACTTTTCAAAGTTTGTAAATTTGGATATCTCAAGACCGACACATGGAGCAAGGGAAGGAAAATTCATAGTTATGCACTCAATTTGTAATGAAGGGGATTATGTGGTTGTTGATGGGAATGCTCACTACACAACTTATGTTTCTGCTGAAAGGGCAAGGTTGAATGTTGTAGAGGTTGAAAGTGAGGGATACCCAACATTTAGAATAAATCCAGAGAAATATAAAGAGGTTATTGACAATTTGGAGGATAAAGGTAAAAATATAGGCCTAATTTTATTGACCCATGTCGATGGAAATTATGGAAATGTTAGCGATGCCAAAAAGGTTGGAAAGATAGCAAAAGAAAAGGGATATCCATTTTTATTGAACTGTGCTTACAGCGTTGGGAGAATGCCAGTAGATGGGAAAAAATTAAATGCTGACTTTATTGTGGCATCAGGACATAAGAGTATGGCAGCATCTGGACCGTGTGGAGTATTGGCGTTTAGGGATGAATTTGCAGAGAAAATATTAAAAACCTCATCAAAATTCCCAGTTAAAGAAATTGAAATGTTGGGATGCACAAGTAGAGGATTGCCTATAGTTACATTAATGGCAAGTTTTCCACATGTAGTTGAGAGGGTAAAGAGATGGGATGAAGAGGTTAAAAAAGCAAGGTATGTTGTTGAGGAGTTGGAGAAAATAGGATTTAAGCAATTGGGGGTAAAGCCAAAGGAACATGATTTAACTAAGTTTGAAACACCAGTATTAGATGAAATTGCTAAAAAAGATAAGAGAAGAGGATTCTTCTTCTATGAAGAGCTAAAGAAGAGAGGTATTGGTGGAATTAAGAGGGGAGTAACAAAGGAAATTAAAATGAGTGTTTATGGCTTAACATGGGAACAAGTAGAGTATGTTGTAAATGCTATTAAAGAGATTGTTGAAACCCATAAGTGATGATATTTGATGATAATGCTTTAAATAGAAATTGGAATTAAAATTGGTAATTTAAATGGAATTTTTTAATAAAGGATTTAATTTTATGTTATTCAAGAAAGTATTGGGTGGGGACGTTAAAGAATACTGCAAAAAATTAGGTAGTTATAGTTAAAAGATTTGTATATGCTTTGGAAGATGAAAATAGTAAAATAAGTATGTAAGGGGAAAACATGTTTGACAAAGAAAAAATTTTGGAAATGGCAAATAAGGATTTTGAGAAGGCATGGAGAGAAACAAAGAAGTTGATAAAGAGGAAACATGTTGATTTGAGATATCCGAGGATAAAACCCCACTATGGAAAACCACATCCAGTAATGGAGACCATAGAAAGATTGAGGCAAGCATATTTGAGGATGGGGTTTGAAGAGTATATAAACCCAGTAATTGTTGATGAGCAAGATATCTACAAGCAATTTGGGCCTGAAGCGATGGCAGTTTTGGATAGATGCTTTTATTTGGCTGGATTGCCGAGACCTGATGTTGGTTTGAGTGAGAGTAAAGTGGAAGAAATAAGAAAGTTAGGTATTGCTATTGATGATGAGAAAAAAGAGAATTTGAGGAAGGTTTTGCATCAATATAAAAAGGGAACTATAGATGGGGATGATTTGGTTTTTGAAATTGCAAAGGCATTAAATACAAGTAGTGAAATGGGTTTAAAGGTTTTAGAAGAGGTATTTCCAGAATTTAAAGACCTAAAACCAGAGGCAACAACACTAACATTAAGAAGCCACATGACCTCTGGATGGTTTATAACTGTTGGAGAGTTAATAAAGAAAAAGCCTTTACCATTCAAATTATTCTCAATAGATAGGTGCTTTAGAAGAGAGCAGAGAGAAGATAAAAGCCATTTAATGACTTACCATTCTGCTTCATGTGTGGTTGTTGGGGAAGATGTGGATGTCGATGATGGAAAAATTGTTGCAGAGGGGTTGTTGTCCCAATTTGGATTTACAAAATTTAAATTCAAGCCAGACGAAAAGAAAAGCAAATATTACACCCCAGAAACACAAACAGAGGTCTATGCCTACCACCCAAAACTAAATGAGTGGATTGAGGTTGCTACATTTGGTGTCTATTCACCAATCGCATTGGCAAAGTATGGCATAGATGTGCCTGTTATGAATTTAGGTTTGGGTGTTGAGAGATTGGCTATGATTATCTATGGATATGAGGACGTTAGGGAGATGGTTTATCCGCAATTCTATGACAATGTTTTGAGTGATAGGGAAATTGCGGGGATGATAAGGATTGACAAGTTACCAATAACCAATGAACTCTATGCATTGACTGATGAACTTATTGATTTGTGTATAGCAAATAAAGATAAAGAAAGTCCATGCTCTGTTGAACTTAAAAAGGAAATCAACTTTAACAAAACCAAAAAAACTATAAAGATAAGAATATTTGAGAATGAAGAAGGTAAAAAACTACTTGGTCCTTCAATACTGAATGAGGTTTATGTTTACGACAGCAATGTTTATGGAATCCCACAGAGTTTTGAAGGGGTTAAGAAGGAATATGTAGATATTTTAAAGAAAGCAAAAGAAGAAGGAGTCCCAACGGGAATAAGATATATAGATGGAATCTGTTATAAGATAACGGCAAAGATTGAGGATATGCTTGTAACTAACCAAAAAAATGCTAAGATAAGAGTTCCAATTGTTAGAAGTTTGAGTGATATAAACTTAAAGATAGATGAACTTGCATTAAGGCAAATTATGGGAAGAAATAGGGTTATTGATGTAAGGGGACCAGTATTTTTAAGTGCTGAGATTGAAATTAAGTAATTTACTTAATTAGATTTTTTAATTCCATTTTAATGTATGCATCATAAAATATATATAATATAACAACAAAACCTTCGTATTATGTAGGGTGGATATAGCATTCCACCAATTTAAGCAAACAGATATTTAAAATCTAAAGATAAAAGGAGTTGATTCATTTGATAAAAAAAGGCGATAAAGTTAAGGTGCACTATATTGGAAGACTTGTAAATGGAGAAATTTTTGATACATCAATGGAAGACGTGGCAAAAGAAGAAGGTATCTACAATCCTGAGAGAGTTTATGAACCAATAGAATTCGTTGTTGGTGAAGGGGCTCTAATTGAAGGTTTTGAAGAAGCAGTTATTGGTATGGACATTGGGGAAGAGAAAACTGTAACAATTCCTCCTGAGAAAGCGTATGGAGAAAGAAATGAAATGCTTGTTCAAAAAGTGCCTTTAAGTGCATTTGAGGGTGCTGACTTTGAGCCAGAGGAAGGTATGATGATACTTGCTGAGGGAATTCCTGCAAGGATCACTGAGGTTACAGATGAATATGTAACTTTAGACTTCAATCACGAATTGGCGGGGGAGGATTTGGTATTTACAATTATCGTTGTGGGTAAAGAAGATAATGAATAATTTGACAATTTCTCTATAATTTTTATTTTTATTTTTTCTGTATTTTTGAATTTGAATAGGATTATTTTAATTTATTTTATTGAGTAATTTAAAAAATTTTAATCAGAAAACAGAGTAAAAATAATTAGGTTTGTTGAAAAAAGTAATTGTCTATTTTTAATAGCGTATTAATGTTTTTTTAATTTATTATTTATTTTTTAACTCTCTTATAACTTCATCTACGATTTGTGGGGCTAATCCAATATAGGTTTTTGGATTCATTAACTCTTCTAATTCTTCTTTTGTTAAATATTTCATTACCTCTTCATTTTCTAATAAGACCTCTTTTAAATGTCTCTTTTCGTCATATGCTTTCATTGCACATTTTCTAACAACTTCGTGGGCTGTTTGCCTACCCATTCCTCTTTTCGCGAGTTCGATCATTATTCTCTCTGCCATGATAAGACCTTTTGTCAATTCAAGGTTTTTCTCAACATTCTCAATATTTACTCTTAACTTTTTAATCCCTTTAACTGCCAAAGTTAAGATGTGGTCTAATAAAACACATGCCTCAGCAAAGATACATCTCTCTGCTGATGAGTTTGTTAAATCCCTTTCTTCCCACAGGGGAATGTTGTCAAACTCTGCCAATGCCAAACTTTTAACGACTCTTGATAAACCACAAATTTGCTCAAATGTGATTGGGTTTCTCTTGTGTGGCATTGTTGAAGAGCCTGTCTGTTTTGTTGGGTCGAATTCTTCCTCTAATTCTCCAATTTCAGTTCTCTGCATGCTCCTAACAGTAACTCCAATCTTATTCAATGTTTGAGCAATTAAAGCGAGAAGTGCAATAAACTCTGCATGTCTATCTCTCTGAATAACTTGGTTGGATATTAAAACAGGATTTAATCCCAAAATTTCTCCGACTCTTTTATGCACTTCTAAACCTTTCTCACCAAGTGCTGCCATTGTTCCTACTGCACCAGTTATCATTGAAACACAAATCCTCTCTTTGCACTGCTCCAATCTCTCAATGTGCCTCTGTATCTCAGATGCCCATAAAGCGAATCTCATCCCATATGTTGTTGGGATTGCGTGTTGTCCGTGTGTTCTTCCAATGCAGACGGTGTATTTATGCTCCTCTGCCTTTTCCAATAAAATATCTCTTAACTCTTTCAACTTCCTCTCCAATATGGCAATTGCCTCTTTGAATTGCAATGATTGGGCTGTATCAACTATATCATTTGAAGTTGCACCGAAGTGTATATATTCCCCTGCATTTCCCTCACAAACTTCTGCAAATGCTTTAACCATAGCAACAACGTCGTGTTTTGTTTCTCTTTCTATTTCTTTAACTCTCTCCAATTTAACATATTTTGTTGATGCCTTCCTATTGATTTCTTCTGCTGCCTCTTTTGGTATTATACCGAGTTCTGCCTCTGCCTTTGCCAACGCTGCTTCAACTTCAAGCATCTTTTGTAATTTATTTTCTTCTTCCCAAACTTTCTTCATTTCCTCTGTTCCATATCTGTAGTCAATTGGATGCACTGCCATTTTTTCACCGTAGATTTTTGATAATGTTTCAAATTATTTTGTCATGTTTTAAATAAATTTTGGGACTATTTTTTATTGCATCAATTTTTAAAAACAGTAAAAAAGTTTCGATTTAGTAAAATTAATTTTGGAGAAAAAAACTTAAAATAAAATTGCATAGTTTTTAAACTTAAAATGTTTATCTCTACTGAAAATTTTTATCTTTTAATTTTATTTGTTTTTTGTTTTTATTTTTTGATTTTGAGAGTAAATAGACTGTCGCAAATCCCTTGTGTTTTTGAATAATTTTTTGGCTATTTGGGATGTTAGGATGATTTTTATTACCACAATTCCCACCAAAAATATATATACATTTGAATATTTATAAATATTGATTGATTTTTTAATGAAGTTTTTTGATGATAAAATCATAGAAAATAGTGCTAAATAAATAAAATGTTTCACTTCTTTATATAAAGCAACTAATAAAACAGAGTTTATATTTTGATTTTAAAAATTTAAATCTATAAGTATTATTTAATTCTTCTGTTTCCATCCTTGTTTTAATGGATGAGCAATTCAAACGTAGATTGAGGGTTCAAATGAGAACTGCACCAAACTGTTTCCATCCTTGTTTTAATGGATGAGGTATTCAAACCCTATAACTTCATCCTTATTTTATACCTAAACTCCTATATAAATCTTTCTTTTTCAACCCGAATTTTCTTACTGTATGATTATCAAACCCTTTATAAAAGTAAGAAAGATTGTGCAAATTATTTATAAATCCAATGCACAACCACACCAATAAATCTCAATAATTAGCAGAGATATTATACAATCCAAAACCAATCCAAACTTAAAACTACAAAAATAAAAACAACCAACAAAAATCTTCCAAAAATCTCAATTTTAATTTGAAAAAATGAGTAATACTTTTTCCCAATTTTCTAGTACCAAAATTCAACAGGGGGTATATAATCTCAAAATTCCTTCGGAATTTTTACGACTTACTCACTTCGTTCGTAAGAAGCAAGAAAGATTAATTAGAAAATTTAATATCTGATATTAAACTCCCTAAGAGGCACTGCCGAGCGAAGCGAGGCAGTGCATCCTTTTTGATGAAACTTTTTTAAAGTTTCTTTTAAAGGTTTCATTTAGATTCCCAACAGTGCACATAAAACCCCGATGATTCCTAAGGTTGTTGCGAATAGTGACATTGGATAAACTTGCCTAAATGTAAACACTGGCGTAAATGCATTAACTATAGCAGCGATTATTGGGAATAACATGGCGATTGCAAGATTTATTACAATAGTTATTGGATTGTTGATATCTGGAGCAATGCCCAAATACAGAGTAGCGAATAAACTTCCAAGAGTTATCATCAAGAGTTCCTTAACACACAAATAAAATGCCCTGTATTTTGCTGAATATTCCATTGTAGGTCCCTCAATAACATCCGCCTTTGTGTGCATGATTGAGAATGGATATTCCTTTAGCATTATTATGTATCCAATTAAATAACACAACGCCCCAAACAATCCTCCAAGTGTAAATAAAAACATCTCTCCTACAACATCCTTTAAAAATATGCTGTGTTGTGGGATAAATGGGATAAATGTTGCTAAGTAGAATGGGAATGAGCCGATAGTAATCATTTTAAATGCCCTGACTGCCCCAAGTTGTTCAAGAGTCATTTTTACCGTGCCTAAAAAATTACTTCCCTTACATTCATCAATAAATGGCATCCTAATACCCATTACAGTATTGGACAATGAACCCATTATGATATAAACCATCTCTTCTATCTTCAAAAGTCCAACAAGACCAATCTCATTCGAAAGTATGTGGTAGTGTGTTAATGTTGTTAATGCAAAGACAGCCCACAAAACAACAAAACTAACAAGAGGAAGGGCTTTATATAAATTTGGCAACTTTGCTACTGGTTCTTTTGGGATTTTGTAGAGAAATTTAAATAATGCCCAAAATCCCGGTGTTGCTATTGAGGGCCCTATTCTTTGTTGTATTCTTGCTTGGATTTTCCTTTGTATTCCTGGAATCCATGTGGATAATGAAAAAGCAATTAATGGAACGCCTATTGCTGATAAAATCTCTTCTATCATAATCTCACCAAATTAATTAGCCCTCTAAGATTTTAGGAAGTGCTTTGACAATGCCAGTTATTATATCTTCTGGTCTTGGTGGGCACCCTGGGACTTTAACATCAACTGGGATTACATTCTCAACAGGCCCATCAATAAATGATGATGTTCCCAAGTCCGCACCTATATGCTTATAAACCCCACCCATTAATGCACATGCCCCAACTGCAACAACTGCCTTAGGTTCTGGGATCTCTTCATAGATTTTCTTTAATGATTTAGTAACTGCCTTTGTAACGCATCCAGTGACAATTAAAATATCTGCCTCCCTTGGATTCCATGTTAAAAGAACATTATATTGCTCCGCATCATAAAAGGGGGACAAAACACAATTAACCACTTCAATATCACACCCATTACACCCTCCAGTGTAGGCGAGCATAACATGGATGCAATTTTTCCTTGATAATGTCTTTAATGACATCTAATCCACCTCAAACATTAACAACAGTAAAAAATTTATCATGATAATTAATGACAAATTATTGACAAATTTGTATAAAAATATTGCGGTTTTAATAAAATTTAATAAAAAATAAAAAAAGCATTTTATGGCGTGTAGGGTAATTAAATCAATATTACCAAAATTGAGTATAAAAATAAAGTAAATAAAAATTTAATGAAATTATTTGCGCATCTCTACAACATCCACGACTTCTAATGGAATGTCTTTTAAAGCTTTTCCAATTGTTGCCTTCGCTATCCTTATTGCGTGTTCTGTACTCTCAGCGTTAAATACTCTCATTGATAGCAAGACCCCAACTAATGCTGTTCTTGCAACAACAAGCACACAATCTATTGGTTCACCACATTTTGGACATATTGTTAATCCGATATCAATATCTACATACTCCATACCGTGTCTGTTTAAGGTCCTCCCTATTTGAGAGATAGCTACACTAATAGCATCTTCAACATCATCTACATTCTTTACAACATATGCTGCTTGTAGTGTTACGTGATAATTCCCCATAGGTCTCACCAAAACCTCACAAAGTTTTTCTCGCAATTTCTAACGTATTTTTATTTTAATTAATTCTAATTTAGTATAATTGGTATTGTTATCTAAGGTTCTGAATATTGCCTTATATTCTAATCATTTCGCCAATGTGAATCTGACATCATCATCTCCCACATCAAAGATACCCAACCTTGCCCCTGCGTCTATCCAACCATAAGCATAATTTAATGATGCAAATGCATTAACATAATCCCCTACTTCTATAAATGCTTTTGCATCTTTGTAATAACTCTCTATCATCAAAAGAAAATCCTCTGCAACATCATGGAGCAAACTTCTTTTTGGAGGTAAACCCTTTTTTATTATTTGTATTGCTTCTTCTGTTCTTTTTAAGTAATCATTCAACTTTTCGTCAGTGATTATATTTTTTATGTTCTTTTCATTTTTTTCAGACATATCTCACCACTATACAAAAAGTTTATATTATACTTACTACATTTGCCTATTTAAGGTTTATTGTGCAAAAATTCAAAAAATAACAAAATACTTTTTTGATGATGTTCTTGGTTAGCTTTAGTTTTAAAACACATGCTAAATAATATTACGACAATCAACTAACAATCCAAACATTTATATAACAATAATTGTAATGATTAATAATGATGATTAATACCATTGCCCTGAGGTGAAGAGATGATAGAAATTAGATTCCACGGTAGAGGAGGACAAGGGGCTGTTACTGCTGCTCAAATTTTAGCAAAAGCTGCATTTTATGATGGAAAATACTGTCAAGCATTCCCATTCTTTGGTGTTGAGAGGAGAGGAGCCCCAGTCATGGCATTTACAAGAATCGATGACAAAAAGATAAGGTTAAGATGCCAAATATACGAGCCAGATTATGTTGTAGTTCAAGATGCTACATTGTTGGATTCAGTTGATGTCACAAGTGGTTTGAAAAATGATGGAAAAGTTATAATAAACACAGTAAAAGACATTAAGTTGGGTGACTACGATACATACTGCATCGATGCTACAGGGATTGCATTGGATGTTTTAGGGGTTCCTATTGTAAACACTACAATGTTGGGAGCGTTTGCTGGTGTCACAGGGGAAGTTAGCATAGAGTCATTAAAAAAGGCAATTATGGAAACCTTCCCAGCAAAATTGGGAGAAAAGAACGCTAAAGCAGCAGAAGTAGCTTATGAAGCAATGATTGAGAAATACAAAAAATAAATCAAATCAAATTATAGTTGTTTGCCTCACTAATGAACGAAAACTTCATTAAATTATATGAAGTAATTAACCTTTATTTGGAATTTTACAAACTGATTTATCGTCCTTTTAAAAAATAAATGGCAAAACAAAGTTGTTTTGCCGTATAAAATCCGTGCAAGAAATTGGCAAACAACTATAGTTCAAATTAATAAACAAAATAAAAATTTTAACAAAATCAAACAAAAATGGTGATTTTATGGTTACAATTGGTGCAATTATATATGAGCCAGGAAGTTCAATTAGAAACAAGACTGGTAGTTGGAGAGTATTTAGGCCAATTTTAGATGCGGATAAATGTATAAAGTGTGAAAACTGCTATATATTCTGTCCAGAAGGAGCTATACAGGAAGTTGATGGGAAATTCACCATTAACTATGACTACTGCAAGGGATGTTTAATCTGCGTAAATGAGTGCCCAGTAAATGCAATAACAAAAGTTAGAGAAGGAAAATAAATAAAATAATAAAACAAACGAATAATAATCCTAAATAACCTAAAAACTAAAAATTGGTGAGATTAAATGTGTAAGGTCAAAGTTATAACTGGAACAAGTGCAGCGGCAGAGGCTGCAAAATTGGCGGATGTTGATGTTATTGCAGCGTATCCAATAACCCCACAAACAACATGTGTTGAGAAACTTGCTGAGTTTGTTGCTAATGGGGAGTTAGATGCAGAATTTATCAAAGTAGAGAGTGAGCATTCAGCAATGAGTGCTTGTATAGGGGCAAGTGCAACAGGAGCAAGGACATTTACAGCAACTGCATCCCAAGGACTTGCTTTGATGCATGAGATGTTGTTTATTGCTGCAGGGATGAGGTTACCAATTGTCATGATGAACGCAAACAGGGCATTATCTGCCCCAATAAACATCTGGAACGACCAACAAGATAGTATATCCCAAAGAGACACTGGATGGATACAATTTTATGTTGAGGACAACCAAGAAACACTCGATACAATATTACAAGCATACAGAATAGGGGAGCATGAAGATGTTTTATTGCCAGTAATGGTTAACCTTGATGGATTCATCTTGACTCACACAGTAGAACCAGTAACAATTCCTTCAGAAGAGAATGCTAAAGCATTCGTTGGAGTTTATGAACCAAAACATGCTTACTTAGACCCAGATAGGCCAATAACACAAGGATGTGTCGGAGTTCCAGAGTGCTACATGGAAACAAGATACGCAGTTGAAAAGGCAATGGAAAATGCAAAGAAAGTTATTAAAGAGATTCACGATGAGTTTGCAGAAAAGTTCAAGAGAAGCTATGGAAATGGTTTAATTGAAGAATACAACATGGAAAATGCTGATACTGTTATCGTTGCAATGGGAAGTGTCTGTGGAACAATTAAGGAAGTTATTGATAGGTTAAAAGAGAAAGGAAAAGAAGTTGGTTTGTTGAGAGTCAGATGCTACAGACCATTCCCAGCAGAAGATATTGCAAAAGCATTAAAAGATGCAGAAAACATTGCAGTTCTCGACAAAAACATAAGTTTAGGTATAAATAAAGGAGCATTATACTTAGATTTAGCTTCAACAGTTAGAGACAAAAAAGTTGTTAATTACATTGTTGGTTTGGGAGGAAGAGACATAAGAATAGAGGACATTGAAAAAATCATCTCACACGTTGAAGTTGCAAAGGATGGAGAAACTGCATGGATTGGATTAAAGGAATAAATAACTAAATGAGAAATGCCAGACTATCCCGTTTGGATGAAGTCTTTTTAAAAGGTTTCATAGGAAATCGCATGATTGGACTAAGAATGATGGTTTGCGTTATATAATATTCAATCTTCCAATGAAATTTTTGAAAAATTTAAAAAACATAAATTATGGTGAAATTATGCAATTTCCAAGAGAAGAATACTTTGCTCCAGGACATAGAGGATGTGCAGGATGTGGAGCTGCAATCGTTGCAAGATTAGTATTGAAAGCTGCAGGAAAGGACACAATTTGTACAAACGCCACTGGATGTTTAGAGGTTATGACAACACCTTACCCAGAAACAGCATGGAGAGTCCCATGGATACATACTGCATTTGAGAACTCTGCTGCAGTTGCAAGTGGTGTTGAAAGTGCCATTAAAGCATTGAGAAGAAAGAGAGGAAAATTCAACAAAAAAATAAATGTAATCGCCTTTGGTGGGGATGGAGGAACAGCGGATATTGGTTTCCAAGCATTAAGTGGGGCAATGGAAAGAGGGCATGATATTGTTTATATTATGTATGATAACGAGGCATACATGAACACAGGAGTTCAGAGAAGTGGTTCTACTCCATTAATGGCTGCAACCACAACATCCCCAGCAGGTTCAAAGATTAGGGGAGAAGACAGGCCTAAAAAAGACATGCCGTTAATAATGGCAGCACACGGAATTCCTTATGTCGCTACTGCCTGCATCTCCTATCCAGAGGATTTCATGAACAAAGTTAAGAAGGCATGCGAGATTGAAGGCCCTGCATATATCCAAGTGTTACAACCATGCACAACAGGATGGGGTTATCCTGCAGAGAAAACCATAGAAATTGGGAGATTGGCTGTTGAAACAGGAATTTGGCCATTATATGAGATTGAGAATGGAGAGTTTAGATTGACCTACAAACCAGCAAAAAGAAAACCAATAAAAGAATACATAAGAATGCAAAAGAGATACAGACACTTAACTGATGAAGATATTGAGAGATTGCAAAAATACATTGATGAGAGATGCAGAGAATTGGGACTTTAAATATACTTAAAATTTTGATTAAACCCTCAATCTTGAAATTTATTTAATTTTACTATTTTAATACTATTTTAATAAAAACACAATAGGTGCATTATCATGAAAAAAATAATGATGATAAATGATAAATGCGACAACTGTGGGGACTGTGTCAAAGCATGTATGGAAATTTATGGAGTGAGTAGGATAAGCATTTTAGAACACGATGGGAACTATTTGCCGATAGTTTGCCAGCACTGTTCCTCTGCACCATGTATGCAGGTATGTCCAGTTAATGCTATCGAGTTTAGGGGAGAAGTTGTTTACTTAGATGGTGAAAAATGTATTGGTTGTGGGTTGTGTGCATTAGCATGTCCGTTTGGGGCAATAGTAATGGCAGATAAGGCACATAAGTGTATTCTCTGCATTGATAGGGGAGAGCAAGCATGTGTTAAAGCATGTTCAAAGAGATGCCTTGAAGTTGTTAGTGTTGAAGATGCTATATGGGATAAAAAACTCAGAAATATTGAGAACTTTGCAAAATTGACATTGAACAAAAAAATTGAAAATAAAGATGGATTACTTTCAAAAATAACTATTAATGCTAGAGTTAAGTTTTAAAATAGAAAATCTATGAGAGATGCCGAATGAAATGAGGCATCTTATCCTGTTTGGATGAAACCTTTTTAAAAGGTTTCAATTAGAATTCTAATTAAAAATTTTCAGGTGGATTCTATGAAAGTACTGGCTAATGTTGAGTTATGTGTAAGTTGCGGGAAATGTGAGAGAATTTGTCCAAATAATGGGATTTATGTTATTGATGGGATTCCAATTAAATGTATGCATTGTGAAAAAAGCCCATGCTTAAATGTGTGCCCAGAGGAAGCGATAGAAAGAATCAACGGAAAAGTTGTTTTAAATAAAGATAAATGTGTTGGCTGTGGTCTTTGCATGACAGTTTGTCCAATTGGGGCAATAAGGTTCAGTTTAGATGTTGCTTCAAAATGTAACGGATGCTACGATAGAGAAGAGGAGCTCTGCAAATTGGTATGTCCAACAAATGCATTGGATGAACTTGAACACACTATAGATAACAAGCAACAAAATGTCATTTCAAAATTCAAAAAAATATACTCATACATCTAATAGAATGCTAAGCAAATTGTTCATTTAAATTGGAATTAAGTTTGCATTAACTTTTTTATCTTCAATTTCTAACTTCATTATGGATTTTATTGGACATCTTGGAGTTGTTGGACTTCCAGGGTTCAATAATAAAATATCTTTTTGTTTTTCAATTAATGGCGTATGTGTGTGTCCAGAGATTAAAATATCAACGCCCATTTCCAGACCCAAGTATTTTAATTTTAAAGTATCTCCTCTTGGGTATATGATATCTCCGTGAATAACTCCAATTTTTATGTCATTAATGTCCAAAATCTCTTTTCTTGGCAGTTCTAAATAATCCATGTTTCCTTTAACAGCGACAACCTTTGATAAATCCTTCAGCTCATTTAGCACTTGAGGGGATGTTACGTCACCACAATGCACAATTAAATCTACATTTGAGAACTCATCTACGACCTTTTTTGGTAGAGTATCAGCTCTATCTGGTACATGTGTATCTGATATGATACCAATCAACATAATCTCACCACTAATATATTTAAATATTTTGATAATACTGCCAAAAATAAAATGTGTGTGGCTTCCTTGGGGTGGGCACGGTTCCTCATGCCGCCACTTTGCCCCAAACCTCTGCTCTACCCCGTTACCCCATGAGCGTTGATGTCCCGCCTACCGCTGCTCCCTTCCGGGCCTGACGGGGTTCGGCGAGCAAAGGAGGTTACTCCCTCCCTCCAGAGGGAGCTCCTCCACCATCAAACCCCATGGGACGAGATATCATTGCAGAGTTTGGGAGTGACGGCATGGGAACCATGCCGCCCCCAAGTTTTCGGCCCCCGCATGAGGACGATTTCGGGTTACAGGGGACGCCCAACCCCCCGGCCTAGCCACACACATTTGTATTATAACAATATTGGAGGTATATATAATTTACTGCTAAATTATTTAAGTTGTTACAATATGAAAAGCATATAATATAAAATTTTTTAAGCTATGTTACAAAAAATATTAAATAATAACATTTCTATTGAAATCTACAACAAACTTTTTATAAATCAATATCCAATAGTTTAACACAATATATTTTAATAATTTATATTGGAGGATGATTATGAGATTAGTCAGAGAGGCTTTATCTAAGAACAATGATGAACTTAGAAAAAATTTGAAGGATGACTTTGGAGAAGCAAGAATTTTGGTTGTTGGGTGTGGAGGAGCTGGAAACAACACCATAGACAGATTGATGGAAATTGGTATTGAAGGGGCAGAGACCATTGCTATAAATACAGATAAACAGCACTTAGAGGCAATTAAAGCAGATAAAAAGATATTGATTGGTTCAACATTAACAAGAGGTCTTGGTGCTGGAGGTTATCCAGAAATAGGTAGGAAGGCAGCAGAATTGGCAAAGAATGTCTTGGAAGATGTATTAAAAGGTGCTGATTTAGTATTCGTTGCAGCAGGAATGGGTGGAGGAACTGGAACTGGTTCTGCTCCAGTTGTAGCAGAGATAGCAAAAGAAAATGGGGCTGTAGTGATTGGGGTTGTAACATACCCATTCAAAATTGAAAGAGCAAGGCTGAAAAAAGCTGATGAAGGAATTGAAAGATTAACAGAAAGTTGTGATACAGTTATTGTTATAGACAACAACAAATTAGTTGACTTAGTTCCAAACTTGCCTATGAATGATGCATTTAAAGTAGCAGATGAGATTATTGCACAGGCAGTGAAAGGAATCACTGAGACAATATCTGTTCCAAGTTTGATTAACATAGATTATGCTGACGTTAAAGCTGTAATGACTGATGGTGGAGTAGCAATGATTGGTGTTGGAGAAGTTGACTCAGATTCTAAGGGAGACAGAGTTCAAACAGTGGTTAAAGAAACCTTGGAATGTCCATTGTTGGATATTGATTACAAAGGGGCAAAAGGGGCTATCATACACATAACAGGGGGGCCAGACTTAACATTAAAAGAGGCAAACGACATTGGAGAAGGAATAACTGAGAGTTTGGACCCTAATGCAAACGTAATTTGGGGAGCAAGAATAGACCCATCAATGGAGGGTTGTATAAGAGTAATGGCAATTATAACAGGTGTGAAATCACCAAATATTCTTGGTAAAGATAGAGGGCCTAAAAGAATTTGGCCAAAACCAGAAAGGAAAAAGACTGGCAGTTTGGGAATAGATTATATTGTATAATTTAAGATCTAAAATTTTATTTTGTGTTTTAATTGCCCCATGTTTTTTGATGTTAATTTAAATAACTTTTTGTTGTTTTGTGTTATTAATGTTATTTAATGGTGTTTATGTTGTTTAAATTAAAATGTGTGATGTGGTGGAGTATGAAAGCTCATGAGAGATTGTTATTAAAGTTAGAGTCATCAAAAGAATTCATAGAAGAATTAAAAAGAATCCTTTTGGAATTGAATATTCCATTAAAAGAATTTTCTGAAATATCTGGTATTCCTTACAGCACACTCTATAAAATAATGCAGGGTAAAGATTTTAGGATTTCAACATTAAGGAAAATAGTAGAGACTATAAAAAGATTTGAACAAGATGAAACTTGTGAGGATGTTATTGCAATAATCGCTGCAAGGCCTGCATTGGATAGAATTAGAAGTAAAAAAGTAAAAATAAAAGGGAGAGAGTATATTTTGAGGGAATATCCTGCCAATACATTAGAGGACTGTATAATTGCTGCAATTCAAGCTGAAAGGGAAGGGGTTAAAGCTATAGTATGTGCTCCTATAGTAAGTGCCAGTATTGAAAAAGTTGTTAGAATTCCAGTGGCAGTTATAATTCCTGAAAAAGATGCATTTATGAATGCTTTGGAGGTTGTAGTTGACAAGATATAAAAAATAAATAAAAATAATAAATTAAAGTGAATCTATTTTTTAAGAATCCTGACTTCGAATTCACAATAATCATGCCCTGTTGCATGACATTTCACTTCATTAACATGCACACTTTCATTTAGTATATTCTCTAACATGCCTGCAATAATCCCTGCTTCAAAAAAACAGATAGGTCTTCCGGTGTTTGGCAGTCCAGAGCAGTCGATACACTCGTAAATCCTTATTTTTAGTGGATTTTCATCAACAACCTCTAAAATTCCAATACCGAATGCTTTGAAGAATTCTTTCATTTCTTCTATTGATTTAACTCCAAGATATTTTCCAAAAGACTTTCCAGCAGAGTATATTTTGGAGTTTTTACTAAATCCCAAATAATTAAGCATTGAAAACTTAAGCACTCTAAACAACACCGCATCAACACTCCTACCTAACGTCGGCCTATCAACATCATCTAAATCATCAAAATTGATGTTAATTCTTTCTTTTTGTTCAATTTTTTCTTTTTGCAGGATTTTCATCGTGTCCCTCTCCATAATAATATTCCTACCTTAATAAGATATATTTGTGTAGGTGTTGGTGTATGTTGCTATGAATATTATATTGAGTTGAACATTTAAATATTTTTTCTATTTTTTCATTTTTGAAAATAATGAAAAATAAATAAAAATAATAAAAAATAATAAACTTATGAACTACATTTGTAATTTGTAATACTCATTCATAATGTCCATATAGTTGTGTGCGGAATAGTTGAATAATCTATGATTATTCAACTTCCCTGCAACCGAAGGTTGCAGTGGATTTTTAAACTTATTTATACATTAATGAATTTCTAAATAACATTTATCCATCCTTAAAATTTGAAATAAGCCATAAATCTTTATGACTTTGTCAGTAGCATATTTCCAATTTCTAACGCACACGACTATAATTATAGTAGTTATTTTTTCTCAACAAAAGATTTTATTCTACTTAAATTGTTTTCTAATATTTTATTTGCTTCCTCTTCAACGTCCTCTAACGCACTTATTGTTAAAGCAGGCATATGCACTTCATCTAAAAATTTGTGTATGTTCTTTTCATGGAATATTATACCTTCATAATATCTCAAATTAGGAATTACATACAATACCCCATCTAAATCAAGCACTTCTCTTGCAGAATCCATAACGGTATCTATTGTTAATGTCATGGTTCCAGATGTTTTTGATATCCTTGATTTTCTATAAGTTTTTAGGATACCTATTTTTTCTCCAACTGTTGCCCTTTCCATGGTGTTATCTGCTTTGTAAATATATTCATCATAGCAACCTTTTGGATCTTCAACAATTAAACATTTTGGATTGAATTTTTGTAAGAAGTCGGGAGATATTCCTCCAATACCAGTTATGTCAATAACTAAATCTGGGTTCACTTCTCCAGTCCTCATTTTTAATTTAAATTGGTTCATTTCCATAAATTTTACATTTTTGTTAAAAACAAATTCTTTTAAATGCTGTTGGATATCAACTAAAATAACCTCTTCAGAGTAATCTGTAATTGAGTGGGCTATATAACCACCGCATAAGTATGCTCCAAAAATAACGGTTTGTCTGAATTCCTCCCCTTCTAAAAAATATTTTATGGCTTTTGCTTTTTTCTCAACAATGTGCTTTATTATATCGTTAATTTTTATTTTTGTATCTATTGTCTTTACTCTTTCAGTTATGCCGTATTTCATTACTTCCACCCCTCAGTCCTTCCTCAAATCATCCGTTTTTAACTCAATCCCCACCCTTTTTAATGCGTCTATTATCTCTTTTTTTATTCTTGTTTCAATATCCTCTTTATGCACTACTGATGATGGTGATAAAGAGGCAGATAAAATCCTCCCTTTGCCATCCATTATAACAAGCATTGAACCAGAACCTGGAACCCCCAACCTACCCCTTGCAATAACCACATCCGCTTCTTCTGTATCAACTGCTATCAATCCTTTACTTACAGCAGGCATTCTTGTTAAATCGGCACAATTTGTATTTATGTTGAGCATCTCAATTTTTGCATTTACGACACGTGAGAGAATATCACTTATTACTTTAAATTTTTTTTGATTGTTTGTTGCGATTATTATTTTTTTCGCATTTAGTATGATTCTTTTTATTGCCTCAACCTCTTCCTCCTCATCCCCTCTCCGCTTATTCTTTATGGATTGGGTATATGCCTTTTTTATGAGGTTCTCCATAATACCACGAAATTAAGTTGTGAAATTAAAATATAAATGAAATTAAAATATAAATAATAATAAAACTAAACTAAAATCCATTATACCCTTTTCAACCAATCTAAATCATTTTTATGCAAGTCTCTAATATCATTAAGCCCCAATTTAAGCATTGCTAATCTACTGAATCCAATACCCCAAGCTAAAACTGGCTTTTTAATCCCCAATGGCTCTAAAACCTCTGGCCTAAACATTCCAGCCCCAAGCAATTCAAGCCATCCTTTGCCTTCCAAATAAACCTCTGCCTCAAGTGATGGTTCAGTGAATGGGAAATATGCAGGTCTGAATCTAACTTTTTCAAAGCCCAATCTGTTTAAAAATTCCTTTAAAATACCCACAAGGTTATCAAATGTAACGTTATCATCCATTATTATTCCTTCACATTGATAGAACTCTGGCAAATGCTTATAATCAATTGCTTCATTTCTAAATACCCTATCTATGCAAAATACCTTGTGAGGTTTTTCTTTCTCCTCCTCTGAGAGTGATGCAAGGTATCTTATTGATGATGCCGTTGTGTGTGTCCTTAAAACTGTTCTTCTTGAAACATTTTCATCGAATTTATATTTCCAACCCTCTGAAACCTTTACACCATCAATAGTTCCATCTTCATGGATACTTTTAACCTTCTTTAATAAATCTTCTGGGACATCCCCCTCAGTTGGGTATTTTAAGAAGAATGTGTCTTGCATTTCCCTTGCAGGGTGGTCTTGTGGCTCAAAGAGAACATCAAAGTTCCAAAATTCGGTCTCTACAATAGGGCTTTTTATTTCCTTGAATCCCATACTGATTAAAACTTCCTTAACTTCTCTTATAATTCTCGTCAATGGATGCATCTTTGCAGGATAAACCTCTTCAACAGGAATTTTGACATCATAAGGTCTTATATACGCCTCTCTCCATCTTCCACCAATAATATCTTCTCTTGTTAATTGGGTAATTTCCTCTTTTATTTCGATTGGGTTCTTTATGTATTCTTTACCTTTTTCGGTAAGTTTTATTTTTCTCTCGACTTTTTCATCAATTTTGATAAATCCTCTCTTTTTTAGGTTTTCAATAATTTTTCTTTCTTTTTCATTATATAAGCTTAAGTGTGGATTTTCCTTTAATTTTGCCAGTAAGATTTCTTCTTCGTCCTCATAATCTAAGCTCTCAAAAATAATATTTCCTTTTTCTATTTTTGCAATACCTTTTTTCTTTAAATTACCTAATGCTGCATTTATTTCATCTTTATCTAAAATATTTTTAAGGTCTTTTATTGGTATTGACGTTAAATCGTTCTCTTTTAAATATTTTGCTATTCTTCTCTCTGGTAGACCTTTTTCTAATACTTTCTTCCCTTCTTCAGTTAATATGGCAATAGATTCTTTATTTTCAATAATATCTACGAGTTCCTTCCCAGAAAGCCATAAGGCGGTTCTCATAATTTTTTCTTTTTCTATATGTTTGGAGAGTTCATCAACATCCATAATTTCCTTTCGGGTTTCTTGAAAAACCTTTAATAATCTTTTTTCATCCATATGAAGTTCCACAATTACCACCTAAATGATTTTTATAGTTATTTGCGTTAGAATTTTAAAATTTAATTACTATCTTAGAAAAATTTAGTTAGGAATAAAATTATGAATCCTATAGATAACTATGATTTTATTCTATTTTTGCCTACCAAATAAAAAATTTTTCAAAAAAATCAATATATATTTAAATTTATAAATTTAGAAAAAGTAATAATATGGATTAAAAAAATTAAATAACACATTTGGAAATTTAGAAAGTTTGAATTTATTTATCATTGCAATGGTGGTTTAATGATTGACAAAAGTATCATTGATGAGATGTATAGGGAGGGTTATAGGGTTGCCCAATATGGTATATACACAAAAAAGTCAAAACCCTACAAAACTTTCAAAATTCCTGTTGATGCGGGGTTCAGTTGTCCAAATAAAAACAATGATGATAGTGGATGCATATTTTGCCCAAAAATGGGTAGACCTATTGCTGTTAAATATTGTAACATAAAATATCCACTAAAAGAGCAGATTGAAATGCAAATGAAAAAACAAAAAAGTAAAGGCATAGAAAAATTTTACATCTACTTTTACCCAGGAACTAACACATATGCTGATTTAGAAACACTAAAAGAACTTTGGGATCTTGCATTATCTTATGATGATGTTATTGGATTATCTATTGGAACAAGGCCAGATTGCTTAGAAAAGGAAAAATTGGATATTTTGGAGGAGTATGTTAAGGAAGGTTATGAAATTTGGATTGATTTAGGTATTCAAACCATGCACCAAAAAACACTTGAGCTTTTAAATAGAAAACATAATGTCTCAGATACAATAAGGGCAATAAAAGAATGTAAAAAAAGGAATATTTTGGTCTGTGGTCATGTAATCTTAGGTCTCCCAAATGAAACATGGAGCGAAATGATGGAAACAGCAAGGATTTTGTCTATTCTTGAAGTGGATGCATTAAAAATTTACCCTCTTGTTGTTGTAAAAAACACAAAATTAGAGGAGATGTATTGGAGAGGGGAATATAGGGCTCTTGATGAGAAACAATACATCAACTTAGTTTGTGACTTTTTGGAACATCTTTCCCCTTATGTTTTAATTCAAAGAATTTCGAAAGATAAGGTTCCAGAAGATATAAAAGTGTCACCTGAATGGTCTTTGAGTAGATTGAGGATATTAAATGAAGTAAATAAGGAGTTAGAAAGAAGAAACAGCAGACAAGGAGCAAAATACAACCTATAATATTGAATTATGCAAAATTTTGTAAATATTATCCAAAAAATTAAAAAAATAAAAATTAAAAAAATAAAGTTTTAATGTCGAGATAGTTAAATTCATAGATAAAATATAAATATGACAACCTACCTTTATATTTTAGGTTAGAGCTTATCACTATACATAAAATTCGCACATATTTTAACTATTATCTAATGCAATTTTTGGATGATAATCATTCATTTACTAACTATTACGATTTTTACTCCCTATTTTTCAGACAATATTTGTGAGGGATAGGATGGTAAAGATAACTGATACTACTTTTAGGGATGCACATCAATCGTTAATGGCTACAAGAATGAGAACAGAGGATATGCTTCCTATTGCCGAGAAGATGGATGAAGTTGGATTCCATTCTATTGAGGCTTGGGGTGGTGCAACATTTGATGCATGTATTAGATACTTAAATGAGGATCCTTGGGAAAGATTGAGGGCATTAAAAAAGAGGATTCAAAACACTCCTTTGCAGATGCTTTTAAGAGGACAGAACTTAGTTGGATACAGACACTATCCAGATGACATTGTAGAGAAGTTTGTCCAAAAATCAGCAGAGAATGGGATTGATATTTTTAGGATATTTGATGCGTTAAATGACATAAGAAACATGGAAACTGCAATAAAAGCTGCAAAGAAATGTGATGCTCACGTCCAAGGGGCTATTTGTTACACCATAAGCCCAGTTCATACAATAGATCAATATGTAGAACTTGCAAAAAAGTTGGAAGAACTTGGATGTGATTCTATATGTATAAAGGACATGGCTGGGCTTTTAAGACCATTTGAAGCAAAAGAATTAATTACAAGATTAAAAGAGGAAGTTTCAGTTCCTATTCAATTGCACAGCCACTGCACAAGTGGAATAGCCCCAATGACATACTTTGCTGCTATTGAGGCAGGAGTTGATGTAGTAGATTGTGCAATGTCCCCATTTGCAATGGGAACTTCCCAACCACCAACAGAAAGTATTGTTGCTGCATTAAAAGGAACTAAATACGACACTGGATTGGATTTGAAGTTGTTGGAGGAAATTAGGAAATACTTCGAGAAAGTTAGGGAAAAATACAAGTGTTTAATAAACCCAATCTCAGAGAGAGTAGATGCAAGAATCTTGCTTTACCAAGTTCCTGGTGGAATGTTGTCAAACCTCGTCTCCCAATTAAAAGAACAGAATGCATTAGATAAGTTTGAAGAAGTTTTAGAGGAAATTCCAAAAGTTAGGAAAGATCTTGGTTATCCACCACTTGTAACTCCAACATCTCAAATTGTTGGAACTCAGGCAGTTATGAACGTTTTAACTGAAGAAAGGTATAAAATCGTTACAAATGAAGTTGTAAACTATGTCAAGGGGTTCTATGGAAAACCACCAGCTCCAATAAGCAAAGAATTGATGAAGAGGGTTTTAGAAGAAGGGGAGAAGCCAATAACATGCAGACCTGCGGATTTACTAGAGCCAGAATACGAGAAGAGAAAGAAAGAGGCATTAGAAAAAGGTATTGTAAAGAAGGAAGAAGATATTTTAACTTACGCGTTATACCCACAAATTGCTGTGAAATTCTTGAGAGGAGAATTGAAAGCAGAGCCAATACCAAAAGAAAAAGAAGTCTCCAAATTCATGGAAGTTCCAACAGAGTACGTTGTTGAAGTTAATGGAGAGATATTCAATGTTAAAATTGAACCAGTTTGGGGGTCTGAATTAAAAGAAAAAGAAAAGAAGGAAACAATAACTGCTGAAACTGAAGGGGCAGTTTTATCTCCATTTAGAGGAATGATTACAAAGATAAAAGTTAAAGAAGGAGACACAGTTAAAAAAGGAGATGTAATTGCTATATTAGAGGCTATGAAAATGGAGAACCCAATTGAAAGTCCAGTAGATGGTAAAGTTGAGAAGATATTGGTTCATGAAGGACAATCAGTGAATGTTGGAGACGTAATAATGATAATTAAATAAAATAAACTAAATATTAAATCCTACAATTTTTTACCACAATTTATTTTAGATATGCTCTTTTTATTTCAAAAAATAAAATTAAATTTCTTTTGGTGAGATACATGTTCGAAAAAGTATTGATAGCCAACAGGGGAGAAATTGCCGTAAGAATTATAAGGGCTTGCAAAGAGTTGGGCATAAAAACTGTTGCTATTTATTCTGAGGCGGATGAGCATGCTCTCTATACTTCCCTTGCTGACGAATGCTACTGTATTGGCCCTCCACCAGCATTGAAGAGTTATTTAAACATAAATGCAATATTAAATGTTGCTGAAAAGGCAGGTGTTGATGCTATCCATCCGGGTTACGGATTTTTGTCTGAAAATGCAAACTTTGCAAGAGAATGTATAAAGAGAGGTTTTGAGTTTATAGGGCCTTCCCCAGAGGCAATAGAGGCAATGGGAAGTAAAATAAATGCAAAGAAAATAATGAAAAAAGCGGGAGTTCCAGTGCTCCCAGGAAGAGAGGAGCCAATAGAAACTGAGGAGGATGCAGTAGAAGTTGCAGAGGAAATAGGATATCCAGTAATAATTAAGGCCTCCGCTGGTGGAGGCGGAATGGGGATGAGTGTTGCTTATAACAGAGAAGAGTTAATTGAAAAAATAGAATCTACGAAATCAATAGCAAAAAGTGCATTTGGTGATGCTACAATATTTATTGAGAAGTATTTGGAAAAGCCAAGACACATTGAGATTCAAATTCTTGGAGATAAGTATGGAAATATGATTCACTTGGGAGATAGGGAATGTTCAATCCAAAGGAGACACCAAAAGTTGATAGAGGAGGCTCCATCACCAATAATGACAGAAGAGTTAAGAGAAAGGATGGGGAAAGCGGCAATAAAGGCAGGAAAAGCAATAAATTATTACAGTGCTGGAACTGTTGAGTTCTTATACAGTGATGGAGAATTTTACTTCTTAGAGATGAATACAAGAATTCAGGTAGAGCATCCAATAACAGAAATGATAACTGGAATAGATATTGTAAAAGAGCAGATAAAGATTGCTGCGGGGGAGGAACTATCAATTAAACAGGAAGATGTTGTATTTAGAGGGCATGCGATAGAGTGTAGGATAAATGCAGAGGATGCTATAAATGACTTCGTTCCATGTCCAGGAAAGATTAGGGCTTACAGATCCCCAGGAGGGCCTGGAATTAGGTTAGATAGTGGAGTTTATGCAGGAGCTGAGATACCCCCATACTATGATTCGTTAATAGCAAAACTTGTAGCGTATGGAAGAGATAGAAATGAGGCTATTGCAAGGATGAGGAGGGCATTATCTGAATATATAATTATTGGAGTTACTACAAACATTCCATTCCATAGAGCTGTGATGGAAGAAGAGGACTTTATAAAAGGAAATCTCTCAACTCACTACGTTGAGGAGCACTGGGATGTCTTAAAAGATGAGATGCTTAAATATGCAATAGAAGCAAAAGATATGGATAAATTATTCATTGAGAAAGTATTCCAAGACAATAAGAAAGTTGCAGCAATCGTTGGGGGGTTAAATGCATATATATCCCGTATTATAACCAATAATAACAAAGAAAAAGATAAATATGGAGGGGAATAAGCATTAAATAGCAGTTTGTGTTATAAATGGTTAACTTAATGAAATTAAGGCATAAACATGTTTTATTTGAAAATTTAGCCATGATTAATTGTTATGGTTAGATGAGTAATAAAATTCCATTGTAGTCGTTCTACAAATTACGGCACTGTCCATAATCTCAAATTTTAAATTTTAGGTAATTTAACAAAACTCCAATTTAAATTAGAGTTATGTTAACTGTCATCTAATTGTAGAACGACTATAAACGACTATGCCCCAAATAATTTTTTAAATTTTAACATTTGCATTTGCTGATCTATAAAACCGAGGTTGTCGAAAAATACGAATACTATAAATAATAGTAATAATAATTATGAGCGGCAGAAAAACCAAAAGAAAAGGATACTGGAAAGCCTACGATAAGAGGTTTAAGATATTCAATATTAAGTACACTTATGATTTTGTTTCATTTATTATAAATATTTTACTTCCATATAAAGAAAAACGCAAAGTAGGAAGGCCTTTAGCTATAAGTTACAATGAATATATAGCTACTCTAATAATAAAACACATTTTTAGAATTAGTTTAAGAGATTTAGAAACTCTTTCCGATTATTTACATAAAAAGCATATAGATAGCTCCACATACGGAAAAGCTTTTCAGAGGATTAAAATAAGCGATTTAACTAAAATAATCGTTGGATTACACTTAATTATTGCTAATTCGTTAAAATCATCGGTTATAATTTACATAGCTGATTCCACTGGAGTCCATTTATTAAGAGTGTATTGTGAAAGAATCAGAGTTGTGAATAATGAAATAAAAAAGGTAAAGTATCGGGTTTTTGACAAAATGCACGTATTAGCTTGCTATTATAAAGATTATGGATTAATTTCGATTGTTATGGTAAAATGGGATAATGGATATAGTTCAGACAGTAAAAACTTACTAAAAATGATAAAATCTTTAGATTTTGTGAAAGGTGCGATAATATTGTTGGATGGTGGTTACGATGATGAAGATTTACTTAGAGAGTTGTTATCCATAGACCTCATTCCAATAGTTAAAACAAAAGAGTTTAAATGGGATTACGGTATTTCTAAAATCAGAAAGAAAGTTAAAAAATTGTTTGATAAGAAACTGTATAAAATTAGAGGGGTAATAGAAGCGATATTTGGAGGGCTAAAAACTAAATTTAGATTAACTCTAAATGAAAAACTACCTGAAAGTAGATGTAGAGCTACTTTAGCAGTAGCAATCGTTCATAATATTTTAACACTAATGAGAGTTATTAGTATTAGAGAGTAATATTTAAATTCATTGATGAAATAATTTTTCGACAACCTCTATAAAACCGAAAACTTTATATACTACTTTGTCAATTTTTAATTTGCAATTAATTGTTGTGGGCTCGTGGTCTAGCTGGCTATGATGCCGCCCTGACACGGCGGTGGTCGGGAGTTCGAATCTCCCCGAGCCCACCATTTTATTTTTGGACAGGTAGATTGTTATATGAATTTTTGATGAAACTTTTTCCAAAAGTTTCGTTTGGATCTTTCAAGCATTTTATTTTAGGAACTTGTATTGATATATTTAGATTAATAAATTAACAATGTCGAAAAAAATAAAAATTGTCGGTTATTGTTTCAATAACCTCCCAACTTCCATACCAAGTTTTTTTGCACATTCTATGTCATCAACACCACAACAAATTTCTCTTCTTTCTCTTTTAATTTTTCCATTCTCTACAATGGCACATTCAAGTTCTAACTTTCCTAATTTTTCATCGTATTTTGCAAGAGCCCCAAATGGAGCTTGACAACCTCCACCATACTCTCTTAAAGCAAACCTCTCTGCAGTAACTTCTAAGAAAGTTTTTTTATCGTTTATCTTTTTTAGGATATCTATAATTTCCCCATCATCCTTCCTTGCAGCTATGCCTATGGCTCCTTGGGCAGGAGATGGCAATATGTCCAATCTCTTAAAGTTAAATTCCTCATTTAAATTTATTTTAAGCCTATTTATCCCTGCCTCTGCTAAGATAATGGCATCATATTCCTTATTTCTTAACTTATTCAAACGAGTATCGACATTCCCCCTCAAAAGTTTTATCTCAATGTTTGGATACATTATCTTTAAAAATTCTTTCCTTCTTATGCTTGATGTTCCAACTACAGCCTTGCATTTTCCATTCAAAAATTCCTCAACCTTTTCATTGTCTTTATTCCAAATAATCAAATCATGATAGCTTTCCCTCTTAGGCGTTGCGGCAATTATTAAATTCTCATTCCATACAGTTGGGACGTCTTTTAAACTATGAACTGCTATATCTATTTCGTTATTTAACATTGCCAAATCAAGTTCCTTTGTAAAAACTCCTATTCCCAATTCAGAAAGTGTCTTATTTTGAACCTTATCTCCAACAGTTTTTATTATTTTAATCTCAGTTTCTACCCCTTCACTTTTTAGTAAATCGGCAACTTGGTATGTTTGAGCTAATGCTAACTTACTTCCTCTCGTCCCAATAATTACCTTCAAAATTCCACCTTTTATGTTTCTTTTTTGTTTTTTGCTTTATGATTTTATTATATTATTATTTATCCACTAATTTAGCATCCTTAACAATATAAACCCCACTTACACCATCCCATATAATCTCATAATCAACTACTTCAATCTTCTTTTTAAAAAATGGTGCATCAAATACAAACGTCTCCGCTTCCCCGCCTTCAAATGCCTTATTTATTTGATATCTTTCGCAAATTTTTAATAATTTATCAATATTCTCTTCCGTAATCCTCTTACCAAGCCACTCCTTCCCTAACCCATAGGCAGAGACCCCTACAATTCTAACATCAAAGAACTTTGCAACATCCCTTAAAATTAACTCCTGGTCTTTGTGCCATAAAGGAGCAAAAGATTTTATTCCAATTTCTTCACATATATGGTCAATTCTTGTTTTTTGGTATTCACTTGCCAACGCTCCACACACAATCCCATCTATATCCAATTTTTCTAATGCCTTTTTTAGATCTAATACCTCTTTCTCTTTTTCCCCTTTTGTATAAACTCTCACTAAAGGAATACCAACACTTTCGGAAATAAGATCTGTGAGTTCAACATTTGGAATGTGGAACATGTAACTCTCTTTATTTTTTGAAATAACATTTACCAAATACTTAACTTCCCAACCTTGGTGTAATGCCCACCAAAGAGCATAAGTTGAATCTTTTCCTCCCGAATATAAAGAAGCAACTTTCATAGTTTCACGCACTTTCTATGCTTTTTTGTAGCCCTTGGATCTATAATCATTTTGTGGAATTTTCTACATTTATTTAACTACAATAAATTTTTTTAAAGAACAATAACAATAAATTAAGCATAAAATTCCAAAATAAACATATTTATGTTGTTTTTAATTTTATTGGGGTTGTACTTATTGGGCCGAAGGTTTGAGTATAGTTGTTTGCCAATTTCTTGCACGGATTTAGATACAACCAAATTATACGGCAAAACTTTGTTTTGCCATTTATTTTTTAAAAGGATGATAAATCAACCATAAAAATTCCAAATAAAGGTTAATTATCCCTTATAATTTAATGGAGATTTCGTTCATTAGTAAGGCAAACAACTATAAATGAAACTGAAGTTTTCATCATTTATAACACAAACGACTATATCTCATATGGCATTTAAATTTAGTGTTGTTGAATTGTTGAAATCAATCCGTAAAGTATATATAGATAGTTTAGGAAATAAATTTCCGATATGTTGGAAATAGTTTTCCGACCATAGCAAGGGGGTCAAAAAATGAGCGACATAGAAAAAGTAATACAATTTGTAAAGGAAAACAAAGTTAAGTTCTTAAGGTTGCAGTTCGTTGACATCTTAGGATTTCCAAAGAATGTTGCATACCCAATAAAAGAAGGAGAAAAAGGATTAGATGAATTAAGAGACATCTTAGAAAATGGAGTTTACTTTGACGGTTCATCAATTGCGGGATTCGTAGGAATTCAAGAATCAGATATGATTTTAAAACCTGATGTTTCAACATTCTCAGTCCTCCCATGGAGACCAAATGAAAAGAGTGTAGCAAGAGTTATTTGTGATGTTTACAGAACAGAAGGAAAACCATTCGAAGGAGACCCAAGAAGCTGCTTAAAGAAAATATTAAACGAATTAAAAGAAGAAATGAACGGAGAGTTCTTCGTTGGTCCAGAACCAGAGTTCTTCTTGTTAAAGAGAGACCCACACAACCCACACAAATGGATTCCTGCTGACGATGGTGGATACTTCGATGTTGAGCCATTAGACCAAGCTCCAGACATTAGAAGAGATATTGTTCTTGCATTGGAGAACTTAGGATTCCACGTTGAGGCATCCCACCACGAAGTCGCTCCAGGTCAGCATGAAGTTGACTTCAAATTCGACAACGCATTAAAAACAGCTGACAGTGTTGTAACATTCAAAACAACAATCAAAGCAATCGCTCAAAAGCACGGTTTAAAAGCAACATTCATGCCAAAACCATTCTTTGGAATGAACGGAAATGGTATGCACTGCCACCAAAGTGTCTGGTTTAACGGAGAGCCATCATTCTACGACCCAGATGCAAAATACCAATTAAGTGAAACCTGTATGCAATACATTGCAGGTATATTGAACCACGCTAAGGCAATCGTTGCAATTACAAACCCAACAGTTAACTCATACAAGAGATTAGTTCCAGGTTACGAAGCTCCTGTAAACATCGCATGGGCAAACAAAAATAGAAGTGCTATCATTAGAGTTCCTGCAGCAAGAGGAAAAGGTACAAGAATTGAGTTCAGAGCTCCAGATCCAACATGCAACCCATACTTAGCATTCACAGTAATGCTCGCTGCAGGATTAGATGGAATTAAGAAGAAGATGGAAGCTCCAGAACCAGTTGAGAAGAACATCTTCAAGATGAGCGAAGAAGAGAAGAAACAACTTGGAATTGAATCAGTTCCATCCAACTTGAAAGAAGCATTAGATGAATTAGAATGCGACGAAGTATTGCAAAAAGCATTAGGTAAACACATCTACGAAAACTTCATGGAAATCAAGAGAGCAGAGTGGGACAGCTTCAGAACCTCAATTACAAACTGGGAGTTGGACAACTACTTGGTCTACTAAATCAATCTCCTTTCCTTTTTCGTTTTTTATTTTTTTGTCTACCTAAATTTATATATTTAAATCTTTTAAATTTTTAATTGACAGTTTAATGAAAAAATATAAAAATAATGAGCTACTATGGATTTTTGCAATTCCTGCTATTATCCTAACCCCCAATGTGGGGTTGGGGTTAAAAGTCGATGACCCAATGGAGCATTTTGTGGGAACTCCCGCCCACAAACCCTGTGATGAAATTGGGGAGGCTAAGGGAGCGAACGTTGAAAATAAGAACAACTATTTTTTGATATTAAAATTAAATTTAACAGAAGTGACAAATATTGCCAACAAAAATAGGAGGTTTGGATATGCCAAAGTTTAAAGTTGTAGTTGCTGACCCAAAAGAAGGAAAATGTTACCAAGTAGAAGTTGAAACAGATGCATTAATTGGAAAAAAGATTGGTGATGTTATAGATGGAAAAATTGTTGGATTGGAAGGATACAAATTACAAATCACCGGTGGTTCTGACTACTGTGGATTCCCAATGAGACCAGACGTCCATGGTAGTGGGAGAGTAAGAATCTTATTAAGCAAAGGTCCAGGATTCAGGCCAAAAGAAAAAGGTGAAAGAAGAAGAAAAACTGTTAGAGGAAACACAATATCAAGTGACATTGTCCAAGTAAACACAAAAATTGTTGAGTATGGAGACAAACCTGTTGCTGAATTATTAGGTTTGGGTGGAGGAGAGGAGTAAATTAATTTTTAATCTTTTTTTTACAAATTTTAATTTTTTAGGCCTGTTTTGTTTTTGGCTTTTAAGGATTTTGTTTCTAACTTTTGGTTTTTACGTGAACTATAAAAATCATTAATGCCATTATTTTTATATGAAAGAAGTTAGTTTAATGTTAATTTTGATAACTAATTAAGGATAATATTAAAGATTACAAAGAGGGGATATCATGGCTACAAGAAAACAATCAGAAGTTAATATTGGAATGGTGGGGCACGTTGACCATGGAAAAACTTCATTAACAAAGGCGTTAACAGGAGTTTGGACTGATACACATAGTGAAGAGTTGAAGAGGGGAATTTCCATTAGGTTAGGGTATGCAGATTGTGAAATAAGAAAATGTCCAAAATGTCCAGAACCAGAATGCTATACAACAAAAGAAGTTTGTCCTAAATGTGGTTCTAAAACAAAGTTTTTAAGGAGAGTGTCTTTTGTTGACTCCCCAGGACACGAAACATTAATGGCTACTATGCTCTCTGGAGCATCCTTAATGGATGGAGCTATTTTGGTTATTGCTGCAAATGAACCATGTCCACAACCTCAAACAAAAGAGCATTTAATGGCATTGGATATTTTGGGAGTTAAAAACATCATTATAGTGCAAAATAAAATTGATTTAGTTGATGAAGAGCAGGCAAAAGAAAACTACAGACAAATTAAGGAGTTTGTAAAGGGAACTGTTGCAGAAAACGCTCCAATAATCCCAATCTCAGCACACCACGAGGCAAACCTTGACGTGCTTTTAAAGGCAATTCAGGACTTCATTCCAACACCAGAGAGAAACCCTGACTTACCACCAAGAATGTATGTTGCAAGAAGTTTTGATGTCAACAAGCCAGGAACTGAAATAAAAGACCTGAAAGGTGGAGTTTTAGGAGGAAGTATTATTCAGGGTGTCTTGGAAGTTGGAAAAGAAATTGAGATTAGGCCAGGAATACAAGTTACAGAAGGTAATAAAACCTACTGGAAACCATTAAGAACAAAAATTGTATCACTTGTAGCAGGAGGTAAAAGTGTTAAAAAAGCATATCCAGGAGGATTGGTTGGAGTTGGAACTGAGTTAGACCCATCATTAACAAAATCAGATTATTTAAGCGGTAGCGTTTTAGGTGAGCCAGGAACTTTACCACCAGTGCATGATAGGATAACCATAAAAGTGCACTTGTTGGATAGAGTTGTAGGTTCAAAAGAAGAACTTGTCATAGAGCCATTAAGAACTAATGAAGTTTTAATGATTAACGTTGGAACAGCAACAACTGTTGGGGTTATTACATCCGCAAGGGGAGATATTGCAGATATAAAATTAAAACTCCCAATCTGTGCAGATAAAGGGGATAGAGTAGCATTGAGCAGAAGAATTGGTTCAAGATGGAGATTAATTGGATATGGAATTATTCAATAAAATTCTTTAAATTCTTTTTGACTATCTAAATTATTTTTTAGTTTTTTGTTTTTATATCCTTACTGTCTATTTTGTTTTCAATTTTATTTTTGGTGGTAGTATGGATTTATCCATAATTCTAAAAAAGAAAGAGATTATAAAGAAAAAAATTGAAGAATTAGGAAACAAAAATTTAAATGTTAATGATTATTGGGTTGAGTGTGATTTTGATAATCCAGAGGATTTAATTTTTGGTGGAGGAGATGGGAGCTTTAACAACATAGACTATATTTCCTACTCATTGTATATGGTTGGGAGTATCTCCTACTTACATAAAGTTGGTGAAAAGATAGAGAAAGCAAAATCCAGTTATGATATTGACATTATCCAACCCTACGTTTCTGTGAGGGACAGGTTAAGGTTGTATATGCTAACAATGGAACTAAAAACTGCATTATGGACTTTGGAAAATAAAAATGTTGATTATTATTTAGTTGATGGCTCGCTATATTCCCTTTTAATCCAAACACATACCTATGGTTCAAAATATGTTGATGTTGAGGAAATATACGAAGAATATAGCAAAGAGATAAAAAATTCAATTGAAGAAGAAATTAAAAGTGGAAATATTTGTATAGCATCAAATAACATTGAAATAGAGGACAAAAATGAAAAAATTGTAGTAGAACAGGTTGAATACATAATAACTCTTCTAAAATTATTAAAAAAGCATAAGGATAAATTAATAGGCATCTCAAAAACTTCAAAGATGAATATCTATTTC
The DNA here is from genome assembly GCF_000214415.1 of Methanotorris igneus Kol 5. Classification (NCBI taxonomy): domain Archaea; kingdom Methanobacteriati; phylum Methanobacteriota; class Methanococci; order Methanococcales; family Methanocaldococcaceae; genus Methanotorris; species Methanotorris igneus. Next base: position 1,394,252 of record NC_015562.1, read on the forward strand.
AAAAATGCGTTGATGCCAGACATTGCAGTATTTTCAAAAAACACAAAAAACAGTGGATATTCAACACCAATAAGTCTCAAAATGCTAAAAGAAGAAATGGAAAAATTAAAAGAAAAAATAGATAATGAGGATAATAAAAACAAAAAAGATGAACTCAAAAGAGAGTATAATTATATAAGAGGGATAGTGCACAATATAGAGTATATAAATAGATTTGAACATGCTTTAGATAACCTCTACCTGCAATTTGTTAGGTTAGAAAATAACAAAGGTATTCTTGGGATTTCTTCATTAAAACCAATAGATGAGCAAGTGTTATCAAGTTTAAAGGAGATCTCTGTAAATGGCTATCCTTATATATTAAAAAAATCTCATGAAACTGTTGAGATAACCGATGATAAATTGGAAATGTGTGCAAAGATTTTAAACATTAATGAGCCAATTGATAGATACCTCCTCAAAAAGCAGAAAAGAATGGATTTATAATGACTTTTCAAAAATTTTTTATCTAATAGAATAAGATCTCGCATTCTTACAAAAAATTAAGAACTGATAATGTGATTTAACACTATTAAAATTAAAACTAAAAAATAATAAGATGAGGGTTCTTGATTACAAAACTTAAATTAATTAGTTTTATATATTTTAGTTTTATATATTTAAGTATATGAATAGAAATGTCCAAAATAAAAAATAATGGTGCCGCGGGGGTGATTTGAACACCCGACAACTGGATCTTCAGTCCAGCGTTCTCCCGGGCTGAACTACCGCGGCTCAATAATTTGCATTATCAAACATTGTATTCCTGGTATATATACTTTTCGCCGAAAAGTTTATATAGTAGAAAGATAATTGTTATTGTGCTGATGAGCCCCCATAGCTCAGTAGGTAGAGCGACGGACTGTTAATCCGTAGGTCGCAGGTTCGAGTCCTGCTGGGGGCGCCATTTTAATTTTTTTTGTTTATTTAAATGAGGTTAATTTAAGCATTAATGTTTTAGAATTATTTTGTGGGCCCGTAGCTCAGCCTGGTCAGAGCGCTCGGCTCATAACCGAGTGGCCAAGGGTTCAAATCCCTTCGGGCCCATCATTAAATATTTTTTATTAGCAGCGTTATTATTTATCGCTAATATTTATAATAACGCTAATGCTCCGGTGGTGTAGTCCGGCCAATCATGCGGGCCTTTCGAGCCCGCGACCCGGGTTCAAATCCCGGCCGGAGCACTTTAATTTAATAAGTGCAGGGGTTGTCGAGCCTGGCCAAAGACGCAGGACTTAGAATCCTGTCCGGTAGCGGTTCCAGGGTTCAAATCCCTGCCCCTGCACTATTGTGGCCGGGGTGGGGTAGTGGCCATCCTGGGGGACTGTGGATCCCCTGACCCGGGTTCAATTCCCGGTCCCGGCCCTTATTTTATTTTTTTGGATCATATTGTTCTAAACCTAAAAACAATACACTCACCAGAATATCATCATAGTGTGCAGTTGAAATGAACTGACGTGACAACCTGACCGAGAGGCTCAGGTTGGATGCAAGCCCGCGACCAAGGTGAAACCCAGTAACGGCCACAAGAGGAAACTATCCTCTCTTGCGACCGTCTCCCACTTAATTCCGGTTGATCCCGCCGGAGGCCACTGCTATTGGGGTCCGACTAAGCCATGCGAGTCGATGGGCCTCGTGCCCATGGCGGACGGCTCAGTAACACGTGGCTAACCTACCCTCGGGTGGGGGATAACCTCGGGAAACTGAGGATAATCCCCCATAGGGGAAGAGGTCTGGAATGATCCTTCCCCGAAAGCATATGCGCCCGAGGATGGGGCTGCGGCCGATTAGGTAGTTGGTGGGGTAACGGCCCACCAAGCCTACGATCGGTACGGGCCCTGAGAGGGGGAGCCCGGAGATGGGGACTGAGACACGGCCCCAGGCCCTACGGGGCGCAGCAGGCGCGAAACCTCCGCAATGCGCGAAAGCGCGACGGGGGGACCCCAAGTGCCCACGCACTGCGTGGGCTTTTCCGGAGTGTAAACAGCTCCGGGAATAAGGGCTGGGCAAGTCCGGTGCCAGCAGCCGCGGTAATACCGGCAGCCCGAGTGGTGGCCACTTTTATTGGGCCTAAAGCGTCCGTAGCCGGCCCAGTAAGTCCCTGCTTAAATCCTACGGCTTAACCGTAGGACTGGCAGGGATACTGCTGGGCTTGGGACCGGGAGAGGGCGGGGGTACTCCGGGGGTAGCGGTGAAATGTGTTGATCCCCGGAGGACCACCTATGGCGAAGGCACCCGCCTGGAACGGGTCCGACGGTGAGGGACGAAAGCCGGGGGAGCGAACCGGATTAGATACCCGGGTAGTCCCGGCCGTAAACGCTGCGGACTAGGTGTCGGGTAGGCCTCGTGCCTACCCGGTGCCGAAGGGAAGCCGTTAAGTCCGCCGCCTGGGGAGTACGGTCGCAAGACTGAAACTTAAAGGAATTGGCGGGGGAGCACTACAACGGGTGGAGCCTGCGGTTTAATTGGATTCAACGCCGGGCATCTTACCAGGGGCGACGGCAGGATGAAGGCCAGGTTGACGACCTTGCCAGACGAGCCGAGAGGTGGTGCATGGCCGTCGTCAGCTCGTACCGTGAGGCGTCCTGTTAAGTCAGGTAACGAGCGAGACCCGCGCCCCATGTTGCCATCCTCCCCTCCGGGGGAGGGGCACTCATGGGGGACCGCTGGCGCTAAGCCAGAGGAAGGAGCGGGCAACGACAGGTCCGCATGCCCCGAATCCCCTGGGCTACACGCGGGCTACAATGGCTGGGACAATGGGACGCGACCCCGAAAGGGGGAGCGAATCCCCTAAACCCAGCCGTAGTTCGGATCGTGGGCTGTAACTCGCCCACGTGAAGCTGGAATCCGTAGTAATCGCGCCTCATCATGGCGCGGTGAATGCGTCCCTGCTCCTTGCACACACCGCCCGTCACGCCACCCGAGTTGGGTCTAGGTGAGGCCCTGGCCTCTGGCTGGGGTCGAACCTAGGCTCAGCGAGGGGGGCGAAGTCGTAACAAGGTAGCCGTAGGGGAACCTGCGGCTGGATCACCTCCTGAGAAAAAAAGTGGCCGTTACTGGGCACCAAATGGTCGCGGGCTTGCGTCTAATTTTTACGTGCAGTCCATAATCCGTAGGGATTATGGACGAAGGACCTGATCAGTGAGGGTCACGCATAAGCCCCCGTGCCTGGTGATATCCAGGTACTCCGCCGGGTATCCGGTATCCCGCCTGGTGGATGGCTCGGCTTGGGACGCCGAGGAAGGGCGTGGTAAGCTGCGATAAGCCCGGGCGAGGCGCAGACAGCTGTCGAACCCGGGATCCCCGAATGGGACTTCCTGCCCCATTTGGGGCGACCCCGGCAGGGGTCGGGAACGCGGGGAATTGAAACATCTTAGTACCCGCAGGAAAAGAAACCAACAGGGATGCCGTGAGTAGGGGCGACCGAAAGCGGCAGAGGGCAAACCGAACCCCATACCGCAAGGTATGGGGGATGTGGAGTTGCAGGGCTTCCTACTATAAGACCTGGGTTGGGAAGCCGAAGTGGCCTGGAACGGCCCGCCATAGAGGGTGAAAGCCCCGTAGGCGTAACCAACCCAGGTCTTGGGAAGTCCCTGAGTACCGTGCGTTGGATATCGCGCGGGAAGCTGGGAGGCATCGGTCTTCCAACCCTAAATACGTCCCAAGACCGATAGCGCACTAGTACCGTGAGGGAAAGCTGAAAAGCACCCCTAGCGGGGGGTGAAAAGAGCCTGAAACCAGGCGGGGACAGTAAGGCACGGCCCCAAAGGCAACCGCCTCGAAGGAACCCTCCGCGAGGAGGTAGTACGAGAGGCGGCGCCAGGGTCGTGCCGTCCGTTTTGAAAAACGGGCCGGGGAGTGTACGGGTGTGGCGAGCCTAAGGGGTTCAACCCCGGAGGCGTAGGGAAACCGACAAGCCCGCAGCCCTTTTGGGCGAGGGGCGGGGTCTTTAAGGGCCCGGAGTCACACCCGTACGACCCGAAGCCGGGCGATCTAGGCCGGGGCAGGGTGAAGCCCCTCACCAGAGGGGTGGAGGCCCGCAGGGGTGTTGCCGTGCAAAGCACTCCTCTGACCCCGGTCTAGGGGTGAAAGGCCAATCGAGCCCGGCGTTAGCTGGTTCCCCCCGAAATAGCCCGCAGGTTAGCCGGGGGTTAGGTAGATGGCGGGGTAGAGCACTGATAGGGTGGTTAGGGGGCGAGAGCCCTCGCCATCCTGTCAAACTCCGAACCCGCCATCGCCGTAGCCCCCGAGTGAGGGCATACGGGTAAGCCGTATGTCCGAGACGGGAACAACCGAGACCCGGGTTAAGGCCCCTAAGTGCCGGTTAAGTGTGAAGCCGAAGGGAGTCCCTGGCCTAAGACAGCAGGGAGGTTGGCTTAGAAGCAGCCATCCTTTAAAGAGTGCGTAACAGCTCACCTGCCGAGGTCAGGGGCCCCGAAAATGGACGGGGCTAAACCGGCCGCCGAGACCCGGGGGCGCCGAAAGGTGATCCGGTAGGGGGGCGTCCCACGAGGGCAGAAGCTCGGCCGTGAGGTCGAGTGGACCTCGTGGGAACGAGGATCCCGGCAGTAGTAACAGCAAAGTGGGGTGAGAATCCCCACCGCCGAAGGGGCAAGGTTTCCACAGCAACGGTCGTCAGCTGTGGGTTAGCCGGTCCTAACCCCCGGGGTAATTCCCTTGGGGGGAAAGGGAAGCGGGTTAATATTCCCGCGCCACCCGGATACGTGCGGCAACGCAAGGCCAGCTCCTGACGCTTCGGGGTAGGCCAACCACCCCCGTCGGGGTGGTCAAGCGTATAAGTCCGGGGAGTGCCGTAATGGCGAGAACCGGATGAAAGCGCGATGAGCCCTCCGTTAGGAGGGTTTGGCCGAGCCCTGGAGCCCGTGAAAAGGGAGCTGGCAAGGATTCCGGGTGACCGTACCCAGAACCGACACAGGTGCCCCTAGGCGAGTATCCTAAGGCGTGTCGGGGTAATCCGGTCGAGGGAAGTCGGCAAATTGGCCCCGTAACTTCGGGAGAAGGGGTGCCAGCGGCCTTGCTTAAATGCGGGGCTGCTGGTCGCAGTGACCAGGGGGGCCCGACTGTTTAATAAAAACACAGGTCTTGGCTAGCCCGTAAGGGTGTGTACCAAGGCTGACGCCTGCCCAGTGCTGGTACGTGAAACCCGGGTCCAACCGGGCGAAGCGCCAGTAAACGGCGGGGGTAACTATAACCCTCTTAAGGTAGCGAAATTCCTTGTCGGGTAAGTTCCGACCTGCATGAATGGCGTAACGAGGCCCCCACTGTCCCCGACCGGAGCCCGGTGAACCTACCGTTCCGGTGCAAAGGCCGGAGACCCCCAGTGGGAAGCGAAGACCCCGTGGAGCTTTACTGCAGCCTGCCGTTGGGGCATGGTCGTGGGTGCACAGCGTAGGTGGGAGCCGTCGAAGCCGCCTCTCCGGGGGCGGTGGAGGCGCCCATGGGACACCACCCACCCATGGCCATGTCCCTAACCCCGGATAGGGGGACACCGGTAGGTGGGCAGTTTGGCTGGGGCGGCACCCTCCTAAAAAGGCATCAGGAGGGCCCAAAGGTCGGCTCAGGCGGGTCAGGACTCCGCCGTGGAGTGCAAGGGCAAAAGCCGGCCTGACTTGGTCGGTAACAGAGGCCGACCAAGAGGCGAAAGCCGGGCCTAGCGAACCCCTGTGCCTCACCGATGGGGGCCAGGGATGACAGAAAAGCTACCCCGGGGATAACAGAGTTGTCGCGGGCAAGAGCCCATATCGACCCCGCGGCTTGCTACATCGATGTCGGTTCTTCCCATCCTGGGTCTGCAGCAGGACCCAAGGGTGGGGCTGTTCGCCCATTAAAGGGGATCGTGAGCTGGGTTTAGACCGTCGTGAGACAGGTTGGTTGCTATCTGCTGGGGGTGTTGGCTGCCTGAGGGGAAGGTGGCTCTAGTACGAGAGGAACGAGCCGCCGGCGCCTCTGGTCTATCGGTTGTCCGACAGGGCATTGCCGAGCAGCTACGCGCCAGGGGATAAGGGCTGAAAGCATCTAAGCCCGAAACCCCCCCCGAAAATAGGCAGCCAGTCCCTTCGGGGACGAGGGCTCCCGTAGAAGACGGGGTTGATAGGCCGGGGGTGTAAGCACCGAGGCCTTTGGCCGAGGTGTTGAGCCCGCCGGTACTAATCGCCCGAGGGATACGCGGCGGGGTACCTGGACACCCAAAGGTACGGGGGCTTATGTGTGACCCAAAATGTGGGGTTAAATTGGAATTTGTGGGAAGAACTGTTGTATTTTATTTTACATGTTTGTATCGATATATTTAAATATATTGGTTAAATGATGAAGATAAATAATAAATAGAACAAAAAATTTAAATTTTTTATAGTATGGACTAAATAAAAAACATATGCGTTATTAACAAAATAATGAGATCATGTCATAGGGTCAAATTCTTTTTTTGGAGGTTTTATTATGAAACTAATAACAAAAGAATATTATAAGGAACCTCATGGAATTAACTTCATGTTTGATATATTGGAAGGGAATTATTTGCTAACTTCATTAAACGACGATGCTAAAACAATGGCAATATTAACAAAATGGATAGAATATTTAATTTCTCATGTAGGCAAATCTAAAGCTGAGGACATTCTTATTTATTACAACGAGATCAATTGGATATCTGATAAGGTTTTAATGAAACTTCTAAAAATTTTGGAGCATACAAACTTCGATAAAAAATTCGATAAAAAAGATGGCGAGTCATTGGAACTAAAGTCTATTGTGAACATTCATATAATTTCTTTATATTATATAACATATTTATCAGGTAGGCCGTTAAGCTTTGATGATATAGATGAGATAAAACTTGAATTAATAAAGTTAAAAAAGTTCTTGGAAAATATCAAGGAAATGACCAATGACTTAAATAAAAATGAAAAAAATAGTATGTTTGCTAATTTAGAAGAAACTAACTCTCTTTTTTAGGCTTATTTTTTAGAAGATTTTTTAGAAGGTTCTTCTTTTGTGATGATTATTTTCTCTGCCTTTATAACTGCGTTATGTAATATAATTTTTATTCCTGGTGGTAATCCACCAAATCCTGCTGGAAGTTCTAAGGTTGGTACTGCAAATCCTTCTTCCGCCTCTTCAACAAACTCCTCTTCTTCAATTTCTTCTTCCTCAACTTTGCCCCATCTCTCAACAACAGGATGGTTTTTCTCTTTTAAGAACTTTGCCAATTCTTCAGTGTTTGATACGTCCTCTTCTGTTGCAATTTTATCATATAAATCTTCAGGTATTGCGTCTTTTACCTTTTCCTTCAAGTCCTTCGGAAGCCAAACTACCCTTTGCCAACCTCCATCTGCCTGGAAGAATTTTGGGGATCTCATGTATTCGATACACATTCCACAGAAACCTTCAACCTGTTTTCCACCACTGCACTGGCCTGCAAGTGATGAGAATGGAACACCCATTGGAGTTTCTCCCTTAAAGTCCCTATGCACTATTCCAAACCCATCAACTTCAGGAATGTAAAAGGTTATTGCCTCAAAACATCCACATGATGTTGATGGCTTATACATAACACTGTGCAATGCAATCTCTTCAATTGAACCTTGAGATTTTTCACTTACAACTTTATTAACTCCTGAATAGATACCCAATTTTTCATCAAGTAGTTCTCCTTTTGGAACTTCAAATATTGGTCCCTCTGGGTCTATTTTTGCTGCTGCTCTTGCATCAAAGTATGTGATCCCACCACATAATGCTGGTTTGTCAGGGGTTATAATACAGACGTGTGTAGGAGCAAAACTTTGGCACATAATACAACCATAAAATACATCAACATCCTCCTCACTCAACTCCCTCGCCCTTGCATCCCTTTTTGCATATACCTCTCTTGCCTTTTCAAGTTCTTCCTTAACTTTATCGGGATCAGTAATCAATGTAACATCAACACTTTTTATGAATGGAAATTCTGCTTTGTATAATCTTTGGATAACTTTGCCTATATGCTCTAATGTTAATCCTTTTGATGCGGAACTTTTGTTTATCCTAATCCATACACTATCTCTTTGGTTTAAGTGCATAATACCTTCGATATAGTTAAAAAACTCGTGGATTCTTCTTTCCAAAACTCCCTCTAAATCTTCCTCCAGGTTATCTCCACTAACTCTAACAATAATTGCAAAAGGTGTTCTTGTTCCTTCTTCCATTTCATTAATATCCTTTCCAATAACCTCTACTTTATCACTCGCCTCTCCAACCCTAACAAGTTCAAAACCATAACTCTTAGGTCCTGCCAACTCAACGTACATATCTGGTCCTCTAACTCTTTCTCCTTCATTCATCGGCCCTACTGATACAGGAATATCATCAAACATGTTTTAAACCTCCATTATAATTCTTCAAATTTTTCACTTATGATTTTGATGAGTTTCTTCCGTTTTTCTTCCTTAATCATCTCAAGTGATTCATCACAGACAAGTTTTAATGCATTGTCTTTACACGCTTCAATACATGCAGGAGTTATCCTATCCACATCCAAGCAAAGAGTGCATTTATGAGCAACCTTCTCTTCAACAAAAATTGCTCCAATTGGACATGCTATAGCACACATCCCACAACCAATACATTTTTCTTTATTGACTATTGGGATGTTTTCTTTTAAGTATATGGCATCAACTGGACAGATTTCTTTGCATGGTGGTGTTTCACACTGCATACAGAAAATTGGAATGCCATCGAATTTTTTCACCCTACTTATCCCATGAATTTCAGCACATTTGTTGATGCAATCATTACATTTTGAGCACTTTGAAGGATCAAGTACAATGATTTTTGGATTCATGATCATCCCTCCTCTTACCTAAATGATGAATAAAAACAAAAAATTGATGCTTAAGCAAAAACTATCTTTATAAGGCATCAACTAACTTTTTAATAACCTCAACATGCTCATTTTTCTCCATGTTTGGGAGTGAGTAGCATGCATTTGGGTGATAGTAGGGGTCAATTGTCACAGTTATTACGGAAGAGAAGTGTTTCAAATGTGTTAATGCCTGGGCGAGGTAATAATAAGTAATTCCAATGAACAATGCCAAATCATGTTCTCCTTTTGCAAGATATTTCATAATATCCAGCAAGTTCATCTCCTTTGGCGTATGGATTTTTTTCATGTTTAATTTGCTCAGAATTTCCTCAACGTCCTTATCCAACTTACACCCAACAATTAAGATAGGATTTTTGCTCCTTTTTATCATCTGAATTAATATAGTTGGGGAGACAACATCAGCATGGTTTAAATTTGTCCCAGCAGTTGGTTGGTATGGAGTAGTTCTATCAATCATTCTTTTCACCATAAGTTGTTTTATCAAAAAAATTGTATTGAAGGTCTAGTAGATTATTGTTGGCTCTTTTGGAATTTTTTCCCTTGGTTTCCAACCTTTTTCTTTTAAATAATCCATAACTTTGTCTTTTATCATGAATGGAATATCTTGCTCAGTTCTCACGAATTTCTCCAAATCAGGTGGCATCATTCCAAAGTATTTCTCATAAACGCTTACGTAGTGGTAGATTTTCATTGCCCTTCCTTTTGGACTGTCATTTGGTCTCATGCAGAGTTTTGGAATCATGCAGATACATTCTTCTACTGTTTCTGCAGTCACAATCAAATGTTCTGGGGCTGGTTCAATCTTCATTATTTCTCCAGTTCTTTTGTCTAAGACCTCAAAGTCCTTTCCGTCACTCAAATACATCCTTCTGTATTTTGCTGCATGTGGCCCAACTATGACTGGGATTCCCCATCTGTTTACTCCAGTAGCGATTGCCGCTGCTTTTTGACTCATAGCTCCCCATGCAATACCAACAGCTCCGACTCTGTTCAATATGTAGTCCGCAACTTGCTCAAAGTTTCCTCTCAATGGAACTTTTGCAAAGATGTTGGCTATTTTTATTGCTGCTCCGGTTATGTGGCAGTTACTTAAACAGCTTCCAACATTTACTAACCCACCAGCTTCAAAACTTCCGCCATATTTTTCATAAAGTGTTTTTCCATCTTCATCTTTCCACATTCCAATTGACATTGCCGCACATCCACTTGCAACAACAATGTATTTCCTCTCTAAGAATTCCTTTGCTATCTTTGCAACCTCTTCTTCACCGTTTGGATGGTTGGAACATCCGACTAACGCAACAACTCCTGGAATGTCCCCAAATACAATTGGGGCCCCAACTCTTCTTATTTCAACGTCTTGTATTGGCCCTCTTCCTGCCCTTATTTTAAATTTCATGTCTTTTATGAAGTATTCTCCAACCTTTGTTGTCATGCTAACAATTGGCAAGTTTCTCTCACATTCACATTCACATCTACCGCAGCTGTAACATTTTTTGTATAACTCAACAAATTTGTCAAATTTGCCTTGTTTTGCCTCAATCATCGCCTCTTTTACCTCAAATGAGTTTGGACATACTCTGTTACACCATCCGCACTCTGTACATTTCTTTGCAAGTTCTACAACTTCATTTAAGTCAGGCAAGCATTTTTTGTCCTTTCTCTCTTTTGAAATTATTTTAGCCAATTCTACGGCAACTTTTCCTACCTTCTCTTCATCTAAAATTAAAGCCGCCCTATTTCTCAAGATATAATTTATCATTTCATCTTCACTTAAATGGGAAATATCTTCTAAGCCCAAGCACATCTTTTCGTTTGTTGCTATCAAAACAGCCCCAGTTTTTAATGTTTCCTCTAATATATCTGTTCTAATACACTGCTCATCAACAACAACCACATCAGCAACTCCGCTCCTAACAAACATCAACTGCCTTGATAAAGGACCAACAATTTTTGCCCCCTCATTGTATCTTGTTATATCCAATGCAGTACAACAAATTCCACAAACTTCTATCTCATCATCTAACCCGTTTTCTTCCAAATAATCTATAATATACCTACCAGGAACGACATTATGCCCTATACACAAAATTACTGGTTTGTTTTTGTCTATTGTTCCAAGACCTAAATCAACAAGTGGTGCATCTTCATCTCCTTTTGGCATATTAAGACCAACAATTTGAGCAATATCTCCCACTTCTCTCGCTAAATCGTCAATCATCCCAGCATGCATTGCCTTACTCTCAAAATCAAGGTAATCTCCTTCTTGTCCTGTGTGTGTTGCAGAGAGTAAATGGGTTATTTGCTCTTCACAATAATCTAAAACTTTCTCTAAATCTCCAAGTGTTTTTGGTTTTATTCCAGTGACAGTTCTGGTTATTGGTGCCTCAACATCTATATTATTGCCTAAGTTAATTGGATAGTCCTTACCTAACTTTTCTATTAAGTAATGAACAAGGTGCCTACTGTGGGCTGTGTGGCATGCAGCCCCTATACAACATGCAATTAAAACAATTCTTGCCTGTTGTTTTTTAATATCTAATCCACAGGCCCCCTTCTTTCCTCTACTCAAGTCACACTTTCCAAAAGTACATAGACAACACATGTCACAAATTGGCATGTAGAATGGAGGGTACCTCTTCAATAGTCTAAAGTCCCATTTCCTTAATGTAGGAACTTTTGGCATTGGTGTGGGTCCCATTGGCTCCCAATCTTCTTCCTCAACTTCCTCCCCAAATTTTATGGTTCCTTTTATTTTGAAGTTTTTTAATTTCAATAATGGGGATGACATTGATTTTATATCTCCTTCCATTCTCACAGTTCCACCATCGGTAATTGTCGAATTTATCATTATTAATCATTAACAATTTTACTTGGTAACTAATTTTTTACGTGTCATATAAATATTTTGTTATGAAAAATTTTCAAAAAGTATTACCATGGCGTTTTTGTAGGAATCAAATAAATTAATTACGCATTTATTCAACCTACTGTAAAAAATTTTGATGATTTGCAAATTTATCAATTTATATGTTTAAATAAAAACATATAAAAATACGCATTTTTTAATTTATTCTACAGAAAAATTTTTGATTTGCAAAATTTATAAATTTAAATATACAATTGCAAAAAAGACAAAAAATAAAAAGAAATTGGGATGTAATTATTTTTTAACATTGAAGTTTATAACAATCTTCACATTCTTCATTATTATTTGAATACCTCTATCTTTTGCAATATCTAATATTGTTTCTCCAACTTCGATACCTTTTTCTTCTTTAACCTCTTCTACTTTTTCTTCTTCAGTTTCTTCAGCTTTTTTCATTACTGGATGTCCTTTCTCTTCTAAGAACTTTGCCAATTCTTCAGTGTTTGATACGTCTTCTTCTGTTGCAATTTTGTCATATAAATCCTCAGGTATTGCATCTTTTACCTTTTCCTTCAAGTCCTTTGGAAGCCAAACAACCCTTTGCCAACCCCCATCTCCCTGCAGGAATTTCGGAGACCTCATGTACTCTATTGCAATTCCAACGAATCCTGGAACTTGTTTTCCACCACTGCACTGGCCTGCAAGTGATGAGAATGGCAAACCAAATGGTGTCTCTCCTTTAAAGTTTCTATCTACAACTCCAAACCCATCAACCTCAGGAATGTAAAATGCTATTGCCTCAAAACACCCACAAGACGTGCATGGGCTTGTTAATGCACTATGCATTGCAATTTCTTTAACACTTCCTTGAGACCTACTTTCCACAACCTCATTAACTCCTGAATAGATACCCAATTTTTCATCAAGTAGTTCTCCTTTTGGAACTTCAAATATTGGCCCCTCTGGATCTATTTTTGCTGCTGCTCTTGCGTCAAAATAGCTTATACTTCCACACAATGAAGGTCTATCTGGGGTTATAATACAGACGTGTGTAGGGGCAAAGCTTTGACACATTACACATCCATAGAATACATCAACATCCTCCTCACTCAACTCCCTTGCCCTCGCATCCCTCTCAGCATATATTTTTCTTGCCTCTTCGAGGATTTCTTTAACTTTTTCTTCATCAGTTATGATTTTAACCTTACATTTTTCAATTATTGGGAAGTGTTCTTTGAATAGCGCTTTTACTACCTCCGCAATATGCTTTAACCTTAATCCCTTATTGAATGAGTTTTTATTTATCCTAATCCAAACTTGGTCTCTTTGGTTTAAGTGCATAACTCCCTCAATGTAGTTTAAGAACTCATGGATTCTTCTCTCTAAAACTCCTTCAATATCCTTTTCTAATCCTTTTCCACTAACTTCAACAACTATTGCAAATGGATTTCTGCTCCCCTCTTCCATCTCATCTAACTCTTTTCCAATAACCTCAATACCCTCCTCGACATCATCTTTAACCAAAACTAACTCACAACCATAACTCTTAGGCCCTGCTAATTCAACATGCATATCTGGTCCTCTAACTCTCTCCCCTTCATTCATTGGTCCTACTGAAACTGGAATATCAAATTCAGTAACTTTAACCTCAACTCCCTTCATTTTCAAAGCATTTTCAACAATATTTTCAATATCTGAGCTTTCTAATGCCCCCTCAATAACTGGAACTGGGTTGTTTGTTATAACTGGAACTCCTGCTTTTATACATCCTGCCCCTGCTGCAAGTGTTATATCATCAATATCTCCCAATGCTACAACAATTGCCGGAACTCTATTCTTTATGTAGTCAATTATCTCCTCCGTCTTTCCTGGCTCAATACCTCCAAAGATTAGTGGGGCTCTTATAGCAAGGTTTGCCGCATGTGCTGCAGAAGTTATGCTATCTCCAAGTGGAACCAACAATTTATCCAATCCATATTCTATTCCTGCTTCATCCATTTCCTTAACTATTTCCCCAACAAACAAAGCCAAAATATTTCTCTTCCTTATATCATCAATTAATTTTCTTAATTTCTCCTCATCTCCAACCTTTCCAATAACAACCAAAATTGCTGGGATTTTTCCTTCTACAAGTGGAACCCCTAAGCCCCTTAAGGTTTCATCTGGAATAAAGCCAACGTAGGGTTCTTTGTATGGTTTTTCTTCTGTTGCGTATTTTAACGCCTCTAACGCCTCCGCACACAATAGTGTTACAACTCCTGCATCAAGAGCATTTTCCAACGTCTTTTCATCTTTAATTTCAAGTGAATTTATTAACTCTCTCAATTCGTTAATATCTTTTACTTTTTTTCCCAAAAGCCCATATATTAAAGGAAGATTGTAGTTTGTTCCCTTATAGCCAACTTCTTTATTTTCTATATCTTTTAATGCATCTTTTGTTAAATTCAATACTTTCTTTGCCCCTTTAATTATATTTTCAACAACCATTAATTTCACCACCAAAATTAATTTATAACGATTAATCATTACAAATGTTTTTCAACTACAAACTATATATTATAGTAAATTACGCAGTGCGTATTTTTATTGATGATTATTTACAAAAGTAGCAAAAATTTGCAAAAAATTATTTGCAAGATTAAGAATTATCAAAAGAAAATGTATAAATGCGTAGTAAAAAAATGGGGTTTTTAAAGCTTTCTATTTTTGATTTTGAGTAATATTTTTCCTGTTTTTTTGAATATCAAAAACATAATTTAGATTGGAATCTTATGACCATCTTTTAAGATGTTGAGAACGAGAGTGACCTTACAACCGTTCACATTAACAAGCGGATATATCTTTTCACTTAAAAATCTCCCCAGTTCCTCCATATCTTCAAGAACAACCACACATACAGCATCATACTCTCCAGTGGTTTGATAAAGTTGGGTTATCTCATCATAACTTTTCAAAATCTCAAGGGTTTTCTTTACCTCAGAAGGTTTTAAATAAAGTCCTAAAATTGCAATAACATCTTTTCCTAATTTGTGGGGATTTACTGATATATGGAATCCGTTTATTATTCCATTTTCCTTCATCTTTTTTATCCTTGCTCTAACTGTTCCTTCACTAATTTTTAACTCCCTTCCAATTTCCCTATATGATTTTCTACCATCTTCCTGCAAGATTCTTAGTATTTTTAAATCAATTTTATCAAGATTCATTATTTCACCGTTTACCAGTATCTTCTCTCCCCAATTTTGACATAAAACTCACAGTAATCATCTCCTTTACCACAACATTTTGTCTCCGTAACCTTAACATGTCTCTTTAATTTACTTTCCAAAGTTCCACTAATCAACCCTGCCTCAAAATGACACAATGTAGTTCCAACATTTGGGGCATTGTAGCAAGAGACACACTCTCTCAATGATAAAATCATCTCATCATCGTCAATTTTCTCTATTCCCAATATTCCAATTTTTGTCTTTTTTAATATTTCAGCAAAATTCTCTAATAACTCGGTTGGGGAGTTTTCGACGTAATTTGATATTACGCTCTTTCCAATGTCTTTACCTATATTGTATATTATCGCTTCAATTCCACACCCTGCCGTTAAAATACCTATCCTCACTGCCTGAAATATTGACAATGGAATTAAATCTCCCAAATCTCTCTTTGGTGAATTATTTTTTATTAAATTATGTATATTCTCATCTATTCTCTTCATCAAGAGGTACTTATCCATGATCTCACCACCAATAAAAATCATAAAATGATTATACATAATTTTTATGTATTATAACGATAAAGATTGATGGTTATGAAAATTAGAGATATAGCATTGGAATTTGTTTCATGCATAGTTATAGGTATTGTGGTTGGTTATATAATAGGGGCCCAAACTAACAATATGATTTATGTAGTTATTGGTCTATTAATTGGTATCTTAGCTGGAATTTCACGGTTTATTAAATTTATAAGGAATTATAAACAGTGGTGATATATTGACAAAAATCGAAAATGTTCAAAATTATCCTAATTTTTCTTCAGAGAAAGAGGAACTAATAATTAAAGAAGAGGCAGAGACGAATGAAGAGTATGGATGCAATCCATATGAAAGAAAAATAGAAGACCTATTAAAAAGTGGTGTAGTTGTTATTGATAAACCTTCCGGTCCTACATCACATGAGGTCTCTACATGGGTAAAGAAGATATTAAATTTAAAAAAGGCGGGACATGGTGGGACATTAGACCCAAAGGTAACTGGTGTCTTGCCAATTGCATTAGAGAATGCTACAAAATGCATTCCTATGTGGCACATCCCTCCAAAAGAATATATTTGCTTAATGCATTTGCATAGGGATGCGGATGAGGAAAAAATAAGGGAAATATTTAAGGAATTTGAAGGGAAAATACTGCAGAGGCCTCCTTTAAAGGCAGCGGTGAAGAGGAGTTTAAGGATAAGAAAGATACATAAATTAGAGATATTGGATATTGATGGGAGAGATATTTTGTTTAGAGTTAAATGTCAATCAGGAACTTACATAAGGAAGTTAGTTGATGATATGGGGGAGGCATTAGGAACCTCTGCCCATATGCAGGAATTGAGAAGGGTAAAAAGTGGGGTTTTTGAGGAAAATGATGCGGTTTACTTGCAAGATTTAGTTGATGCATATCATTTTTGGAAAGAAGATGGTGATGAGGAGGAGTTAAGGAGAATAATAAAGCCAATTGAATATGGGTTGAGGCATTTAAAAAAGGTTGTTGTTAAAGATTCAGCAGTTGATGCAATATGCCATGGAGCAGATGTTTATGTTAAAGGAATCTCTAAGTTGAGCAAGGGAATTGGGAAGGGAGAGATTGTTTTAGTTGAAACTTTAAAAGGAGAGGCAATTGGAGTGGGGAAGGCATTGATGAACACAAAGGAGATTTTAAAGGCAAATGAAGGTGTTGCTGTTGATGTAGAGAGGATTTATATGGAACCAAATACATATCCAAGAATGTGGAAAAGGAAGAAGTAATTTATCAATTGGCGATATAAGACCAATATGAGAAATAACAAACCATATTAAACTTAAATTCAAAATAGTAATTTAGAAAGTCAAAATAAACGTGTTAAGATGATAATTATGAAAATTATAAAAAGTGAATACGACAAAATTAAACCATATGTTACCAAAGATGGTTCAATAATTCGTGAATTAATGCATCCAAGTGTTCATGGAGATGTAAAACAAAGTTTGGCAGAAGCGATTGTTCCAGTAGGTTCTAAAACTTTATTACATAAGCATCATGAATCTGAGGAAATATATTACATTTTGGAAGGCAAAGGGTTGATGACATTAGGTAACGAAAAATTTGAAGTTAAAAAAGGAGATACTATATGCATCCCTCCTGAAACCCCTCATAAGATTGAAAATATAGGTAAGGTTCCTTTAAAGATCTTGTGTTGTAGTTTTCCACCATATTCTCATGAGGATACAGAATTAATGGAGTAACTTATTGATTTTTTATGTTTACTGATTAATGTGGATTTTATGGAGAAGTAGTATGCAATAAATAATGTCAAAGTTAGGTTTATGAGATATATGAGGTTGTTTCAGAGGTTTATAAGGATAGTTCAAAAATTTTCAAACCAACACGAAATCCAAATGAAAAATCCCAAATAGAGTTAATTCTTAAAAATTTAAAATAAATTTTCTAAATCGTAACTTATTTATATTATGCTATAAAATATTATCTTGAGCAGGATAATATTGATAGGTATAATCTTGGTGATTCTAATGTTTATAAATAGAAAAGAAGAACTATCTTTTTTAGAAAAACTTTACAAATCAAACAAAAAAGAAGTTTTAATTTTATATGGAAGGAGAAGAGTCGGAAAAACTGAACTTATAAAGCAATTTATAAAAAATATTAATTCAGAGAATGTTATTTATTTTTTGGCAGATAAAAGTGGATTAAAAACAAATGCAGAGAGGTTTTATGAAAAAGCTGCTAAAAAATTCAATTTACCAAAGGTTAAAGTGGATGATTTTAGGGATGCATTTAATCTTTTAAAAATAATCCCAAATAATAGGATAGTTGTGGTTATTGATGAATTCTCATATTTATTAGAGGACAAAAATACTTCAGCAATTTTTCAGCATATAATTGATGAGATTTTGGATGATAGGTTTTTTATAATTCTTTGCGGTTCTCTTGTTGGATTGATGGAGAGTTTAATGAGCTACAAAAATCCACTGTATGGGAGGAGAACAGCCCAACTAAAACTATCTCCATTAAATTTTTTACATGTTAGAGAGTATTTTAAGAATACTGATATTGAGACGGTTGTTAAAATCTATTCTGTAACTGGAGGCATTCCAATGTATTTTAAGCTTTTTAAAGGGGAGGATTTTGAGAAGGAATTAAATGAGGTTGTTTTTTCAAAAACATCTATTTTGTATGAAGAGGTAGAATTTATTTTGAGGGAAGAGGTTGGAGATGTTCATAGGTATTATTTAATCCTTGAAGCACTTGCTAAGGGCTATAATAGAGTTAGTGAGATTTCGAGTGTTACAGGCGTTGAAGCAAAGGATTTACCAAAATATTTGAGAGTTTTGATGAGTTTGGATTTGGTTGAGAGGGAGATTCCAATAACTGAGGGTCTGAAGAGTAAGAAGGGGAGGTATAAGATAAAGGATAATTTCTTTAGGTTTTGGTTTAGGTTTGTGTATCCAAATAAGAGTGAGATTGAAATTGGAACTTATGAAATGGATTATTTATCTTTTAATAAATATGTTGGAGAGGTTTTTGAGTATATAGCTAAAGAGTTTTTAATTGAGTTGAACAAAAATGATAACTTGCCATTTAAGTTTTCAAAGATTGGTAGATGGTGGCATAAGGGAGAGGAGGTTGATTTAATTACCTTGAATGAAAATGAGAGAAAGGCATTATTTGTTGAGGTAAAATGGAAGGAGTTAAGTGTTAAGGAAGTTTATGGTATTTTTAAGGATTTGGAGAGGAAATCTGAATTAGTTGGGTTGAAGGAGTATGATAAATATTATTGTGTTTTTTGTAAGGGAATTAAAGGGAAAATAGAGTTAGATGTGAATTATTTAGTGTTTGATTTAGAGAGTTTAGAGCAGTACTCAGTTAGTGAATAATTCAACAAGTAATAGAGCTAATAAATCAAAAAAATTTAATATATGTGCTGATTAAGATTTATTAAGTTAAATGTTCTGTGGGGGGAGGTTATGGATGTAAAAAAATGTTATAAAAATGGATTAAAGTATCTTAATGAAGGAAAATTTAATAAAGCAAGTAAATATTTGGATAAGGTAATTGAGTATTATGAGAAAAAACTAGGAATAAAATCACATAAAGATTATAAAAATTTAGTTGATAAATTAAAGAATTTAAATGAAGAAGAAATTGGCGTATTTATTGGTGCTTGGATTAATAGGGAAATAGCAAATAGTGGGGGCATATTGGTATATAGTGAAAAAATTAACAGAAAATTAGAAGGACTTAAAGCAATAATAGAACCATGGTTTGATGAAGGCACAAGGCATTTCAATGAAAAGAAATATGAAGAATCTATTAAATATTTTGATAAAATAATTAAAGTTTATGAAATGTTTTTTGGAGTGTTATCTGATGGGGATTATAATAAATTACCTAACAAATTATTAAAATCAATTAATAAAAGCCATAAAAAAGATGATATTGATAAAAAATTAATCAAATCCTATGAAGAGTTTTTAAATTACTCAAATTATAAAATCTACGAAAATGAAAAAAATAAATTATCAGATTTATCTTGGTCTATATTAAAAGGATATTTTGAAAGATTACTCAATAATAATTATAACCAAAATAAGATTAAATATAATAAAAATATAGAATTATTTTCTTATGCATGGAATAATAAAGGAATCGCACTTGCAAGATTAAAAAAATATAAAGAAGCAATAGAATGTTTTGAAAAGGCATTAGAAATAAATCCTGACTTTCATGATACTATCATTGATTTATACCAATATCTAAAACAGAACTTATGTTCAAAAGATAAAATCGATAAAGATGGATTTATAAAAATTTTTGGATTATTATGTGAAATTGCATTTTACATAATGGATCTTAAAAAAGAACTAATGGTTTCAGATAAAGAAGTGATTTATCACTACACTAAACCGATAGTTATAAAAAATCTTTTAGAAGGTTTTCATTTTAGGTTGTACAATGTGTCTTATATGAACGACCCTGAAGAGGGTAAAACATTTTTAAGAATGATTGCTAATGAAAAATTAAGTTTGGATAATCTAAAATATATTTATGAAATTGAACATGAACTTGATATACAAAATTTTAAAGAAAGTGGAGAATTCCAAGCATTTATTGGAAGTTTTGTAGTTGATGATTATGAAGGAGATAATTTATTCTTATGGAGGACTTATGGAAAAGATGAAAATAAAGAAGAAGCAAAAGGGGTTTGTATTGGTATAAAAAAAGATTTTTTTGATAATAAGCATGACTATTTAGAAACTTCTAAAAATATTGGACTTGGGAGCGATATTGGAGATATATTTTGTCTATATTATGTAATTTATTATGAAGATGATGAAACGGAAGATAAAAAACATTCTAATGACTCAAAATTTGAAAAATTAAAAAATACTTTAAAAGAAATAGATAAGTTAATAAGTTTATTAATTCAAGAGCTAAATGAAATCAATAGAAATAATCATCAAAAATTAATTGAATATTCACAAAGCCTAATGGAACTCATAGATAATATCATAATTAAACACAAAGAAAAAGATGAATTAGAAAAAATTGGGGATGTTTTAAGATGGGTTATACTATTTAAATTATTACAGATGAGAATAACAACAAGACAAAATTACTATAAATACCTAAAAATATTGAATGAGGTAACGACATCCTTTATAGAAAATAACAAAGATAAAATTCCTACAGAGTTAATTAAAAAATTAGAAGAATTTAATAGCATTACTTGTGAGGTATTAAAAACCTATGAACCGATAAGAACACTTATAAAATCTCTATTGGATGAAATTAGATACTTAGTAAAATCCAAATATTACAAAGAAGAAAAAGAATGCAGGGTTGTGAAGGTTTATAATCTAAAATTCCACAAAGATAAAATAAAATTAGATACAAATCACACTCCGCCAAGATTATATGTTGAAATAGAGAAAGATTTAAGGGAGTATATTAAAGAAATTATTCTTGGGCCAAAGGTAGAAAATAAAGAACATTGGAAGCTATATTTAGAATATCTTAAAAATAAAGACCCTAAAAAATATGGAAAAATAGAAATTAAACGTTCAAACTGCAACTTTAGATAACTCCATTTGCGAGTGGAAAAATGTTCAAACCAAAGTTACCATAAACCCAATCAAGAATATAAAATAGCTAACAAGATATATATAAATTTAAATAGAGAGAATGTGTTATTGATAATGAAAAAACTTCTAAAAACCATAAGACCAAAAAGCAAACATGGAGGAGGAGAAAAATGATAAGCATAAACGAAAACTTCTGTAAAGGATGTGATATATGTATTGAGGTATGTCCAAAGAAGGTTTTCGAAAAATCTAAAAAATTAAATAAAAAAGGTATTTACCCACCAATCCCAGTAAATGAAGATAAATGCGTAAAATGCATGCTGTGTGTTTTGCAGTGCCCAGACCAAGCAATATCTGTTGAATGATTATTGAATTGAATAATTATTGAATTGTGGGAGTATGAAAATCATCCCAATTGCAAGTGAAAGTTTAGGAGTTAGGAGTTTAGCCACTTATGTTGAAACAGAAGATGTTAAAGTTTTAATAGACCCTGGTGTAGCAATAGCACCAAAGAGATATGGCTTACCCCCAAATGAAATAGAATTTGAGCAATTGAGAAAAATAAGGGAAAAATTAAATAATTTTGCCAAAGAATGTGACATTATAACCATCTCCCACTACCATTATGACCACTACACGCCATTTCATGATGATGAGTACTTAGATTCAAAAGATTATGCAAAAACTCTCTACAAGGATAAAATTTTACTCATAAAACACCCAACAGAATTTATAAACCGAAGTCAAATGAAAAGGGCAAAGGTTTTCTTAGAGAATGTCAAAAACATAGCAAAAGAAATAAACTATGCAGATAACAAAACCTTCCGCTTCAAAAATACCCAAATTAAATTTTCTCCACCATTCCCACATGGAAAAGATGCTAAGTTAGGGTATGTTTTGCTAACAACTATAAAAGATAAAAACTTCACATTCCTCCACGCTTCTGATGTCCAAGGAGTTATTTTTGATGAGTTAAAGGATTATATAATAAATGAATGCCCAGATTTAATAATAATGAGTGGTCCTCCAACTTATTTAATAAACAGATTTGGAAAAGAGAATCTAAAAAAGGTAGATGAAAATTTAATAGACATATTAAAAAATACAGATGCACAGCTGATTTTAGATCATCACTTTTTGAGAGATAAAAACTACAAAGAAAAACTGAGTGTAGATTTTAAAACAATTGCAGAATATATTGGGGAAGAAAATTACTTATTGGAGGCATATAGGAAAGATATAAAAGACGGAAAGCAAATAAACTTTAAACCTTAACAACAACAACGGGAGTATGTTCTAACTCCTCTAAAATCTCAATGGTAATTTCAAAGGTGTTATATTTCTTCATAACATCGTGGATGGATTTCGTTGTTATGTGAGACCTATCTGCTAAATCCGCTATTTTTAATATCTTCTCTAATGGATATTTTTTATAAATCTCATTTCCAGCAATGGCTAATGGTGTAGCCCCAACTAATCCACCAACACCCAATCTTTTCCCAATTTTTCCAATAATATATCCCAAAACACCAATCCCGCTAATAATTCCATCGATTGCATAAGGAAGAGCGGTTACATACCACTTAAAAAACCTATACGTTGCATCGGTATCTACAACCATAACAACAACATCAACATCAAACTCCTCTTTTATTTTTTTATGTAATTTCTCTGCCCATTTTTTTGGTTCTTTTGGTAATAAAGAGGCATAACTTCCAGGAACATTTGTTAAATCAACCCCTCCCTCTGATGCAGGTTTTAAAGCATATATTAAACCAACATGGTCAATAACCACTTGTTTATGCCTCAACGTCTCTTTTTTTGGCATCTTTCTTAGGTTTTTTACTCTATCCTTTCTTGTTCCCAATAAAGGTCCTAAAATATAACCCCACAAATACTTTGACCAATAGTAGGTAAAGTATGCCCAAAATTTTGGTTTTACCTCCCTCTCATCAACAAAATTGTTCTCACTTGTTGAAACCATCTTCTCACTTAACACCACAAAGTCTCCATCATTTAATTTTATATTGCTATTTTTTAAACTTTCAATGACTATTGGTATAAAGTTCTCTCCTGGTTTGATATATCTCGTTTTTATTGGATATGCTTTCATCATCTCAACCATAAATAATAAATTTTTAAATCTCCAAACTTTCTCCATTGTTTAATAAAACAACGCTCTCTCCAAAAGCCCATCTGAATAATTCAGGATTTTCAGTATGCACTGGAATTATGTAGTCAGGATCTATCTTTTCAATAACCTCCCTCAGCCCTTCTTTTGAAATATGCCCTGATGTATGGAGTCCTTTTTCAAATATTGGTTTCCCATTTTCATCAACTTTAAAACCATAAATTTCAAAGTTAAAGTGTTTAAGCCAATTCCACAATCTTAAAAAGCTAAACTCCTGCTCTTCCCCAAATGCCTCACTTGAAGAATAGATATAAATCCCCCCATCTGGATTAACATCCAATAGGTGTGGCATATCATAGAATGAGAAGCATAAAATATAGTTCTCACAATTTTCTCTAATTTCAAATGGAGAGATGATATAATTACAATATAAGTCTAAAATCTCTTTTTCCCATTTCTGTTGAGTGGCTTTAAGATTTTCATAAATTTTTACATCATCATCAATTATATCAATATTAGCCACTTCTTTTAAAGCCCATAAGAAATAGGCGTCTTTTGTAGTTATAACCAATTCCCTGCCAGTTTTTTTAGCAATTTCTTTAAAAATTTCTAATCTTTCAAAATTTCTTGGTGAAAAATCAGCAATAACTAACCCTTTAGCATCTTCAATGATTTTTAAAGAGTTGTTATAAACATCCTCCTCACTAACATTGACATCATTATCCCTATTAACTCTTGTCCCTTCTGTAATTAAAACACTTGCATTTTTAGCCTCTTTAATAAATTTTCTTGTTTTATTCTTATTTTTCCCATGTTCCCTAAAATCCCCTGTATATGCTACACTTACATCACCTTCAACAATATAACCAACAGCCCCATAGATTGAATGATCCACCTCAAATGCCTTAATTTCAAGTCCCAAGTCTTCTTCATATAGCGTTTTAACTTCATTTTGGTTAATTTTCTTCACTTTATTAGATGAGTTCTGCCCAGGTCTATAAAAGATAAATTCTTCAATATTTTTATTGTCATCTGTAAGAATAATTTTTCTTGAACAGTAGGGGGATTTTCTATCTGATTCAAGAACATGGCCACTTTCATCTTTTGGTTTTTTTATACTATAGTAAGGCAAATCCATCCCTAAGTGTTTGCCAGTTGAAGTATCTCTTAATGCCTTTAGAATTGTCATTGTTATTGAAGATCCAACCATAGGAATTTCTTCATTGAGAATAGCAATGTTTCCAACATGGTCAAGATGAGCATGGCTTATTAAAACAGCATTAATAGGAATTTTTGGATACCTATAAATATCTAAATCTTTGGGAATTAAATCACTTCTGTAAATGTTTAGTTTTGGTATTAAATTGAGATGCCACAAATCATAAATACCTCTTGCAGACCTTTCATTTAAATATTCCTCATAATATTTTGAGTAATTGGCAAAATTCATTCCAAAATCTAAAAATAGCCCATTATCTCCCTCTTTTATATAAATTTTATTTCCACCTATTGTATTTGCCCCATCATAGATGGTTATTTTCATCTTCCCCCTCAAAGACATTTTTTAACTTTATTAATGAATTTCTTAATATTATTAATGCAATTGTTAATATAATTCCATCAATTGGAGCAAGAATTAAGATGATTATAAGAACTGGAAAGGCAATATACCAAAAGTACTTCCAAGTGACAATCTTAAAGATTAGGTATGCATAAGCCACTAAGAAGATAATAAAGGAAATTGCATAACATATTAAACCAAGGATTCCTTTAAGCCCAACCCCAATAAGTGTAAAAATAAACCCTACAAACACTAAAACTAAAAATTTAAATAAAGTTTTTAAAAATCCCATTTAGTTTCACCAAAATTTATTTAGCAATTTATCAATGGCATTTAAAAACTCCTCATCCATCTCATTATTTTTTAATGTTTCAAGGTTATATACTAAGAGATAAAGCTCAGTTTCATCAAAGAACTTACAGTAATCAACATTTGTTTTGAAATTGTTATAATTTTTAAACTTTGGGAATATCAAAGCTGAAGGAACTTTATATTTTTTAGCATAAGTGTAAATTTGCCTAAGGATGTCTGGAGAAAGATTTTCTTCAATTTCTTTGTATTTTGCATCTAATACAAGCTTTACTTCTCCATTTTTATATACTATAAAGTCAGGTTTTTGTTTTATTTTATCTAAATATTTTGTTTCTTTAAGTAAATTAAATTCTTCCTGATAGCCAATGGAAAATTTTCTTTTTAGTATGTTGCATATAAACCTCTCAAACAATTCATTCATATCTATGAAGAAACCAACATTATCTTCCCCTCTAAGTTCTCCTAAGGAGGTTAGTACTATTTTAGCTAAATTAAAGGATTTTTTGAATCTATTGTTTAATCTTGTGAATTTAACCTTTTTAAAATCTTCAACATTTATCTTTTTTAGTTCAATACCATCAAATATTAACATTAGTTCACTTAGATATTTTTTGTTTGTCCTTATTTTTGTTTTCCTTAAAGAAGTTGCAACTGCATAATAAAATATCTGATTCAATAAATTATTTTCATCAAATAAGAAATATTCAACAAAAAATCTATCTCTTTGATGAGGAAGTTTTCTTATCTCCTTCTCAATCAACAACTTTCCTTTTAGAAATTTTTCTTCCCCTCTAATTTTAATATACTCCTTATAAATTCCTCTTTTTATTTCTTCCAATAGAGATTTTGCAAATAGATAAATGAAAATTTCATAAAAGGCTTTTGATAGACTGTTTATTGCTCTAACTTCTTTCTCTTCTAATTTTAAATCAAAGGCAAAGTTAAGCATATTCAGGAAGAGATATTCTTTTTCTTCACTATTTTTAAAGATTTTTGGTAAAATTTGAATAGAAACATCTTTTATAGAAGCAAATCCAACATAATTGTTGGCTTTTATTTTGTTATGGTAAAGGGTGAATATTTTATCTTCAGATCCACCATTTATTTTTTTAAATAAATTAAAAATTTCTTCTTTTTCATTTAGGTTTAGTTCATTCTTTAGCTCTTCTATATCTTTCTCCTGATATTCATAAAAAGTAATTAAATTCATAATCAATCACTTAATATCTTATTGATAGCATTTTTGAACTCTTCTCCAGTTAACCTTTTTATTTCATAAGAGTTTTCCTTTTCCTCAATAAAATCTTTAAGAATCTCTTTTAATCCATCAACATCTCCATAGAAATACTCCTCCAATAGTGGGATAATTTCATGATACCAAACAAACTCTAAATCTTCAAGAGTTTCAACACCTAAGAAATATGAATGCCCTATCCTATGGTCTCTATCTTTTAATTTCATGAGTTTTTCATTTAGAGATTTTAATAACTCTGCTAAATTAATTCCTTCAATTTGTTTATTTTTAGCATTATTCTCAATTAGTTCATAATTTGGCTCAACTTCTAAGAATCCAAACCTTCTCCTTAAAGCAATATCTAATAATGCTATACTCCTATCTGCAGTGTTCATAGTTCCAATTATATATAGATTTGGAGGGACTGCAAAAGGCTCTTTTGAATAAGGTAACTCAACAATAATTTCATTGTCCTCACTTAGCCTCTTATCTTTCTCTAAGAGAGTTATTAACTCCCCTAAGATATTGGAAATATTCCCCCTGTTTATCTCATCTATTACTAAATAGAACTTTTGAGCATTTTGGAAATCTTCTTTTTTAAAGACATTTTTTGTTTCTTTATGTTCTTTGAGTTTTTCAATGACTATTTCTTTTATGGTTTCATAGTTAGGATTATATTCTAATTTTTCATTTTGAGAGTCTTTTATATTATTGTTGATTATTTCTTTTAGTTCTTTATATAATGCAAAGTAATAGGAATCATAACTAGTATGCCTTATTTTATCATTTACATCTTTTGGACCGTTTATTCTTTCACCTTCAATTAAATCCTTTTCGAACATGTCCTTTAAAAATGGAATATTTAACGGGTAATATTCATTTACACTTTCATTTGGTTTTATTAATATATTCGAGATTTTTTCGTTTTTGTATTTATAATCAAGTATTTTGAATTTTTTACCCATTTTAGTTTTTAATACACTACCAACAGGATATTTATCTTCAAATTCCTTTAAAGCTTTATCTAACAACCTATCTAAATCTATTTCCTTTTTAATATCTTCTTTATCTTTTAGAGCTTCCCAAATTGCTAAAATACACATTTTTTTAAATATTCCATCCTCAACTTCATAAGTTATATTTCCATCTTCAGTTGTTTTTGGCTTAAGTCCTTCTATAAAATCTTCATAGGAGTAAGATTGATGGAAAGTTATAAATTTATAATATCCTTTACCCTCTACATATTTTAAAGCTGAATGTGTTTTCCCTGTCCCTGGAACTCCATATAATATTATCTGCCTCTTTTTATCTAAGATTTTGTCCATTTTTTCTTTTATTTCTGGTGGAACAGTATTGGAGTCACTTATTATATTATTACTAGTACTATTTTTAGAATTATTAGGTTTGGGTACTTCTCCATATTCATATAAAGCATAAGAAGTTTTGATACTATCCTCAATATTTCTTACATTTTCTGAAATTTTCTTAAATACATTGATAGCATCTTCATAATTTCCTTTTGCACCTGCAAGATGGATATTCACTAAACCTAATTTTTCAATAGCATCTGATATTTTATGATTTAGGGGTATGAACCATTCAGGTTTTAAAATATGTCCTAATGTAGAAACCACAGTTATACTGGCAGATTTTGTACCTTTATCAGATAAGAGGTTCTTGAAAGCATTATATGCATCATCCTTAGTTTCTGCTGATTTTACATTTCTAATAAATTCTATTAATTTTTCTCTTGTAGGCTCATCTCTCAGAGCTTGTGAAAAATTTGATGGAAATCCAGTTTCTATATAACATATGCTTGTTGCTTTACCTACAATATCTCTCCAACCTTCATCATATTTTTTATTCTTCAATTCATCTAACTTTTCAACCAATTCATTTTTAATACTCTTAAGAATTTCTTTAATTTCTTCAACTTTATTTTTATCAATATTTCCATATTTTTTAATAATTTCTTCAAGATTTGTAATTTCCATTACTATCGCCTTAATCATTTATAGTTGCGAATTTTTTAAACTTATTTATATATTAATGAATTTAAATAATTTTTATTCTTAAGGGTGGTGCATAATTTATACATCTAAATTTATGTCCTAACAGCTCTTATTTACCTAATTATTAATTAGTATTAATAAGGAAAGGAATACTAAATTTCTACTAATTCTAACAATATTTTTATTTTCTCTTCAACACAATTCAAATCCTCTGGAGTGGAGATAATAACTACTTTCTCATCTAACTTAGCATTATCTATATCTCCTAATTTGATTATCTTATATCCCTCTTTTTTATAAATTTCCTCTTTCTCTCTCTGTCTAAGTCTATAATCTAAGCTATCCACGCCATAATGTTCCCATAGAATTTCTTTATCTCCTAAGCATAGTTTAAAGTCTGGTAAAACTCCCAATTTTAAATACTCAGAGATTGGCTCATATTCATATTCTATTCCTAACTTATGAAAAATATCTGCCAACTTCTTCTCATCTTCACTCCTAACCTTTTCTCCTCTCTCAGTTTCTATAGCTCTCTCTTCATAAAAAGGAATTAAAGAGTCAATATCAAAATTGTCAAATAAATTAGTTTTTCTATTTCTTAACTCCGAGTTATAGACATTAATTAAATTCTCTAAACTCTCTTCAACAATTATCCATAATCTTTTTTTAGCCCTTGTTACTGCTGTATAAAGCATTTCCTTTGAGACAAATTTGTTTAATCCTTTAGGAATAGCAACTATTATATTTTCAAAACCACTACCTTGGCTTTTGTGTATGGTTATGGCATAGGCATGTTCTATATTATCATCACTAACATATACATAAGGTCTTCTTTCATTTTCATCAGAATAGAATTTTATTGCATATTTTTTATAATTTTTATTGTAGAAATATACATAACCCATCATCCCATTATAAATCCCTTTTTTGTACTTATTTTTAGTCTGAATAACTTTATCAGCTACATACTTATTTCCATAGAACAAATTTAATTTCATTTTGTCTCTATATTTTTCAGGGACAAACTTTGAATCTTGCCTTATATAGAGGTTAATTATGTAAGAGTTTAGCTCTCCCTTTGTTTTTGTTGGAGATAGGATCTCTAACTTATCATCAAATACAGCAAATTCAAAGAAATTATCTTTGCTGTTCTCCTCCAATATTTTCTCTATAGCATCTTCTAAAGCTTTTAATAAATTATCTTTAACAACTTCAATTGTTATAACCTCTTTCTCTCCATCTCTTATTCTATAAATTTCTTTATTATCTAAAACTTCTTTTTCTTTTAATAACTCCTCTAACTTAATCTTTCTTTCTTCTCCATCCATTAAGAATATTTCTGAAAACTCAGCAATTTTCTTAGATTCAGATCTTAGTGGAATCTCTAATTTTGCTATAGCATCTTTATTAACCCTCTCTAAGTATCTGTAAATATCATGGAATGGCTTTCCAGCATCTACTGGGGGTAGTTGGTTAATGTCTCCAACAAATACCAGATGCTTCTCTATATCAACACATTTAAATAAATTCCCTAATATTTTAGTGTCTATCATAGAGCTCTCGTCTAATATTAGGACATAGACCTTTTTCTTTGCATTTTCTGGAACATCTCTCAATACAAAGAAATCAAAATTAAAATAATCACTAAATTCTTGGGCTATAAATCTATGGATAGTCATTACTTTGACATTATTTATTTTCTTCTCCTTTAATTTCTCTCTAATAACCATTGCTGATTTTCCAGTAGGAGTTAGGATATAGATATCCTCATAACCATATTTATCCTTTAAAATTTTTACTAAAGTAGATATTACAGTTGTTTTCCCTGTTCCTGCTGGGCCAGTTAAAATGCCAACTCTATTTTTTAATAGCTTTTCAACAGCTTCTATTTGCATTTCTATAGCTTTCTTATAATCTTCATCTTCTTTTTTCTCATTTCTCAAAAGCTTTTCTATTTCCTCTTTACTAACCCTAAGTTCTTCTTTTGGTTTATCAAGCATTTTATTAATAGTTTCTTCTATAACCCTCTCACTTTCTTTTATGTCTTTTAAAGTAAACAATTTTACTTTCTCATTTCCAATAATCTTCTCCTCAATAACTACTTTCTCTTTTATAATTTCCTCATTCTTCTCAATCATCTCTAAAAATTCTTTAAAGCTAATGTCTACCCCAATTTTATCAAAAATATTTTTAACCTCTCCAGTAGTTACTGTTGTATGCCCGTGCTTTAGTAGCCTCTTTAAAATCTCAACTAATAAAGCTCTTATCCTGTAAGGGTTATGTTTATCAAAATCTTTAACTCTCCTCTGTTCCCAGGAATCTACTTCAATAAAACTAAATCCAGAAAAATCTTCCTTCTCTTTTAAATCTTCAACTAAGACATAGGGATTTTCTAAAATTTCCTCTAAGCTAATGAATCCTTTTTTTATTTGTTCCTTTATTATTTTAATGTCATAAGCCATTAAATCATAGTACACTGCATAGTTTAATAAGAATTCTTTAAACTCATTTTTAAAGTCACTGTTCTCTTTTCTTTTTTCTAAACTCTCTTTTAATTCCTTATAAAGCTCCTCTTCTTTATTACTCTCAACAGCTTCAAAATATTTTGAATAAGCTTCTTTATCACCTAAATAGTATATCACTGCTGGCAATCCAGGGTATTTGTATTCTCTACCCTCTAATTCACTGATAACATTTTTTATTCTATCTAAAAACTTATCAAAATCCTTCATTACCCATGGCCTAAAAGCTTTATTTCCTTTTAGATACTCCATAAAGTCTGGATATTCCTCAATAAATTTATTAAATCCTTCTAAAATTTCTATAGCTTTTTTTAATATTTCTATTAGGGTTTTATCAGTTATAATATTACACATCCCTCTAAAGTACCTACTGAAATCTTCAACATCAAAAACAACTAAATGTTCAAACTCTTTATAGTCTAAATTTTTATCTTTACAAAACTCTATAAACTCCTGATAAGGTAGAGTAAATACAATATCCTCTAAATCAAAGTCTATTTCAAAACCTAATTTGTTCTTATTTTTTTCATCTTTATTTATTATTTCTTTAATCTTTACACAGCCAATTATAACCTTATTATCAGACAAAGGATTTTCTCTCACATGTATAACAGTGTATTTTCCTTTAACATAATCCAATATTTCCTTAAACCTTTCAACATTTGAGAATAATAATGTTGGAATTCTACCAACTCTATTTCCTCCCTCTTTAATTACATTATTATTCTCAATGAACATTACTGATTCATGGCATGGCATTCCTTTAGGGATAGTGCTAATGACTCCTGAAGGGTTGTTTAAGCATAATTTTGAATTATATTTATTAAATTTTACATACTTAAAGCTTTCACAGTATCTATTCTCCTCTGGCTTTCTACAAAATCTACCATTCCATCCTGAGTCATGCCAAGCTACTAAAGAAACTAAGTTCTTCATCTCTATCACCTCAACCTAATTAATTTTTTAAATATTTCATTATTCTATCTTCTAAAACATGAATTTCCTGTAAAAATCTTTTACTTCCAATTTCTTTCCTTTCTCTACCATTATTGCCCTTCTTTACCCAACCCATTTGGCTAAATCTAATTTTAATTCTCCTATCAGATATTACCATTTTACCATCAACATAAACTTTAAAGAATGGAGCATTTTTAAAACCAGATTTTTTATATAACTCTATCTCAAAATTATTTAGGAAATAATTAAATTTCTCTTTCAACTTACCATCTATTTTTTGATAAACTCTAGCTAACGCTATTGTTAGAGTATCAACAATTATTTTGTCATTAACTTCAACTCCAACAATCATTTCTTTTTCATCTTCAACTATACTACTATCTAACACTTCATCAGACAAATCTAAATCTTTTACTTCTTCAAATTTTTTAATAATATATCTTTTAACTTCATCATCATTATTAATAACAAAAATTCTCTTTTCACTTTCAATTTTTTCTAATATACTTTCATTTGCCATAATGTCCTCCCCCCATAGTTTTTTTAAGTGAAATACTTTTTTACCATACTTTTTTTATATATATTCCATAAAATCTTTCCAAAGTTTTAATCTTCTTTTTAATTCTGGGATTTTATTTTCTATAATTTTAACTGTCATTTCCTATCATTCCTTCTTCTTACATACTCAACTACTTTTACAACATCCTCTAAGAGCGTACTACATTCCTCCAATCCCTCAGGTACTTTATACTCCTCCCCACTTAGTATTGAAAGTAAAGCATCAGTTAGTGGCCACTCACTACG
This sequence comes from Methanotorris igneus Kol 5, assembly GCF_000214415.1. Taxonomy (NCBI): domain Archaea; kingdom Methanobacteriati; phylum Methanobacteriota; class Methanococci; order Methanococcales; family Methanocaldococcaceae; genus Methanotorris; species Methanotorris igneus. The sequence continues at coordinate 1,426,915 of NC_015562.1, forward strand.
GTCAATTAGATCAAGAAACTTTTTAGCCTCTTCGACTGTCAAATTTCCCCCAACTAAGTCAAGGGCTACTTTTAAAGCATAAATATCAGTATTTACATCTCCGGTCATTTTTATTATTCTATCAATATCTTCATTGTATAGCGTCACATGTCCAAACTCATGTTGGGTTTTGTAGTGAATACAAATTGACTTTATCATGCATCTAACTGCATCCCTCTTTTTTCCTAAATCTGCATAAGTTAGGGCTAAATTGTGCATTATCAAACCTTTCTCCTTTGGGGTCTTTGCATATTCTAAAGCCTTTTTAAGTATAGGCAAAGCTTCCTCAGAACGGTTCATCTCATAATAATGAGTACCTAAGTTGTTTAAGGTTATTGAATGAAACTTAGGAACTATTCCAAGTTTTATGGCTTTTTCATTAAACTCAACAGCCATTTTTAGATACTTCTCAGCCTCTTCAGGATAGTTTTGCTGTGGAGAATAAATCAGTGAAACTGATGTTGCAATATCAGAAGCCCTTATGTAATATTTCGCTGCCAGTTTTTTGTAAACTGGAAGTTTTGCATTTTCAAAAATTTCGTATATTTTCCTTAAAAATTCATCGCTACTAAATTTTTCATGCTCTTTTTCATAATACTCAGCTATGCTAATAAGTAGTTTTAAATATCCATCTGCATAGATGGTTTTTTCCTTTTCCCAAGCGCTTTCATACGCATTTATGAGTTCATCTAAATCTTCCTCAGAGAATCCCTTTTCAAAAAATTCTTCAACTGTAATTCCTTCTGGTTTAACGAGCTGTTTAAGGTCTATTTTTTTACGTTCTTTTTTACGTTCTTTCTTTTCATTCTTTTTATTTCTGTCTTTTTTGAATTTAAACTCCATACCATAATATAACGCTCCATAAACCTCATGATAAATACCTAACTCAGAAGCTATTCTTTCTAATGTATTTACTAACTTATAGTTCAGCTCATTCCCATAGTTTGCTTTTATGTAACTTTCCACTTCAAAAGTATCTATAATCATACGATTCAAAATTGGCATCTCATGTTTTCTTTCATTAATCACCTTACACAACTTCTCACATAATTTTCCATATTTTTCTAATATCTCTTCATCTTCATATTTATTCGGTTTTTTCTCATAGTATTCAGCAACACTTATGAGTAATTTTGCGTATCCATCTGCATAAAGTGTTTTTTCCTTTTCCCAAGCGCTCTCATACGCATCTATGAGTTTATCTAAATCTTTCTCGGAAAATCCTTTTTCAAAAAATTCTTCAACTGTAATTCCTTCTGGTCTAACATTCAATGGATTTAGCATATAATTACATATTCTTTCAGCCTTTTCACAAATAGGTCTCAAAACCTTCCAATATGTTAGTTTTCTATTTTTTTCCTTTTGTTTAAATTCTTCTAAATTTACTTCATATTTTCCATCAGAGTTTATTTTAACCAATCTGCCTGTAATCTCCTCTAATGTCTGCTCTAAGGGACACCATACCATAGAACTTACCATTTTTTCATACTTGTCCTTTTCTACAAGATATATGCAGTAAAGGAAAGCCCTTAGTTCTTTTATACTCACTCCATCAGCATATCCTGCGTATTGTTGAAGATAATATATAACCGTGGCTATCATTGGACGCCTTCTAACAGATGCAAAATTGCCCCAATCCATACATTTATCTGATTCTCTAAGTTTTTTAAGACAGTTTTCAATTTCATCTTTTCTTTGCTCGTAGAGTTCCATTAAAGGGGTTTTCATTAATAACCACCCCTATTAAAATTATTTAAAACTTAGTTTCATTGGAAATATTTTCTCCAAAGTCTATACCCCCTATCATAACTGAAATTAAAGATAAATACTCTTCTATCGGATTTTATACACTGGTTTCTTTAATACAACTTAAAGAAGCACCTACTTTCCTTTTTATACGGTTCAATAAATAAAATCTCCTCTTTAAACTTTTTAACAATATTATATCGCCTAATTTTTTAAAGGTTCCACAATGTCATCCCCCAATTTATTTTTATTTTTCACTAAAAATCACGGAATAAAGTCTTGCATTGTAGTCCTTTGCAGATTTGTAGGCAACATAAATCCCATAAATGTATGGTATGAGAAAAAACCAAAATGTTAGTAATATTATTATACCTTTCCCAACTTTTCCAAGATACATTTGTCCTGCTCCAGGTATTAAGGCACTAAGCAATACAGCAATTCCCACACTCTTCTTTTTCTGCTCATAATAGACAATTCTCTGTGTTTTATCCATATCCTTTACAAACTCTTTAATCTGCATAAATTCTGTTTCATCCACTCTATTACCCCCCATATTTTGAATTCTCTAATTATGACCATCTCAACTCCTTAAGTTTTTTATCAATCTCTGCCCTCCTCTCTGGTTTAGTATAAAATGTTGCCTCCAAATCATTCCAATCAACAGTATCTCTACCATCTTGCTTAATGTACTCCTTATCTAACAAACTTCTAATCCCAATTTTTACAACAGACTCATCATACTCAATATTTTGAGGTAAATCATTAAGATTTTTAATAATATCCCTTAAACTAACCCTGTGTGGACTTTCTCTAAGAATCTTTAATATTTTCAATTCCAAATCACTCAATCTCTTATTGGAATAAATCATTTCCCCATTTTTAAACACTATAAGCTCCCCATTCTTAAAAGGTTGCCAATTTTCATTAGTTAGTGGATTTGTGGCTATTATGAATCCTTCTTCTTTTGGATTTTTTATATCCCCTAAATTTACAGTATAATCTTCATCTATTAATTTAATTGGTTTATAGGGCGGCGTTCTCTTTAAGAAATATAAATTTCTCCTTCCTTCATAATCTTTATAAGCAAACAAATATTCCCCATCAGAAAACAGGCAATTAAATGGACCACAAGAGTTAATCTCATAAAGTATATCTAATAGAGCATCAAATCCCTCCCCGCCCCATTCAATTTTATTATTTTTAATTTGGGACAACAAATAGCAGAATGCATATTCTGAATCTGTTTCTCCGATTGGGTAGAATTCATCAAGTTCTAAATCCCAATAATCATATAAAGTGCCATTGTGGGCAAAAACTATTTCTTTATCACCTAATTTTCTAACAAATGGATGTGTATTGACATAAGACACTTTTCCAGCACTGGCTTTCCTTATATGGGCAATGAATATCTTTGATTTTATATTGATCCATCTAACACACTTGGCTAATAAAGCATCATTCATTTTAATTGGCTCTTTTATTACTCTAACAAACTCATCTGGATAGAATGCAATCCCCCAACCATTTGGGTGCATATTACTTCTCTGCTTAAAGCTATTCAGAGATAACCCAACATTAACTTTCTTATTAAAACAAATTCCCAATAATTCACACATATTTACCCCTCATAGTAGTCTTTATAATCCCCAGATTTTACTAAAGTTCCATAAGGTTCAGGATAAAAGTATAGCCAAGCCTCTATCTCTTCCCCATTTTCTAAGATTATTGGGACTTTCTTCCTTTTATAGTGGTAAGGATGTCCTTCAAGAGCATCTATCCTTTCTAAGGTCTCTTCATCAACCTCATACACCTCCCCAACTATATGAGATACCTTTTCATCTTCCACAACATAGGGGATTATATCAGCATACATAGCATATTTTTCTTTAGTTTTTCCTTTTCCAATGAATTTGGAGTTTTTTAATAACCTATTGTTCCATAAGCCCCTCCTTAAAGTTCCATAAACAAAAACATATTCCATAATTTTCACCATTCTAAAATGTCAAAAATATATGGTGAAATATATAAAATATAATATTCACTATATTAGTAAGCTTACCATACTTACTATTCTTATTATTCTTATTATTATTAATGTTAATTGTGGTGAAACAATGGATGAGGTAGGTAAAATCAGAGGAGGAGTTCATATAGCAGTTCAAGGATATGAAGTTGATAGAATCACTGAAGTTCCAATTAAAAGAAGGGCTGAAAAAGTTTATTTAATTTGTATGCCAGAGGAAGAAGATTCAGAAAGAGGAAAAGAATTTAAAAATATGATTATAGAAAGATTTGAGAAAAATAAAATTGATTATGAAATCCTTGAGGCTAATATATTTAATTTGGATGAAATTGCTAAGAAAATAAAATATGCAATAAATAAAGAAAGAAAGGAATTTGAAGAGGTTAAATTTTATATAAATGTCTCCTCTGGCTCTACAATTGGATGCATTGCTGGAATAACATGTGCAATGATTTTAAATAAAGAAAACTCAAAAATAATTCCATATTATGTAATTCCAAAAAAACTATTAGATAGTTTGAGTGATGAAGAATGTAAAAAGTTGAAGGAAGAATATAAATATCTCCCAAGAAGTTTTGGAGTTAAGAATGTATTATTAATTTATCCATTTAATATAAGCCTCCCAAGGGAAGAGTTGTTAATATTTTTAAAATTCATTAATAGGGCAGGAGATAGAGGATTAACTATAAAGGAGTTAAGCATCTTAACAAGGGAAGAATTTTTAGATGTAAATTTAAATAATGAAGAGAGTATAAGGAGATTAATTAAAGCCATTGAACATATAAACTCAAATCCTTCAAGAATTAGAATTGAGAGATATAAAAGAACTATTCAAAAATTATTAGAGATAGTTGGGGATGATAAAGAGGAGCTAAATAAGATTGTCAATTGGAGAAATAGAACAAAATTCTCAGAAAATAAAACTCCACAAAGTGATCTTGTCTGGGTTAATAAGAATGTTGTAGAAAAACTTAAGGAATTTGAGTTAATAGTGGATGAGAAAATAGGAAGGTCAAGATATATTAAAGTAAGTGAGAAAGGGAAAATGTTGCTAAATTATATTTAAATTATACACCATTACATCCTTTTTTTCTTTCAATAACTTTATTAAAGATTTTTGTAAATCTTGTGGCAAAAATTAAAATAATGTTAAAATAAAACCATCCAAATAAAAATGATATGAACAGTGGTTCTTATGGAAGTTACAAATAGAGCTGAATTAGTAGAATTGTTAGAAGTCAATATGAAAAGGAGCTATGAGGATATTTTGGACGATACAAAATTAGAACCAGAACAAAATATCCCAAAAACATACATTATAGAATCTAATTTAAATGTAAAATACTTAAAAAATTTGGGTATTCAAATAAAAAGTTTAGAGGATTACAGGCTGTATCATATAAAATTTGGAGAGGCAACATATTACTTAGATGCTATTGACGATAGATTTTGGATTTTTTATTCTTTACAGAAATCAGAAATTTCAGATAAATATATAAATAAATTAATATCTCCACTAAAGTCAAGATTGGATAATTTGTGGCTTCCAAATAGTATTTTAAAAAGTCTATTGGATAACTACACAATAAGAGGAGTTGCAACAAAGTTTATAGGTTCACCAGTGGTGGATGAAGAGTCCAACAGGTTGTCAATAGATAGTTTAGGTTATGAGGCATATGAATTAATAAAAGCAATAAATGAGATTTCAGAGGAGGATTTAAGAAATATTACAAACGAAAAAATAAAGAGATCATTAAAGAACTTATTAAAAGTAAAAAACTATCTAAGGTTATCAAAAGCTAAAATAAAATTTGAAGATGAAGAAAATGATGAATTTGTTTTAGAGGATGTATATTATTGGGGAAAATTCACAGTTAAAGGGAATGATATAAATAAACACTTCAAAATTGTCAATAGAGTCCTGGATGAATACAAAGATAAACTGAATTTAATTGAGAGTTCATTAATTGATATAGAGTCTGATAATATAGGGGATAAAACCCCATTATTATATGAATTTAAGAAGGATATTGAGGATTTAGAGGCCTTTGTAAGCTATCTAACCTCTTTAAAACAGCCATTTAAAATATTTGGCATTCCCATGAAAGTTGAGGAAGATATGTTCTATATTTCAGCAGTTGATTTGCACAATGGAGATAATTTCGATTTGGAAATAACTCCTTGGTGGATTAGGATGTATCTACCAAAGGGCTCCTGTGGTAATACTGCTTTAAGGTTGCTAACTAACTTACAACAAACCCACGATGCCAACACATACTTAGAGGTGGGTATTAATGAAGAAAAAATCAAATGATTTTATTGGTAGCGAACATATATACAAACTCCAATCAAAGCACACAAAGTTAGTAAACCTACTATTAAATCTTACCTGGCCAAATAAAAAGTTTCCTAACCCACTATATAAACTTGGCTATGAACCTAAAAAAGGTTATTGTATAGATGTGGAACTTCAATTAGATGAAAAAAGAATGGCAAATCCAGATATTATTCTAATAAATGAGAAAAAAGGGCACATTCTATTTTTTGAATGTAAATCTAACACTGTAAAAGAAGAGCAGGCCAATAGATACCAATTTTTAATAAGCAATCTCAATGATATTATTAACTTAAATATTAGAGAATTTCCTTTAAAAGAAAAACCGGGGGAGTTCGTAGGTGATGTGTCATACATCTCATTTGATGACTTGACAAACAATCCTATTTTAAAAAAATTTAATGAATTTCAAATTTTAAAAGTTGATGCTAAAGAACAGAACGGAAAAATTGAGAAAATAAAAAGAATTGTATTAAAAAGGGGAAAATATAAGGTAAATGAATTAAATGATATATTTCCTATTGAAATAGATGATAAACATAAACCTTCTTTTATAATGTATCCAATTGATATAAAAAATGGTCATGAATACATAATATTGGAAATGTATATTTTAAATGCTTTAATAACTTTAGCAACGGCAGGGCATGAAATTCCTGAGGAAGGCATGATTTTTAGTGAAGATATTATCTTAAAAAAGGGCAATTATAAAATTAATGCTGATATTGCTGATATAGAAGAGATTAAAAACTTCTTTGAGGAACATAGAGATAAAATAAAAAATGTTGAAAGCTCTGATAGTATTGAAATTTTAGAAGATATTGTGATATGTAAAAAAGGAGAACCTTTAGAAAAATGGCATATTAAAGTTATTGATGTTTTTAATGTATGTATTGACATGAATAAGCTCGAAAAAAGGGGTTTTACCCCCGGTAAGTTATTAGACATCTTTAGACATAGGTTTGGATTAATTTCTTTAAATTATATGTATAGAAAAGATAAGAATATATTGTTAAAAAAAATAGAAGAAATTTTGAAAAGTATTATTTCTACTGATAAATTTGAAAAATTATTGGAATATGAAAAGCGTAAAAAGAAATCAATCTGGAAAATTAGAGTCATGAAAAATTCAAGACAAATAGAAGCTTTTAGATATAAATGTTTTGAAATAATTCAAACGAGAATTGAAAAAGCTTACACCAAGCAGATGACTTTGGATAAATTTTTAAATAAATAAAGGTTTTACTATTGATAATCTTTTGATAATTTTTATTTTATTATTTACTAACCTGTACTATGGTGATAACCTAATATATTTAATAATTTATTATTGACAATCTTTCTAACTTTCTAATTTAAGGTGAAATTATGTATTTGACAAAAGAAGAAGAAAAAATATTGGATGGGGAATATGGAGAAATCTTAAGGAGATGTATGAACTTATTAGTTTCTTTGGGGGACATTTATGGAGCTGAAAGATTAATTCCCATAACTTCATCCCAAATATCGGGAGTTTCATATAAAACTATTAAAGATGTTGGCTTAGAGTTTTTAGAGGATTTTGCTAAGGAGAATGTTAAAGTTAAGGTTCATTCAACATTAAATCCAGCAGGCATGGACTTGGATAAATGGAAAGAACTTGGAATTAAAGAAGAGTTTGCTGAAAAGCAGTTAAGAATAATAGATGCATTTAAAAAAATGGGAGTTGAGATTAGTTGCACTTGCACACCTTATTTAATAGGAAATCTTCCAAAATTTGGTGAGCATATAAGTTGGGCTGAGAGTTCTGCAGTCAGTTTTGCAAACTCTGTCTTAGGGGCTAAAACTAATAGAGAAGGGGGACCCAGTGCTTTAGCCTCTGCTATATTGGGAAAGACTCCTTACTATGGCTATCATTTAGATGAGAATAGGAAGGCAGAAGTTATGATAAAACTTGATGAAGAATTATTAAATTTATTAAAAAGTTTAAAATTTGGAGAGAGTTTTTATGGAGCTTTGGGCTATTTAATTGGAAAGATGGTAAAAAATGGAGTTCCATACTTTGAAAATTTATATAAATTAAATCCAAGTAATGACAATTTAAAAAGCTTAGGAGCAAGTATGGCAGCCAGTGGGGGAGTTGCCCTATATCACGCTAAAGAACTAACTGCTGAATGTAAAGTGAAAGAGGTTGTTGACGATAAAATTGAAAAGATATCCATTGGGATTGAAGAGATAAAGGAATCTTATGAAAAGTTAAATACAACCAACGATAAGCCAGATTTAATTTGCATTGGATGTCCTCACTGTAGTTTAATGGAAATTAAGGAGATAGCGGAATTTATAAAGAAACATGATATAAAATTAGATTGTGATTTCTGGATTTGCACATCTCTACATACGAAGGCGATATTGGATAGGATGGGCCATACAAGGATTATAGAAAAAGCTGGGGGGAGGGTAGTTAAAGATACATGCATGGTAGTGGCTCCAATTGAGGAAATAGGGTATAAAAAAGTTGCGACAAACTCTGGTAAAGCAGGGGTTTATTTGCCAAGTTTCTGTAAGAGTGAGGTTATTTATGGGGACATTAAAGATATTCTTAAAAATTAATCTACATGTCCTAATTTGTGATTAACTCTGAGAATTGCTATCTGTTGTTTATTAACAACGCCAGGAAATTCAATAACCCATGATATGTAATTGTCTCTACCATTAATATGCTTAGTTTAAAATACTCAGTTAAAACATACGGGGAGCCTTAATATTAAATTCTATATCTATTTTATGTGTTTTTGATTTATGGAGTTTTTAAAGACTTTTTTCCTAACTACACAAAGACATGTTACAAAACCGTAAAATATAAATATCAAATATTACCAATTATGGAAATCATAGTAATTAATAATATAAATTGTGATAAAATGGTGAATAATATTAAAGAAGAAATTAGAGCATACTGGGACTTTAGGAGTGATTCCTATGACAATTCTCCTGGCCATTCTGGTTTTGTAGATATTTGGAAAACTGTTTTATCTGAAATTTTTAAAAGGAAAATGAAGATCCTCGATGTTGGGTGTGGGACGGGTTTTTTATCTTTAATTTTGGCTGAGTTAGGGCATGAGGTTGTTGGAATTGATTTGTCTGAAGGAATGTTAAATAAAGCGAGAGAGAAAGCAAAGAATTTGGGATTGGATATCGAGTTTATGGTAGGAGATGCAGAAAACCTGCCCTTTGAAGATAATACCTTTGATGCTGTTGTTAATAGGCACCTGTTATGGACACTTCCAAATCCAGATAAGGCAATTATGGAATGGGCAAGGGTTGTAAAAAGAGGTGGTAAAGTTGTTGTCATAGATGGAAAATGGCGTAAAAATTCCTTCAATGAGTCATTAAGGACTATTTTTAGATATTTGGCAGTAGCGATCTATGAAAAAAGAAACCCCTTCCAAAATATGGGCTATAAAGAAGAAGTGGCTAAAATGCTGCCATTCAATGGAGGAACGGATGCTGAAAATATAGTCAAACTATTTAAAAATGCAAATTTGGATGAAATAAAGGTTAATGATTTAAGTTGGATTAAAGAAACCCAGAAGAAGAATTTGCCATTGTTATATAGATTAGCATGGGGAAACACCCATTATTATCTCGTTGAGGGTTTTAAAAAATAAAAAATAAAGATAAAACAAAAATCCCTGCCGATGAGGTCTTGTCAATTTTTGATGACCGAGGCGTGTATATATAAGATCTGAGGTGATTACATGAAAAAATTGGTGGTTATATTTTCTACTGCCATATTACTTATAGCAAGTTGTGTCATGATAGCAGGCTGTGTAGGTGAAAGTTCAACATCTAAAGCACCAGTAAATACTCAGGCACAAACTAACACAAATGAGAAATCCACCACCACTACTGAGCCACAATATAAAGATACTTTTGTCTTAGGATATGGAAAAGATCCAAGGCTAAAAGGAGGGCCATGGGGAATTGGTTTTTTCCCAAAGACTCATGTGCTTGAGAGATTGGTTGAATATGATATAAAAAATGATGATGTTATTCCTTCCTTAGCAGAAAGTTGGGAGATAAAAGATGGAGGAAAAACCATAATCTTCCATTTAAAGAAAGGGATAAAGTTCTCTGATGGTACTGATTTCAATGCATATGCTGTTAAATTCACAATAGATAGAATGATTGCAAGAGGGCACTCTTTAGCTCCAAAAGGAGCCGATGTTATTGATAACTATACAGTGGCTATTCACTTTGATAAACCAGGATTCTTTAACCTTGTAAAGATGGCAGAATTCCACTTGGGTATTATGTCTCCAACATCAGTTAAACCTGTTGGAGATCCAAATGGAACTTTAGTTAAGCCTATTGGAACTGGACCATTTAAAGTTGTTGATTATAAAGAGGATCAATATGCAACATTTGAGCCAAACATGTATTGGTATAAAGCAAGAGACACAACTCCTAAGTTTAAAAAGTTCATTCTGAAAGTTATACCTGATGAGAATACAAGAATTATGGCTTTGAGAAGTGGAGAAGTTGATGCTATCTCAGACTATGTGCATGGAGGGGCTGCATATACACCAAGAAACCAGTTAAGTGTATTGGAGAAAGAAGGATTTAAAGTATTTAAGGGAAATATTCCTCTAACATGGGTTATTGCATTCAACTATAAGAAAGCACCATTCAATGATTCAGAGTTAAGAAAGGTTGTTAGTTTGGCAATAAATAGAGATGAAATTGTGAAGATATTTGACAGACAAGTTAGGCCAGCGTGGAATGGAATGTTCCCACCAGAAGCTCCAGGGATGAAAGAAGCTGGAATCAAATATGAATACAATCCAGAGAAAGCTAAGGAAATATTAAAGAAAAAAGGATTATTAGGATTAAAGGTTAGAATCTTAGTTAATAAAAACCAGGAAGATCAAATACTTGTAGCTCAGTTAATACAACAGCAGTTAAAGAAAGCAGGATTTGACCCAGTATTGGATATAGTTGAGAGTGGGGTTTATCAGAAAAAGAGAGATGCCGGAGATTATGATATGAGGTTGTATTACATTGGAGGAACAGATAGAAGATTTTACTTAAGGTTATACTGGAGATTCTATCCAGGAGGAAAATGGGATGCATATGAAAGTGAGAGAGTCTGTAGTTTATGTAAAGATATATTAGAAAATCCTGAAAACTTTGACAAAGAGAAAAGAAAACAGAAATTAATAGAATTCTATAAAGCTTTATATGATGAGATGGGAGTTGTTCCATTATACCATGATGTAATGACAGTTGTAGCAAGTCCAAATGTAGATGTAGATAAAGCCCACTTGTTCAGATTTGGTGAGCCAGTATTCTACTATGTTGGGGTTAGAAAATAACCCTTTTTAATTTTTTGGTGAAATCATGATCAGATATCTATCAAAAAGGATTTTACATGCAATAATAACTATTTTAGGAATTTCATTAATCTCTTTTTCTTTACTTTATATATTCCCTGGAGATCCTGTGGAGTTGGTAATAAGAGTAAATACTGGAATGGAGCCAACACCAGAGATGATAGAGAAATATAAACATGAATTTGGTTTGGATAAACCAATCTATATTCAATACATTAACTGGCTTTCACATGCTATCAGAGGAGATTTTGGAACCTCTTGGAGCACAGGAGAGCCAGTTATGAAAGTTATATTAGATAGATTACCAGCCTCTATGCAGTTATTCTTTCCAACATTCATTTTATCTATAACTTTTGCTATTGTTCTTGGCATCCTATCGGCAATTTATAAAGATAGATTTGTTGATAATTTTTGCAGGATAATCTCAATTATTGGGATAAGTATCCCACACTTTTGGTCAGGATTAATACTCATTTGGATCTTTGCAGTTTGTTTAAAAATACTCCCAGCATTTGGTTATGGAACTTTGAAGCATATGATTCTCCCAGTTTTAACATGGACTTTATCTTTTATGGCTATTAAAACAAGGTTTGTCAGATCTACTTTATTGGAAGTAATGGGTGAAGATTATATAACAACTGCAAGGGCTAAAGGTTTGTCAGATAAGGATGTTGTTATAAAACATGCATTTAGGAATGCATTAATTCCAATAATTACATATTTCTCTTTGAGTATTAGCCATCTTATTATAGGGGCTGTTGTTATAGAGGCATTATTTGCCTGGCCTGGTTTAGGATCATTACTTGTAAAATCTGTGTTTGAAAGAGACTTTCCCGTTGTTCAGGCTTTAGTGTTTATCAGTGGAGTTTTAATTGTAACTGTCAATTTAGTTGTTGATATCCTCTATGCCATTATTGATCCAAGGATAAGGTATGAGGGATAATTATGATCTTCAAAAACAAAAAATTCTTTTTTGGATTTTTAATTATATTTTCTATGATTATTTTAGGAATCTTAGCCCCAGTTATAGCCGAAGATCCTTACAAAACAGACATGCTTAAAAGATTGTCTCCACCATCCTTAGAGCATCCTTTTGGAACAGATCAGCTTGGAAGGGACATATTTTCAAGGGTTATTTATGGAGCAAGGGTAACTTTACTAGTTTCATTTGCTGTATCTTTACTCTCTCTAACCATAGGTAGCCTAATTGGAGCTTTAAGTGGATACTTTGGTGGAGTTATAGATGACATACTTAGCAGGATCACTGATATCTTCTTATCAATCCCTGAAATTGTGTTAAACATAGCTATGGTTGGAGTCTTGTCAGTATCTTTGAACCTAAGTTCATCAATATTTATTGTGATCTTAGCCATTGTAATTACAAATTGGGTTACATATGCAAGGATTACAAGGGGTTTAGTTTTATCCTTAAAAGAGAGCGACTTTGTTCTTTTAGCAAAATCTTCTGGGGCAAATGATCTCTATATTTTATTGAAACATATCTTGCCAAATGCTTTATTACCAATTATAGTTTTAGTTACCTTGAATATTGGAAATGTTATCATGACAATATCAACCTTAGGATTCTTAGGTCTTGGAATTCAGCCACCAACACCTGAATGGGGGGCTATGCTAAACTCAGGAAAAAATTACATAATGACTTCTCCCTGGGTTGTAGTATTTCCTGGATTGGCTATAATGCTTGCAATCCTTGGATTTAATTTGATGGGCGATTGTCTGAGAGATATATTCGAACCTAAATCAAGGAGGTCTGTTTATGGGTAATCTTTTAGTTGTTAATGATTTGCACGTTGATTTTTTGCTTGGGGATATTAAAGTAAAAGCAGTTAATGGTGTAAATCTTGAAATAAAAGAAGGGGAAACACTATGCCTTATCGGAGAAAGTGGAAGTGGGAAATCAGTTTTAGGTCTATCGATATTGAAATTGTTACCAAGTAATGTGAATATTAGCGGTAGTATATTATTTAATAATAAAGATTTATTGAAATTGCCTGAAAAAGAATTAAGAAAAATTAGGGGAAAGGAAATAGCATGGGTTCCACAGAGTCCATCGACATCTTTAAATCCAGTATTAAAAGTGGGCTATCAAGTTGCAGAGCCTATGATGTTGCATCTTAATATGGATAAAAAAAGTGCATGGAGTAAGGCAGTTAATTTGTTGAACTTTTTTGGAATATATCCAGCAGATAAACGAGCAGAGGAATATCCACATCAGTTTAGTGGAGGAATGAGACAGAGAGCTCTGGTGGCAATGGGGACATCAACAAAACCAAAACTCATCATTGCAGATGAACCAACAAAAGGTGTGGATTTAATAAAAAAAGTAAATGTGGTTAAACTATTTGAGCAAATCAAAAGGAATAACGATAAGTTATCTTTGCTGTTAATCACTCATGATATTCCCTTTGCAAAAAAACTTGCCGATAGGGTTGGAGTTATGTACTGTGGTCAAGTGGTGGAAGTCAGCAATGCCGAAACTTTCTTTGATGAGCCTTTACATCCATACTCTAAGGCATTGATTAATGCCCTCCCTTCAAGAGGATTAAAACCTATTAAAGGTTCTCCTCCAAGCATGGTGAATCCACCAAAGGGATGCAAATTTCATCCAAGATGTGAGTTTGCAACAGAAAAATGTCGTAATGAGGAGCCACCATTTATTGAGTATAACGGCAATTTTGTGAGGTGTCACTTATATGATAAAAGGTAAAAACTTAACAAAAGTTTTTGAATCTGGAATATTTTCAAAACGCAAATTTATTGCGGTGGATAATGTTGATATTGAAATAAAAGAAGGGGAAACACTATGCCTTATCGGAGAAAGTGGAAGTGGGAAATCAACACTTGGCAAAATGCTTTTAAATTTAATTAAGCCCACCAATGGCGAGGTTATATTTAACAATTACAATATTACAAAAATGAAACAAACTGAGCTCCGAAAAATCAGAAGGTATATGCAGTTAATTCCTCAGTATCCAGATAGTGCATTAAATCCCAGATGGACAATAAAAAATAGCATTCTTGAACCTTTAAGGATTCACAAACTTATCGATAAAAATAACGAGCAGGAAAAACTGGAAGAACTTATAGAGACTGTCGGATTAAAGAAGGAGCACTTAGACAGATATCCACATGAGTTAAGCGGAGGGGAATTGCAAAGGGCAGTTATAGCAAGGGCAATATCATTGAAACCAAAGTTTATCGTATGTGATGAACCAACATCGATGTTGGATGTTTCGGTTCAGGCGTCAATTATTAATTTGCTACTAAATTTACAAAAAAAGTATAATATATCATATTTGTTTATTACTCATGATTTGGAAATAGCAAATATCGTTGGACAGAGATTTGCTGTGATGTATGGCGGACAGATACTTGAAGAAGGAAATAAAATCATGGATAAACCACTTCATCCATATACTGAACTACTTGTTAAATCAACTACTATGGATATTGAAAATATCAATGAATTACTGGATAAAACTGAAACTGAAATTAAAAAATCCAATAACAATAGAGGATGCAAATATTATCATCTCTGCCCATATCATGACGAAAAATGTTTAAAAGAAAATCCGCCAGTTGTTGAAGTCGATAAAAATAGAAAGGTTAGATGTTTCAGATATGTCTAAATTAATTTTTTATTTTTAACTAATAATATTTATATATAAATTTTGAATATTTTATAATAACTTTATTGTCATTTAGAAACATATAGTAACATTTATATATAGTTTATAATACATTATGGGTTACATATTTTAAGAAATTTAAGAAATTTTAAAAAGGTGATACTTTGAATATGAAGAGAATTGGAATTCTCCTATTATGTGGACTGCTTATATTCACAGTAGCGATGTGTGGATGCACTACAGCAACAGAAACCACTACACAACCACAAACTAATGCAAATACTAATACAAATACCCAAATACAGAATCAAATAAAACCGCAGGTATTGACATTAGGAGCTCAGAACGATTTCAAAGATTCGTTTGAAAGTAAAAGTTTAGTATTTGACACTTTGATGAAATACAATGATGACTTCTCCCCAAAACCAAATATTATAGAGAGTTGGGAAGTTTCAAAAGATAAGAAAACCTATATTCTCCATATTAGGAAAGGAGTTTATTTCACAAATGGAAAAGAGGCTAATGCCGATGTCGTTAAATTCTCACTTGAGTATTGGGCACCATACAGATACTGTAGATACATAAAATATCTTGATAGCATAGAAAAAATTGATAACTATACTTTAAAACTCAAATTTAAGGAACCTTATGCACCATTGTTAGAAGAACTTCCAAGAATATACTTAACTTTGCCAGAGACTGTAGATGATAAAGGAAATATCATAAAATGGATTGGAACTGGGCCATTCATATTAAAAGAATATCAAAAAGGCCAAAAAGCTGTTTTAGTAAGAAATGATAACTATTGGAACAAAGAAAAGATACCTAAAATTGAAAAAGTCATTTGGAAAGTGATCCCTGACGAGAATGCAAGAATCATGGCTCTAAAGAGTGGGGCTGTAGATGCAATTGGAGTGACAGAGCATTATTTATCAGTTCCTGCTCAGAGAATTCCGGAATTACAAAAAACGCCAGGATTAAAAGTAATGATTGCAGATAAGGGAACTATTGAAACATATTGTTTCAATTACAAAAAAGGACCGCTAACTGATAAAAGGGTTAGGCAGGCAATTGCCTATGCAATTGATAGAGAAGGAATATCTAAAAATTTATTCAATGGAATTCCACAACCAACAGGACATTTACTATTGCCAGAATTTAAGAACGGGCCAAAAAATGTTAAACCATACTACTACAACCCAGAAAAAGCTAAGCAACTCCTTGCAGAGGCAGGTTATAAAGACACAAATGGAGACGGCATATTAGAAGATAAAGATGGAAAGCCATTAAGATTAACATTAATAACAGGAAATACACAAATGGAAAGAGACACAGCGGTGTATATACAAAAAAACTTAAGAGACATTGGTATTGACCTAAATATTGTATGTTTGGAAAAGAAAGCAAGAAAAGAAAGAGCCAAAAAAGGAGATTGGGACATCTGTAGAACACATCCTTGGGTTGCTCCACCTGTTAGATACCTAAAATGGAGATGCATGGATGATGGATACGACAGTTTTGGGATTAAATTTGGAGTAAATGACAGAGTCAAGGAATTAATTAATATAATATACACTGGAAGTGATGAAGAAATTAAAAATGCATGGAATGAACTTTGGAAAATAGAATACGACTTTTGTCCAGCCACTGGGCTTTATGTTAGGCCAAGGGTGTTTGTCTTTAAAGACAATATAAAAGGATTTAGATTTGATCCAGATGTTGGATGTATTGATCTAAGTAATGTCACAATAGAATAATATTATTTATTCTTTTATCTTTTTTAGGGTGTGGTTTATGAAAGGCTTTATAATAAAGAGATTATTTTTAATCATCCCTACGGCGATAGCAGTTTCATTGATTTCATTTTCTTTGCTTTATTTCTCCCCTGGAAATGCTGCAGAGATTATATTAGAGCAAAAATCTCCAGACGCAGGGCCAAATAGTGAGCTTGTTAAAGAATATGAAAAAAAGCTTGGATTGGACAAACCATTTTATGAACTCTACTTAATTTGGCTTAGTAAAGTATTAAGAGGAGATTTTGGAACATCATTACAAAACGGAGAACCTGTTATTGATGAAATAATGGCAAGATTACCATATACACTCATGCTAATGTTAGGGGCTACTGTTGTTTATTTAATATTGGGAATTTTGATGGGTGTGTTATCTGCAGTTTATAAAGACAGTTTTATTGATAATATTGTTAGAGCTTATGCATCAATAAACATGTCTATACCAAACTTTTGGTTGGCATTATTGCTAATATGGATCTTTTCTGTAAAACTTAGAATCATTGATACTTTTGGATATAATGGGGTATATAGTTTAATCCTCCCTTCATTGGCATTAGGATTAGGAATGGCTGGATCATTGGCGAGGGTTTTGAGAGTCTCTATCCTTGAAGTGTTTAACAGTGATTATGTATTAACAGCAAGAGCCAAGGGGCTCTCAGAACGAATCATTATTCTTAAACATGTATTAAAGAATGCTTTTCTCCCAGTTATAACTTTGATAGGTATGAAAACCACGTATTTACTTGGTGGAAGTGTTATAGTTGAGAGTATTTTTGGATGGCCTGGGATAGGAAGTTATCTCATTGAAGCCATAAATGCAAAAGATTTTCCTGCAGTTTCAGGTACTGTCTTCATAATTGGAATTTTGGTTGTTATTGCAAATTTAATAGTTGATATATCCTATACAATCTTAGATCCAAGGATTAGGTATGGTTAAGAGCTCATGTTAAGGGGTCTAATATGAATAAAAGGTTTATTTTATCACTATCTATGGTTGTTTTAATATTCCTTGTCTCAATATTGTCTCCATATATTTTTAAAGATGTGAATAAAATAGACTTCACTGAAAAACTTCAAAAGCCAAGTTTAGAACATCCATTTGGGACGGATAATTTTGGTAGGGATTTATTTAAAAGAACATTATGTGGTTTGAGGATTTCTCTTATTCTTGCTGTTTGTATTGAGGCAATATCATTAATTATTGGAATATCTCTTGGATTGATAGCAGGGTACTATGGTGGAATTGTTGATGAAATAATTAGTAGAATTATAGATATAGTAATAGCATTTCCAAACATCATTTTTGCCTTGGCTATAGTCTCAATATTTGGGCAGAGTATGGTTGTGTTGGTTTTGGCTTTATCTTTATTAGGTTGGGCAAGTTATGCAAGAATCATAAGGGGAGAGGTTTTATCTTTAAAAGAGAGGGATTTTGTTACCCTAGCAAGAACCTCTGGAGGAAGTAATTTCTATATATTAATTAAGCACATCCTCCCAAATGCAATAATTCCAATAATCCCTCTTGCAACTCTAATGATTGGACATTCTGTATTATCTATAGCAGGCTTAAGTTTTCTTGGATTTGGAGTTCAGCCTCCAACTCCTGAATTAGGGCTTATGTTGAAAGAGTCTGTAACTTACATTGATACAGCCCCTTGGATGATGATCTTTCCAGGTTTGGTGTTATCGTTCTGTGTATTGATGTTTAATACTATTGGTGATGCATTAAGAGACATTTTAGACCCAAGAGAGAATAGAATTGAATAAAAAATAATAAAAATTGAAGTTATTATAATACTAAAATGGAAAGGTGATAAAATGAATATTAAGGAGTATATAAAATCAAGATGGAACGAACATGCAAAGAACTATGACAAAATTCCAGCCCACGGAGTGAATTCTGAAAAGGATAAGAAAGTTGTTAAAAATGCTTTAAAGGAGATACTTAAAAGGAAAATGAAGATCCTCGATGTTGGGTGTGGGACAGGTTTTTTATCTTTAATCTTGGCTGAGTTAGGGCATGAGGTTGTTGGAATTGATTTGTCTGAAGGAATGTTAAATAAAGCGAGAGAGAAAGCAAAGAATTTGGGATTGGATATCGAGTTTATGGTAGGGGATGCAGAAAACCTACCCTTTGAAGATAATACCTTTGATGCTATTGTGGAGAGGCATATATTATGGACGCTCCCAAATCCTAAGAAGGCAATTAAAGAATGGATGAGGGTTTTAAAAGATGGAGGAAAAATAATATTAATTGAAAGTGAGAGTAGAGGGGTTAATGTTGCCAAGCATCATTATGATGATGATAAGGTTATAAAAAATTTGCCTTTTTCAAATGGGTTAGATTTGGAAAGATTCAAAGAAATAGCAAATGAATGTAATTTGACATTTAAAGTAGAAACTCTAGACTGTGAGAAGATAAATTTAATGATTGTTTGTGAAAAAACCTGTTAATTTTCTTTATTTTATTGAAGTGAAGTATAATTAGGAAACTCTGAATATATTAATAATTTAGTAATAAACAATAAATATTATGTAATAATTTATGTTAAATTACATTAAAAATGTTAATAAGATAATTGGTGATTTAAGTGGAACCTTTGCAGGGTTGTAGAATGATTGGTGCCGTTAGGGCATTTAATGGAATACTTGATGGATATATAATACTTCACTCACCACCGGGATGTCACTCTGGTGTGATGATGTTGGAAGTTTTACAGGATAACAGTGATTGGAGAGTTGCAGTTTCTGGAATGCATCAAAGGGATTTGGTTTATGGTGCAGAGAACAAGTGTTTATTGGCAATAAAAAAGGTATATGAGACTATTAAACCAAATTTTATTGTTGTTATGGATTGCTGTTCATCTGGTATTTTAGGGGAAGATTTAGAAAGTGTTGTGAATATGGCAAAGAGGGAGATTGGCGAAGATATGGATATAATCTATTTTAGTGGAGCAGGATACCACAGTTTGGCGTATTTGGGTTATGAAGAAGCATTAAAATCATTAGTTCAATTTATGGAACAAAAAGAAACCATTCCAAACTCAATAAATTTAATTGGCATAAAAATAGATGATTTCAAAGCTAAGGAAGATATTGAAGAAATAAAAAGAATTTGTAGCAATGCAGGAGTTAATATAAATTCTATTTTAACCTGCGACACTTTCGATTCAATAAAGAATGCTCCAAATGCTGAATTAAATGTCGTCTTTGGAGATGGAATTAAATTGGCAGAATTAATGAAAAAGAAATTTGACATCCCATATGTTGTTGTTGATTATCCATATGGCTTAAATGGAACCTTGGAGTTTTTAAACTCGCTAAATGAGTATGTTAATGTTGATTTTAAGTTTGTTGAAGAGGAAAAGAAGAGGATAATCAAAACTGTTGAAAAGGTTCAGTTCTATTTAAAAGGATTCTACGGCATGAACTCCGCAGTAGTTGGAGATTATAAGGCATTTGGATTTGCCAAATTTTTGTCTGATGAGATTGGGTTTGACATTGATACCTTGGGAATTTCAAAATTTTACAATATCGACAGCAAAATAAAGGAAATTAAGCATATCGTGGAAAATGTTGTTATAGACGACAGAAAGGAACTGGAAGATAAAATTATGGAAAATGATATTGAGATACTGTTTGGTTCCAGTTATGAAAAGAAAATAGCACAAAATAAAAACATACCATTAATAAGGTTCTCCTATCCAGTGGTTGATGAAATATCTTTAAGTAATACTCCACTTGCTGGATTTAGGGGTGTTTCTGTAATTATTGAAAGAATTATAAATGAAATTATAAAAGCATAATGGGTGGCGATATGCAGTATAAAGAACAGAAAATAAGGATTTGTTCAAACCTTCCACTGCATAGGCAAAGCGGTATTCCTGGAAAGGTTTGTGGGGCTTTAAGGATTGCAAATCAAATAAAAGGATGTATCCCAATACTCCATTCACCAGTAGGCTGTGCATTTCAAAGGAAGATAAACACTTTTGCACCTTATGAGATAACCTATAATTTACCTTGCACAAATTTAACAGAGGTTGATACAGTTTATGGCGGTCATGAGAAATTGGTAGAAAAGATTTTAGAGGTTAATAAAAAATACCATCCTGAACTCATATTAATTATCTCAACATGTGCCCCAGATTTGATTGGAGAGGACTACGATATTACATTGGATGAAGTCAGAGATATGATTGATGCAAAAATTATATATGACACAGGAAATGCAAAGAGAGCTCCCGTTGGCATGCAAAGTGTATTATATTCATTAGCCACTCAGGTAATGGAGGAACAGGATAAAATTGAAAAAAGTCTGAATATCTGCAAACTTTCATACCATAGAACAGATTTAGTTGATGAATTTGTAGATATTTTGAAAGAGATGGGAGCTCATGTCAATGGAGTTTATTTCAACAACAACACCGTTGAAGATATAAAAAACATTCCAAGGGCTGAGCTCAATTTGGTAGATTTTCCAGCAGATTGGGTTTTGTATGTTGAGAAGAAATTTGGGACAAAATATCTTGTACCTCCCCGGCTGAAAATAGAGGACTCTCTAACAACCTTAAATGGATTTGCCAAATATTTGTATGCTATTGCTGATATCTTAGATTTAGATACTAATGTGATTGAAAAAAGAAAAAAGGAAGCAGATGAAAAACTTGAAAAATATAGGAATAAATTAAAAGGTAAAAAAATAGCAAGTGGATTTTCAGTTCATGGGGGAGCAATGCAAACATTGATTGAAGATGTAGGAATGGAATGCCCTGTTTTAATATTAAAAACTAGAAGAATGAGTTTAATGATGAAAGAAAATGCTATTAAGCATATATCCAATTCAATGATAAGATTTATTGAAAATCATCAAGGATATGCCCCAGAAGTATTGATAAATCCAACTACTGAGGAAGAAATAAAGGCAATGAAGGAACATGGTATTGAATTGTGCGTAGGTGGAATGGAAAATAACATGTTTGAATATTTAAGAAACGGCATAAAATTATTCGATATGAGGAGGATGATGCAGATATCAAAAATGGGTTTTAGCAATTCTATAAATATAGCAAGGGAGGCCTATAAAATCATCTCCAAAGAACCAAAATCACACTTACTATTGGGAAATATAGATTATTCAATGAAATATCCAAGTTTATCAAACTACTGGGCAAACATTGTTGATATATTCCAAACATGCTGGTATTGTGATTATAAGGACTGATCAAAATTATTTTATAAAAATAAGAATAAGGGTGGTATTTTGAAACAGATCGCTTTTTATGGGAAAGGGGGAATTGGTAAATCGACGACTGTCTGTAATATAGCGGCGGCATTGGCAGATGAGGGGAAAAGGGTTATGGTTGTTGGTTGTGATCCGAAGCATGATTGTACATCGAATTTAAGGGGAGGAGAAGAGATTCCAACGGTTTTAGATACGTTGAGGGAGAAGGGTATGGAGAAACTCAGTTTGGAGGATGCAATAGAGGGAAAAAAGATTGAAATGGATGAGATTGTTTATAAGGGATATAAGGGTATTTATTGTATTGAGGCAGGGGGTCCTAAACCGGGTTATGGGTGTGCTGGGAGGGGTGTTATTGTTGCTATTGATTTGTTAAAGAAGATGAATGTTTTTGAAGAGTTGGGAGTTGATGTTGTTTTATATGATGTCCTTGGGGATGTTGTTTGCGGTGGATTCGCGATGCCTTTGAGGATGGGGTTGGCTGAGCAAATTTATATTGTTACTTCTTCCGATTACATGGCTATGTATGCTGCAAACAATATTTGCAGAGGGATGAAAGAATTTGCAAAAAGAGGTGGAAGTAGGTTAGGTGGTTTAATTTATAACGTTAGGGGTTCTTTGGATGCGGAGGATATTGTTACTGAGTTTGCTAAAAAATTGGGAACTGAGATTATTGGTAAAATTCCAAATTCTTTGTTAATTGCTGAGGCGGAGATTGAGGGTAAGACGGTTATTGAATATGCCCCAGACAGTGAGATTGCATCAATTTATAGAGAACTTGCTAAGAAGATTTACAAAAATAAAAATGGAGTTATCCCAAATCCATTGGAAAACAAGGAATTAATGCAAATTGGATTGGCTATTAAGGAAAGGATTAAAAAAATGAGGAACTAATTTAGTGTTAATTTATTCGCAAATTAATCTTATTTACAACATTTTTATTTCATTGTTATTTATTTATATTTACTAAAATGCATAAGGGCGATACCATTGGATGTATTATCCTATTTAACTCAAACAATCCTTTTATCATCAGTTGGGATTATTATTGCAGGAATCATTGAAGAAACAAATCTATTGTCCATAATTAAGAAAATAACAAAACCATTGTGTTTAATCTCAAATTTACCTGAAGAATGTGTAGTGGCGTTATTAGGGAATTTTATAAATCCAACAGTTGGAAAATCCATGCTTGCCAAATTCTACAAAGAAAATAAAATAAATAGTAGGGAAACTATAGTTACAACAATAATTAGTCCATTACCAATAATTTTAGGGGAAAGCATATTTAGAGTGCAACTACCCCTTGCAATTGTTCTCCTTGGATATAAATTAGGGACAATATACGTGCTTTTTAATATGCTTTCTGGATTTTTAATGGCTTTAATTGGAATTATATATTCGAATATCGCTTTTGAAAGAAAATTTTTAAACATCGATACCAACAACAATGAAAAAATTATATTTAATAGGGCTGTTATTACAAAAGGCATAAAAAAATCTATAAAACTTCTAAAAAAAGTAATTCCTATGATTGTAATATTTACATTACTAATACATTGCCTAATGACTTTTGGTTTAATAGATATTATAAAAGAGATATTCACACCAATATTTAGCATATTGGATTTACCGGGAGAAGCAGTAATGGTTTTAGTTGCAAATTTTGCCCATTTCTCCGCAGGATATGCTACTGTGAGTATTTTGATAAAGAATGGTGTGTTAAATGAGAAGCAGGCACTACTAACGCTGTTAATTGGAAATATAATTGGAATAACCATGATATATTTAAAGCACTCTATAGGGACTTATGTTGCATTATTTGGTAGATTTGGCTTAAAATTAGCCATGATTAATTATACAATATCGATAATTATAAAAATTTTTTTAATAATGCTCATAATGTTAATGTTCTAAAAATTAAAAATTAAAATAACTGAGGTCAGGAAATGGTTCTCTTCATAATCAGCACATCGATGTCTCATCATCCCTCATTATATTTATAGTCTCGGACAGAAATTATATGGCAAAACCTTGTTTTGTCATTAAATTTTGGTTTTGAATATAAAACCATAATAATTTTCCAATGGTAATTTTCCACTTATTAACGTCCGGGACTATAATACAATACAACAGAGGAACATGAACACCACTTATAACGCAAACGATTATACAATATCCAAATACATAGTCATCCTCGATTTTTGTAATGGATTATGTCATATAAAAACTTGAGGGAGAAAATGGATGATTGTAAAAAAGTAGTCATTGTAGGTGCAGGTCCAGGAGACCCAGAGTTGATAACATTAAAGGGAAAAAAGGCAATAGAAAATGCAGATGTAATAATATACGCTGGTTCATTGGTTAATAAAGAACTTTTGAAATACAACAAAAAGAACGCAAGGATATATAACAGTGCAACAATGGATTTGGAAGAAATAGTTAAAATTATGGTTGAAAATGTCAAAAAAGGCCTAAATGTTGTTAGATTGCACACAGGGGATCCCTCCATTTATGGGGCAATTAAGGAGCAGATTGATGAGTTAAAAAAGCATGGCATAGATGTTGAAATAATTCCTGGAGTTACCTCATTATTTGCTGCAGCAGCATCCTTAAAGGTAGAACTTACTTTGCCAGATGTTTCCCAAACAGTAATCATTACAAGACCAGAAGGAAGGACTCCAATGCCAGAGAAGGAAAAATTAAGGGATTTAGCAAAGCACAATGCAACAATGGCAATATATTTGGGAGTTTCAATGATTGACAAGGTTTGCAGAGAGTTGATAGAAGGGGGTTACAAAGAAGATACGCCTGTTGCAGTGGTTTATCATGCATCATGGGAAGATGAAAAGATTATTGTTGGAACTTTGAAGGATATAGCAGAGAAGGTTAAAAAAGAAGGCATAAAAAAGACAGCCCTAATTATTGTTGGAGAGGTTTTAAATCCAAGACATTATGCATATTCAAAACTTTACGATAAAGAATTTGAGCATGAATATAGGAAAAAGAAATAATCAAAAAAGTTAATTTACTTAATTTCCTAATTATTTATTCATTTTCAATCTCCTCAATTTTTTCAAGTATTATCCTCAAATCTGTCTTTTTTGTTATATCCTTCTCTTCCTTAAGGAGGTTGTTTATCTTTTCTTTTAACTCCTCTAAATCCTTTGAATTCAATATAAGTTCTTTTGCATATTCCAAGTTTGACACATAAGGCAAGGCCTCAGTCAAAACCAATTCTAATTTATCCATATTATCCCTCATTTTTATCTTTTGGTTCATATCTATCTTTAATTGCTATTTCCCTAACGACCTTCGTAATTTCTCTCTCCAAATGTTCCATTTTTGCATACATCCTATATATTAAGTAGAATAGGGCTACTATGCTTAGGTAAATTATAGCATCTACACCCCTCCCTACACCAAGAACCCTTGCTAAGTAATCAAGTGTTTGAGGAAATACCAATACAACAACAACCAAAGTCCAAACAAATATCCAAAATATTCCTTCATCCAAGTTCATGTTCCTATTCCTTATCTGCAAAATAACTCTTGATAATGCAAACAATGCAAACAATATTCCAAATATTTGTATAATTTCCATACGTATCCCTCCTATGAAAAGATATGGATGGAGCGAAGTATCCTATTTCTTTGATGAAACTTTTTAAAAATTTCACTGAATCTCATAACATCCCACCGTATTAGGAATAAATATAAAATAAAGCCTATAAATAATATTGCATTAGGAGGGAGATTATGAGGCATCTTATTTCAATGAGGGATATTGGTAAAGAGGACATTTTGAGAATATTAGATGAAGCAGAGAAGATGGAGGAGATATTAAATTCAAAAAAACCATCAAAAATTTTAGAAGGAAAGATTTTAGCAACAATATTCTATGAGCCATCGACAAGAACAAGGCTATCTTTTGAAACTGCAATGAAGAGACTTGGTGGGGAAGTTATTGGATTTGGGGATATTGAGAACACTTCAGTAGCAAAGGGAGAAAGTTTAATAGACACCATTAGGGTTGTTAGTAATTATTGTGATATTATTGTTTTAAGGCATCCTGCTGAGGGAGCGGCAAGGTTGGCAAGCGAATACTCATCGGTCCCTATTATAAATGCGGGAGATGGGAGTAATCAGCACCCAACTCAAACACTATTGGATTTATACACAATAAAGAGAGAGATTGGAAGGATTGATAATATAAGGGTTGCATTTGTTGGGGATTTGAAGTATGGGAGGACTGTCCATTCTCTTTCCTATGCACTGGCACTTTTTGAGGGTGTTGAGTTACACTTTATTTCCCCAAAAGAATTGAAAATGCCAAGGGAAATCATTGAGGATTTGAAGGGGAGAGTTAAGATATATGAATCCGATAAGATTGATGATTTGGATGTTGATGTTGTTTATGTTACAAGGATACAGAAGGAGAGGTTCCCAGATTTGAATGAATATCAGAAGGTTAAAGGAAGCTATAAGATAAAGAGGGAGCATGTTGAAAATAAAGATTTGATTGTTATGCACCCATTGCCAAGGGTTGATGAGATTGATTACGAAGTTGATAAACTTCCTCAGGCAAAATACTTTAAACAGTCCTTCTATGGAATTCCAGTAAGGATGGCAATTTTGAAGATTTTGATTGAAGAGTTTGAAAAAGCATAACCAATATCTATGTTTTATTTATTAGTTAAGGTATTTTGTCAGTAGTTAATTTTTTATATTATAAATTCAATAAAACTTTTGGCTCGCATGGCAAAGTATATATATGTCTCTTTTTTATTATTGGGTTATAGTTGTTTGCATATAAATAATATAAATACATAAATATAAATAAAATTTGAAAAATGTGGTTCTTTATTAAAAATTTTACCTTCATTTGTCATTCTTATAAAAGAATTGTGCAATTAAATAAATGCAAGAAATTCCACAAACAACTATACTTCAAGTTAAAGTTTATATATCCCAATGGGAATAAACAATCTACTAACTACTTAAAACAGGTTTAGGGTGTTAATATGGGAGTATGGCAAGGAAAGAGTAGAAGAAAGCCAACAGGTGGAAAATACAAAATGGCAAGAAAAAAGAGAAAGTATGAAATGGGAAGAGAACCAACAGAAACACTTTTATCAGAAGAAATAAGGATGAAAATTATTAGATGTAGAGGAGGAAATAGAAAAGTTAGATTATTAAGAACAAACTATGCAAACGTTTTAGACCCAAAAACAGGAGTTTGTAAAAAAGTTGCAATTAAAACCGTAGTTGACAACCAAGCAAACAAACACTACATCAGAAGAAACATCATTACAAAAGGAGCAATTATTGAAACAGAGTTAGGTTTAGCAAAAGTAACATCAAGACCAGGACAAGACGGAGTTGTCAACGCTGTTTTAATTGAGCAACAATAAGATGAATTTCTATTTTTTATTTTTCGTCATAATTCTTAATTTTTTACATTATCCAAATCTAAAAATTTAAATAAATGAATAAATTATTTTAAATAAATAATCCATGCTTAATTATGTTTATGTGTTGTGTATAGTATTGGTGAGAAAATGTTATTGGAAAGGTATCTAAAAGTTTCTGAAAATAAACTACCAGCAAAATTTTTAATCTCAAAATCAATAAAGGTTGACAATTTTGCTAAGAAAGATATTGACGAACTTTGGGAAATGCATAAAAATGCAATGGATGAATTTAAAGAAACAACAAATATAAAGGACATTAAAATAACCCATCCCAATTTGTTGGACTTAAAGATAGAGATAGCAAAGAAAATCTTTGAAAATTGTCATTTTTGTGAGCATAAGTGTTATGTAAATAGAAAGAAAGAGTTGGGATTTTGTAAAATTGGAGAAAGTTATTATTCATCCGAATTTTTGCACTATGGTGAAGAGGACGTTTTAATACCTTCCCACACAATATTTTTTTGTGGATGCAATTTTAAATGTGTATTTTGCCAAAATTGGGAAATTTCACAGATTTATTTTGAGAATCTTCCAGTTGAAAACTACTGCAAAAAAGTTAACCGCAAACTAATGGCAAAGATTATAGAGGAAAAAAGAGCAATATCCAAAAACGTAAATTTTGTGGGAGGGGAGCCAACGCCCCACTTACTAACAATTTTGGAAATCCTAAGGCATGTTAATGTAAATATTCCAGTGGTGTGGAATTCAAATATGTATATGAGTGAGGAGGCAATGCATCTATTAGATGGGGTCGTTGATTTATGGCTGAGTGATTTTAAGTTTGGAAATGATAGGTGTGCTGAGAGGTTATCTAAGATAAAAAATTACTGCAAAGTTGTAAAAAGAAACCACTTGATGATAAAGGGTGAAGATATTATAATTAGACACTTGGTTATGCCAAATCACTTAGAGTGTTGCACTGAGAGAATATTTAAGTGGATTGGAAAGCATTTAGATGCAAAGGTAAATGTAATGTTCCAATACAGACCAGAATATAAAGCTATTCTTTATGAGGATATAGACAGAGCGTTAAATCATGAAGAGATGGCAAAAGCACTTTTGTTGGCTAAAAAATATGGGTTAGATACTGATATTTAACAATAAAACATAATAATTGGGGAGTTAATATGAAAACTGCAATAATATATATCTCTATCCATCATAAAAATACTGAAAAAAATGATTTATACTAAAGTTATCTTATGTTTGAATTTTTGAATTATAGTTATGTACTTATTAGTGAACTTTTAATAGACCCTCTTTTCAATTTTAAATAATTTGACTAAAATTAGGGCAAAATTTTTATTTAAGATTGTGTTTATTTTGATAATTAACTATTTTTGTCTTTTAGGATAACCCATATAAATTTTAAAAAATTATATTAAGGAGGCGATGACTTGCATTGGGCAGATGTAATTGCTGAAAAAGTGATAAAAAAGAGAGATGTGGATAAATACGTAGTTGCTTGTGGAATAACACCCTCAGGACATATACACATAGGAAATGCAAGGGAAACCCTCACAGCAGATGCAATTTATAAGGGATTATTAAATAAGGGCGTTGATGCAGAACTTATATTCATTGCAGATACCTACGACCCATTGAGGAAAGTATATCCATTCTTACCAGAGAGTTATGCAGAGTATGTAGGAATGCCAATAAGTGAAATCCCTTGCCCAGAAGGGTGCTGTAAGAGTTATGCAGAACACTTTTTAACCCCATTCTTGGAAAGTTTGGATGATTTGGGAATTGAGCTAACAACATACAGAGCAGATGAGAACTACAAAAAAGGTATCTACGATGAAAAAATAAAGATTGTATTGGAAAATAGGGATAAAATAAAAAACATCTTAGACGAATTTAGAAAGAGGGCAAAACAAGAACCATTACCAGAGGACTGGTATCCATTGAATGTTGTTTGTGAGAAGTGTGGCAAGTTGAATATAACAAAAATCATAAGTTATAACAAAGAAGAGCAAACAGTAACATACAAATGCAGTTGTGGGCATGAAAATACAGTTAAACCATTTAAAGGAAGAGCAAAACTCCCATGGAGAGTGGATTGGCCAGCAAGGTGGAGTATATTTGGGGTTGTTGTTGAGCCAATGGGTAAAGATCACGCAGCGGCTGGAGGTTCTTACGATACTGGTGTGAGAATAGCGAGGGAAGTATTCAACTATATCCCACCAGAGAAAGTTGTTTATGAGTGGATACAGTTGAAGGTTGGAGATGTTGTTAAACCAATGTCATCCTCATCAGGAGTGGTGTTTGCTGTTAAAGATTGGGAAAAAATTGCACATCCAGAAATTTTGAGGTATTTAATGCTTAGGAGTAAACCAGCAAAACACATTGACTTTGATTTGAAGAAGATACCAGATTTAGTTGATAACTATGATAATTTGGAGAGATTCTACTTTGAAAATAGAGATAGAGATGATTTAAATGAAAACGACATTGAAAAATTGAGGATGTATGAACTCTCCACCCCAAGAATCCCAGAAAAAATGCCTTTACAAGTGCCATATAGGTTCTGCTCCATCATTGCTCAACTCGCTATGAAAGATGATAAGTTGGATATGGACAAGGTGTTTGAGATATTAAAGAGGAATAACTATGATTTGGACAACATCACCGAATATGACATAGAAAGGTTAAAAGATAGGTTGATGATGGCGAGAAATTGGGCATTGGAGTACGGAGAGAAGTTGGTTATAATTAGTGAGGAAGAGGCAAAGAAAATATACAATGAATTGGATGACAAACAAAAAGAATGGATTAAATACTTTGGAGAAAAAATTAAAGATATCGAATTTGATGCCTTAAACATACATGAACTTATTTATGAGACAGCAAAAGAAGTTGGATTGGAGCCAAAGAAGGCATTCTTAGCGTCCTATAAAATATTATTAGGAAAGAGATACGGGCCTAAATTGGGAAGTTTCTTAGCGACTCTTGGTAGAGAGTTCGTTGTTAAGAGATACGGTATGTTTAAATAAATCTTTTCTTTTTTTTCTTTTGGATAATTATATAAATTCAAAAAACTATAATCAAAATCAATAGATCTTTTAATTTATCTAATGGTGATTTGATGATTGAAGTTATTGTATATGAGGAACTTAGAGGAAACAAAAAAGATGTTGTTGAGGAGGAATTTGAAAAAGCAATTAATGAATTAAAAGAAAAATACAATGCTAAACTTTTGTCTATTGAGAATGAGGAAGAAGGTAATTTATACACTAAGGTTGGAGAGTTGGAGATAAAGTTTGAGTCATTTTTGGATTATATAGATTTTTGCTTAAAGCATGGTGCTGATGTTGAGGTAATATCTCCCCCAAAATTAAAGATGGATTCAAAAGAGTTTGGTAATGCTATCGCTCACATCATCCAATTCTTTAGCAATTTCTGCAAAAAATACAACGTTGGATTTAATGTTGTTGTGAGGGAGGAAAAAGATATAGATATTGATAAATATAGAGAAGGTATTTATGATGAAGATGACATACATGAGTTACAAGAGGAAGGATATTTAAGAGTAAAGGCAGTATTTGAGGTTGAGGGAAAATCAGAAGAAGTTGTAATAAAAAATATTATCCTATCCTTAGACAACAATATCCACATAAATAAGATTATAACTAAAGTATTGGAGGATAGGGCAGAGGGATTTCATGGATTGGTAGCAGTTGATATGCTCTGCAAACCTTTTGAGATAGTAGAGATAGCATATAAGTTCTTACCTGTTGCAGTAGTTATTGAAGGAGATAAAGAAATTGAATTGGATATTTCAGAATTGCAAGATATCGGGAATGAGTTGTCTGGAGCAGTGTTTGAACTAAGCCATGCGGTAAAATTGCGGAGATAATTGATGATGTTTAGTAAAAAGATAAGGATAAGTTAAAAATAATATTATAATGAGGTGATAACAAATGCATCCATCTTTAAAGTATATGAGAACAGATAGATTACCACACATATTTTGCTCAGGATGTGGAAACGGGATTGTAATAAACTGCTTTTTAAATGCCATTGAAAAACTCAACATAAAGCCAGAAGATTACATTGCAGTTTCAGGAATTGGTTGTTCTTCAAGAATTCCAGGTTATTTGTATTGTGACTCTTTGCACACAACACACGGAAGACCTATTGCATTTGCTTTAGGTATAAAGGTAGCAAGACCAGACAAAAAGATTGTTGTATTCACAGGAGATGGAGATTTAGCAGCAATAGGAGGAAATCACTTCATCCATGGGTGTAGGAGAAATATAGACATGACAGTCATCTGTATTAACAACAACATATATGGGATGACTGGAGGGCAGTGTTCACCAACAACACCACACAAGAAGAAAGCAACAACAGCACCTTATGGAAACCCAGAAAATCCAATGGACTTATGTAAATTGGCTGAAGCAGCAGGGGCAACTTACGTAGCAAGATGGACAACAGCCCATCCAATACAATTAGTAAACGCAATAAAGAAAGCACTTCAAAAGAAAGGCTTTTCATTTATTGAGGTTGTTTCCCAATGTCCAACATACTATGGAAGATTTAATGTATCAAGAAAACCAGCTGAAATGATGAAATTCCTAAAAGAAAGCTCTATCACCATCAACAGAGCAAAAGATATGTCAGAGGAAGAGTTGAACGGAAAAATCATTGTTGGGGAGTTTGTGGATATTGAAAAACCAGAATTTATCGAAGAATTGAAAAAACTTCAACAAGAATAAGAGGCATTACCGAGCGTAGCGAGTATAGTTGTGTGCGAATTTTTTAAAGGTTGTTTAAACTACGGTTAATTTTAATATTGGGCATTTAATTATGTAAGTAATGTATTGTTATCAATGAAAACCACAACCAACTTAAAATTTTAACTTAAATTTTTAAAACTTATATTTCAAAATTTATGGCATAATGATGTAATAAAGGAGGGCAAACATGAGAAAAGAAATAAGGTTGTCCGGATTTGGTGGGCAAGGGATTATATTGGCAGGAGTTATCTTAGGAAGAGCAGCATCTTTATATGATGGAAAAGAGGCAGTTCAGACACAATCCTACGGTCCAGAGGCAAGAGGAGGAGCAAGTAAATCAGAGGTAGTTATTGATGATAAGCCAATTGACTTCCCAAAGGTTATAAAACCAGATATTCTGGTCTGTATGTCCCAGCCAGCATTTGATAAATATGTTAATGATGTAAAGGAAAATGGATTTTTACTTATTGATGAGGATTTAGTTTCAGCAGTGGATGTTCCAAATGTAAACCTATACAAGATTCCATTTACAAGAATTGCAAATGAAGAAGTTGGTTTGGGAATTGTGGCAAATATTGTGATGTTAGGGGCTTTAACAAGAATCACTGGTATTGTTTCAAAAGAGAGTATGGAAAAAGCAATCTTAGATAGTGTTCCAAAAGGAACTGAAGAAAAGAACTTATTAGCATTTAATAAGGGTTATGAATACGCTGGAAAATTTAATGGCAAAACCAAAGGTTTTGCCGTATAGATAATTGAACAAAAAAAATAAATGTGGGATATTATGTTCATGAGAGAAATTGAGTTGAGAGGGCATATAATAGATAGCTTAATCCTTCCAAAGGTATTTGACAAAATTTTGGATTTAGGTGGGGACTATAAGGTTTTAGAATTTGAGATTGGAAAGAGGAAGACGGATCCATCTTACGCAAAGATATTGGTTATTGGAAGAGATGAAGAACATGTTGATGAGATTTTAATGGAACTTAGGGACATTGGGGCAGAGATTCCAGAGATTGAAGAAGTTGAGTTGAAAGAAGCAGAGAGAGATATGGTTTTGCCTGATGGCTTCTATTCAACAACCAACCACCCAACATTCATAAGGTATAAAGGAGAGTGGATCGAAGTAGAGAATCCAAAAATGGACGGAGTTATTGTTGTTTATCCAGAGGAAAAGAGGGCAGAGGTTAAAACAATAAGGAAAGTTAAGAAAGGGGACTTAATTGTTGTTGGGCATAAGGGAATTAGAGTCATCCCACCAGAAAAACCAAGGGAAAAAGGAGAATTATTTGAATTTATGAAATCAGAGGCCTCTTCCGAAAAACCAAAAGAAACAATAATAAGAAAAATAGCGAAGGAAATGTATGCAATAAGAGAAGAGTATAGAAAGACAGGAAAAGGGGGTATTGTAGTCGTTGGGGGGCCAGCAATAGTGCACACAGGAGCTGGGGAGGCATTGGCTAAGTTAATAAGGATGGGTTATGTTCAGGCATTATTTAGTGGAAACGCACTTGCTACACATGATATTGAGTGGGCATTATATGGAACTTCACTCGGCGTTAATATAGAAACTGGAAAACCCGTCTCAGGAGGGCATAGGCATCATTTGTATGCAATAAATACCATAATGAAGGCAGGAAGTATAAAGGCAGCAGTAGAAAAAGGGATATTGAAGAAAGGAATTATGTATGAATGCATAAAGAATAATGTTCCATACGTATTGGCTGGAAGTATTAGGGATGATGGGCCTTTACCAGATGTCATAACAGATGT
The DNA here is from genome assembly GCF_000214415.1 of Methanotorris igneus Kol 5. Lineage (NCBI taxonomy): Archaea > Methanobacteriati > Methanobacteriota > Methanococci > Methanococcales > Methanocaldococcaceae > Methanotorris > Methanotorris igneus. The sequence goes on from NC_015562.1 coordinate 1,461,107, forward strand.
TGTTGAAGCACAAGATAAAATGAGAGAGATGCTAAAAGGTAAAAAAATGGTTTTAATGCTTTCGACAATGCTACACTCAATAGCAACAGGTAATTTGCTCCCATCTTATGTAAAAACCATCTGCGTTGACATAAACCCAGCAACAGTTACAAAATTGATGGATAGGGGAACTTCCCAAGCTATTGGAGTAGTTACTGATGTTGGTGTATTCTTACCTATGCTCGTTGAAGAGTTGGAAAGGTTAGAAAAAGAGAATAAAAAGAAAAATAATGAAAAATGAAAAATAAGAAATAGTTGTGTGCGTTAGAAATTTAGGCGAAAACTCCGCAGGAGTTTTCGCTGCTCGAACCTTCGGTTCGATTAGGCGAAATCAAAGATTTAGCTGCTCGAAGCTTCGCTTCGATGAACATAACTTCAATAAAATTTGTGAATATTAGGTTCTCAATTTCAAAATTTAAAAGAGGAAAAATGACCTCTTAAAATTTAATAAGTTGTTATAAAAGCTTAAAAAATTCGCACACAACTATAATTAGAACAATAAATAAGTGATATAATGATAGCCAAAAGGGTGGAAGATTCAAAAAATTTAATTATAAAGGCAATATCCACAATATCAGAAATAGAGAGAATGGGAAAGCCATCCGCAGATAGCAAAACAATATCCTACAAAGATGCAAAAGCTGGGAAAATAAATGTCGATGAGTTCAAAAAGGCAATCTATGCATTGATTGAGGCAGATGAGTTCTTATACAAAAAGGCCCCATTGCATGAACTTAATGAGGAAGAGGCAAAAGAATTTTGTAGGTTAATTTTAAAGGCAGAAAGGCATTTGAACAATGTTTTAAAGGACTTTGGATTTGAATTTGAAGAGAAGGAAATTGACAAAAATGCATTATACATTGTATCAAATAAAAAATTGTTTAGAAAGTTGAAGGATAAGAATCCAGATTTAAATGTTATCTGCACAGAAGGTATGTTGGATATAGAGGACATGAAAACAATAAATCCAAACATTCCAGAGAAAGCATTGGAAGGAATTAAGAAGAAAATAGAAATAACAAAAAACAATATTGCAAAGAGAATTGAAAAAACGAAACCTTCAAAAGTTGTAGTAGTTGTTGAGGATAAGGCAGATGAGCTCATTTACAACAGAGCAAAAGAACTTTATAATGCTGATAAGATTGATGTTAATGAACTCCTGGAGTAATGGTGATGTTTTTATGCCAACAACCTACGAGCTAAAAATATATGGCAAAGTTCAACATGTTGGATTTAGAGATAGGGTTGAAAATATTGGACGGGGTTTGGGGATTGATGGGGTAGTTTATAATCATAAGGATGGAACTGTTAGAATATTGGCTAACTTTGATGATGAAGAAATTAAAGAGTTGTTTAAAAAGAATATTAAGGTACTGGAAAAGAAGGATAAATTAATTAAGATTGAGAAAATAGAGGAAAAAGAATTAAATGCATATATTGAGTTTCCAGATGGGATTAATAGGATTTCAGCAGATGACTTAATTGAATTAAATAAGAAGTTGGATGAAGGGGTTAAATATATAAAACTGATTTTTGGAGAAATGGAAAAAATGAATGAAAAATTAGATAAAATCGTAGAATTATTAGAGAAAAAACTTTAAGACCTTAAAAACTAACCTTAAAAGGTTTTGCCAAAAATTTTTTATTGTTGAGGTGGTTTATTTGATTGAGGACAAAATAAGGGATATAGTTAAACAATTCAAGCCCTACGTCCCAGGAAAATCAAAGGAAGAAATTGCAAGGAAATACGGAATAAAACCAGAAGAAATTATTAAATTGGGTTCAAATGAAAATCCTTGGGGTCCTTCACCAAAAATTAAGGAAGAAATATTGAAGGAAATTCCAAAACTCCATCAATATCCAGAACCCGTTAGCCCAGAGTTGTTAGAGGAGTTGAGTAAATTCTTAGATGTGCCAAAAGAGAACATCATCGTTGGTGGAGATGGAGCAGATGAGGTAATCGACACAATAATGAGGACTTTTATTGACAAGGGAGATAATGTTGTCATCCCAATCCCAACATTTACACAATATGCCATATCGGCAAAGATTTATGGGGCAGAAATAAGATATGCAAAATTTGATAAAGAAAAGGACTTTCAATTGGATGTTGAGAGTGTCCTAAATAATATAGATGAAAGAACAAAAGTTATCTTTCTTTGCACACCAAACAATCCAACAGGAAACGTTATTGACAAAAAGGACATTGAAAAAATTATAAACTCAACTGATGCTCTTGTTGTTATAGACCATGCATATATAGAATATGCGAAGAAAGAGTATGATTTAACAAAATGGGCATTAAAATACGATAACGTCTTAGTTTTGAGAACATTTTCGAAGGTATTTGGTTTAGCAGGGCAGAGAATTGGTTATGGTATAACAAATGAGAAAATAGTTAATTACATGATGAGGGTTAAGCCAATATTTAGCTTAACAAGATTAAGCCAGATTTGTGCAATAACTGCCTTAAGAGATAAAGAGTTTTTTGAAAAATGTGTAAAAGATGGAATAAAAAGTAGGGAAATGCTCTATGAGGGGTTGAAGAAATTTAAGGACTTAAAGGTCTATCCATCTGAAGCAAATTATGTACTTGTTGAACTTAAAACAATGACATCAAAAGAGTTCTGCGAAGAACTCTTAAAAAGAGGAGTTATTGTCAGAGATTGTTCATCCTTTGATGGTTTGGGAGATAATTATGTTAGAATTTCAATTGGAACATTTGAAGAGAATGAGAGGTTCTTAAAAATATTAGAAGAAATTGTTGAATAATTGTACTTGTATTTAATTTTTAAAACTACTTTTTTTATTCTATTTTATATAAAAATATTTTGGTTTATTTTTAAACAGAAATTTTTAAATATAGTTTTTGATATGACATAAAATCTGTTATATTTTTTAAATTTAAGATTTTGAACGACACTTTAGATTATTAAAGTAGTTATGTGGTGATAAAGATGAGGAAATATTTGATACTTTCATAATTATTATTGTTAGCACTTCCCTTTATTACCTACTGATGTGAAATAATTTTGAGGTACAACAGTGTGATACAATGTGGTCTAATTATAAAATCTACATAATAACGATTATTGGAATGCTGTTTTTAACCGGGTGTATAAAAAATAATTCAACTAAATCATCCAACAATGAATCTGAAATCATTACAATAAAAATAACAGTACTGTATGATAATCCAGTATCAAAAAACTACTTACTGCCAAAAAATGAGCCAAATAGTGTATCTTTATATGAATATGTAAAAAATGAAAGTATCCCCGGAGCATCATATTTCAAAAAGTTAAAAACATTCCCTCTAAAAAAGGTTGGAAGTAACAAATATGTGGCTATTATACAACTAAATATTTCAGATCTACATGAAAACTATACCTATTGTATAGGGTATCCTCCATTAAACTACATTGATAAAAATACATGTTTGGTAATAAAAGTAACTAATAACATGCCAAGAGAAATAAATGGCACTATTCATTATTGGAGGTCACAACTGGCAATAGGGTGATGAATATGAAAAAATACACTGGATTTGTAATAGGAGTGTTGTTACTAATAATATTCCAAATATCATATGCTGAAAATTCTGATACATATACCTTAACTATAGATAGCTATAAAATTAAAAATATAGACAATAATTCACAACTTATATTAATAGATGGATTTAACAATGGGAACTCCCCTGGAAATCCTATGTTGCCATATAAACAGTATGACATACTACTTCCATTAAACTGTGATTTATCAAGTGTAAAATTGGAAATAGTAGAAACTGAAGGATGTTATATTAATAAAACTCTAAATATCCCGCCTGCACCACCATATGTGGCAAACATTGTTAATAAGACCATAATTAGTTATGGAAGTAACAAAAATATAAAGAATGGATACAATTTAGATATATATAGCGTTAATAAACTTTATCCAAGTAAACCTATCTCAATAGTTCACAAAGGTCAGCTTAGAGAAGCTAAATTGGTTAGGGTAGTATTTACACCAGTGCAGTATAATCCAGTAGAGAAGAAAGCTTACATAAACAAAAAAGTTGTTTTTAAAATATCATATAACTTATTAGGCACCAGTTCCTCAACTGAAAAAGGATATGTGATGTCTCCACAGACATATAAACTACTGAATAACTATAATATCCTAAATAAAAATGTACTAAAAGAAACTACATTACCAAATAGCAACACTAATGCCATATATGATTATGTAATTGTAACAACAAATGATATTGTAAAGTACTCAAGTCAATTAAATAACAATAACTTTGTTAATTATTTAAAATTTAAAGGATATAATCCTTTAATTATTACTGAAGATGATTATGGATATGAAACTGGACAGCAAAGAGCCATAAATATTAGAAACTGGCTTAGAAACCACTATCTGACTTACGGAATAAAATATGTGTTACTAATAGGAAACCCAGATCCTGATGACCCCTTGAATAGTTCAGATAGCTATGGAGATATACCAATGATGATGTGTTATCCAAGATATGGTGCTGGGGACGACGATGAAGATTGTCCAACAGATTACTTCTATGCAGATTTAACCGGAAATTGGGATTCTGACGGAAATGGTATATATGGTGATCCTAATGATACTGTAGATTTTTATCCTGAAGTATTTGTTGGTAGGATTCCTGTGTATAATAATGATTATGGGGCATTAGATGCTATATTATATAAAATAATGACTTATGGAAACACTTATGGAGATTGGAGAAAAAATGTAATGTTGCCAATGGCGATTTCAAATTATGAAAATGAAGATGGATATAATAGAACAGATGGTAGGGATTTACCAAAATATTTAATTGAAAATTCACTAAATCAAAATGGATTTTCTCATTACGTAATGTATGAAAGAAGTGGTATAAATCCAGTTCCTACTACTGCTCCATACTACAATGCACCAATAAATAAGTCAAATGTCATTAATGAATGGAACAATGGTTGTGGGATAGTATTTTGGTGGGGACATGGCTATCATAAAATAGTATATAGGGAAATATGGGTTGAAGATGATGGAGATGGTGTACCAGAATCTAATGAGATGAGTTGGATAAGTTTCTTAAACTCTTATGATACTTTAAAGCTAAATAATGATAAACCAGCAATAACCTATCAATGTTCATGTTCAAATGGCTACCCAGAAGACAGTGATAATTTAGGATATGCTTTATTAAAAAGAGGGGCTATTGCTACAGTTTCAGCTTCAAGAGCATCTTGGTATAAACCAGGGTATTGGTCACCCAATGGAGATCCAGACAATGCAGAAATTGGATACGAGTTTGTTAAAAGAGTGGTGGATGGACATCCTGTTGGTGAAGCTTTATATTTAGCAAAAAGTTCTTTTAGAAATAATCTTGATTCATGTGATATAATGAATTTAATGGATTTTAATTTATATGGAGATCCTTCTTTGACTATAAATGAAAATAGCAATTATACTCCACCAAACTATTATGTAATTAATAAGCTTCCTTATACCATAATTCAAAGTGGATATTATGTGTTAAATACTTCCTGTGAAAACCTCAATACAACCGCTATAACCATAGATGCAGATAATGTTGTATTGGATGGGAACGGGGAGGTTTTAGATGGATATTGTGCAGATACCTATCCTACTGGAATCATAGTAAATGGACATAAAAATATCACAATAAAGAATCTAACTGTTAAAGAATTTTGGGATGGAATCTCCCTTTACAGTTCATCAAATAACACAATAACAAATGTAAATGCTTCAAATAATAATCATTATGGAATCCGCCTTGACAGTTCATCAAATAACACAATAACAAATGTAAATGTTTCAAATAATAATGATTGTGGAATCTTCCTTGACAGTTCATCAAATAACACAATATCAAATGTAAATGCTTCGAATAATAATGGTAGTGGAATCTACCTTTGGGATTCATCAAATAATAATACAATAACAGATGTAATTGCTAATAACAATAAAGAGGGAATCCGCCTTGTCAGTTCATCAAATAACACAATCTATCTAAACAACCTAATAAACAACAGTGAAAATATTGGACTTTATGGTTCATCAAACAACACTTTCCATTCACCAAAACCAATAACTTACATATACAACGGAACAAACTACACTAACTACTTAGGGAACTATTACTCAGACTACAATGGAGCTGACTCAGATAAGGATGGAATTGGAGATACTCCATACACAATAGCCGATGGAGTATATGATCAATATCCACTAATAAAACCAATAGAGAATTATATCGAAGTTAAATACATAAATAAATTACCATACAAAATAAGTCAAAGTGGGTATTATGTGTTAAATACTTCCTGTGAAAACCTCAATACAACTGCTATAATCATAGATGCAGATAATGTTGTATTGGATGGAAACGGAAAGGTTTTAGATGGGAATCATACAAAATATACCACCCCTGGAATCTGTGTAGAATATTATGGAATCTATATAAGAAATCATAAAAATATTACAATAAAAAATCTAACTGTTAAAGAATTTTATGATGGAATCTTCCTTTGGAATTCATCAAATAACATAATAACAAATGTAAGTGCTAATAATAATAATTGTGGAATCTCCCTTGGCAGCTCATCAAATAACACAATAACCAACAATAACTTTAAAAATTGTGGGTTAGATGTGTATTATTCATTCAACAACACAATAACAAATAACACAGTTAATGGAAAACTACTGATTTACTTAGAAAATAAGGAAAATGTAGTAATAGATAGTAGTAGCAACGCTGGACAAGTAATTGCAGTAAATTGTAAGAATATAACCGTTAAAGATGTAGATTTAAGTAATACAACCGTTGGAGTAGAATTTTTGAATGTGTCAAAAAGTAAGATAATTAATGTAAATGCTTCAAATAATAATGATTGTGGAATCGTCCTTTGGATTTCATCAAATAACACAATAACAAATGTAAATGCTTCGAATAATGAAGATGGAATCGTCCTTTTGGATTCGTCAGATAATAACATAATATATCTCAACAACTTAATAAACAACAGTTGTAATATTGAAGGTTGGGATTCATCAAATAACATCCTCCACTCCCCAGAGGAAATAACCTACATTTACAACGGAAATCAATACACTAACTACTTAGGAAACTACTATTCAGATTACAACGGAACCGATAACGATGGAGATGGAATTGGAGATACTCCATACACAAAAGGAGGAGTATATGACCAATACCCACTAATAAACCCAGTAGAGAACTACATTATTGGAAATACAACCCATGAAACCCATGAAGTTAAATATATAAACTCTCTACCATACACCATAACTGAAAGTGGCTACTATGTGTTAAATACTTCCTGTGAAAATCTCAATACAACCGCTATAACCATAGATGCTGATAACGTTGTCTTAGATGGGAACGGAAAGGTTTTAGATGGAGATAATACAAAATATACTATCCCTGGAATCTGTGTAGAATATTATGGAATCAATATAACTGGACATAAAAATATTACAATAAAGAATCTAACTGTTAAAGAATTTTATGAAGGAATCTTCCTTTGGAATTCATCAAATAACATAATAACAAATGTAAATGCTTCGAATAATAATGATTGTGGAATCCACCTAGGTGGTTCATCAAATAACAACATAATAACAACAGTAAGTGCTAATAACAATGGTTGGGATGGAATCCACCTTTACAATTCATCAAATAACATAATCTACTTCAACAACTTAATAAACAACAGTGAAAATATTGGACTTTGGGGTTCATCATCAAACAACACCTTCCACTCTCCAAAACCAATAACCTACACTTACAACGGAAATCAATACACAAACTACTTAGGAAACTACTATTCAGATTACAACGGAAATGATTCAGATGGAGATGGAATTGGAGATACTCCATACACAAATAACGGAATAAACGACTCCTATCCATTAATAAAACCAGTAGAGAACTACATTATTGGAAATACAACCCATGAAACCCATGAAGTTAAATACATAAACTCTCTACCATACACCATAAATGAAAGTGGCTACTATGTGTTAAATACTTCCTGTGAAAATCTCTCTGGAACTGCTATAACCATAGATGCAGATAATGTTGTTTTAGATGGGAACGGAAAGGTTTTGGATGGAGTTGGTAAATATAATGGAATCATTGTGAATGGACATAAGAATGTCACAATAAAGAATCTAACTGTTAAGGAGTTTTGGAGAGGAATCTGCCTTGACAGTTCATCAAATAACACAATAACAAATGTAAATGTTGATAGCAATGAGGATGGAATCTACCTTGGCAGTTCATCAAATAACACAATAACAAATGTAAGTGCTTCAAATAATGATTGGTATGGAATCAACCTTTGGATTTCATCAAATAACACAATAACAAATGTAAATGCTTCCGATAATAATGAGTATGGAATTCTACTTTACAGTTCATCAAATAACACAATAACAGATGTAATTGCTAATAACAATATAGAGGGAATCCACCTTGACAGTTCATCAAATAATAATATAATAACAGATGTAATTGCTAATAACAATAATGAATCTGGAATCGACCTTTGGATTTCATCAAATAACACAATAACAAATGTAAGTGCTTCAAACAATGAAGTGGGAATCTACCTCGACAATTCATCAAATAACAACATAATATACCTCAACAACTTAATAAATAACAAAAATAGCATTATGATTAGGGATTCATCAAACAACACCTTCCACTCACCAACACCAATAACCTACACTTACAACGGAAATCAATACACAAACTACTTAGGAAACTACTATTCAGATTACAGTGGAACTGACTCAAATGGAGATGGAATTGGAGATACTCCATACACAATAGCCGATGGAGTATATGACCAATACCCACTAATAAACCCAGTAAAGAACTACATCATTGGAAATGAAACAACAACCACATACATCGACTTATTAGGAAACCTAAATTATAAAATCATAAATGAAACAGAAAATGCCACAACCTTCGAAATAACATTAACAGTAACAAACAACGGAAACTCAAATAGTGGAGAATTTAATACAACAATCTACATAAACAACAATCCAGTAAAAACCGAAAGATTATCATTAAATGCAGGAGAATCAAAAGAAATTAAAATCAACTATACAACAAATTCAACAAACGACATTGAAATAAAAGCAGTTATTGATACAAATAACGAAGTTGATGAAGTTGATGAAAATAATAACATTATCCTAAAAACCATAAAATTCCCAGATGTTGGAATTGCATGGACATACATACCAACAGCAGTAAAAATAAATGAAACCAAAAAATTATGGTTTGATTTAAGAAAAGAGGGCTATGGAACTGTTGAAGCAAACTTAACAGTAAAATTAGACGATAAAATAATACACAACGAGAAAATAACATTTGATGAATGGTATTATGATTACATATATAAAGAAATTCCAATAACTTTCAACGAATCAGGAACCCACAACATTACAATAACCATAACTCCAATAGGTACAAAAGACAGAAATGTGGCGGATAACACAAAAACCATAAGTGTTACAGTAAAAGAGATAAAAGCAGACATTAAAGAAGTTTATGGATTGCCATACAACAATGTCTTACAGGCAGATGGAGAGTACTGGATAGATGTTTACTACAATGTCTCAGTTCCAAGTTACTACACAATTAAAATAAACACAACGAAAGGTATCCAAATAATTGGAGATTCTGAAAAAACAAGATACACTTGGAGATATGGATGGACATACTTCAAAATAAAAGCAGTTGATATTTCAAATGATGAAAATATATCAATAGAGATATTTGACAATAACAACAAATTATTGGCAAATAAAACACTAACCGGAATAAAAATAACTGACCATCCAGTTGAAATTAAGTATTCGAACATCACTTGCACAAATTCATCAGCGAATTTAACATTTATGGTATTTAATACAACAAAATACGATGTCGATAGACATATTGAATATATGGTAATGGTTGGAGAACAAGGAAGAATTCTAAAAGGAATTGAATACCTCGCTGAATATCCACACGGATGTATTGAGCAAACAACATCACCAATGGTTGCATCTATCTATGTTAAAAAATACTGTGAGCAAAACAATATTTCAACAAATATTGACTTTGATTCTATGGTAAATAATGGGATTGAAAGATTAACAACCGGAATCAGAAAACCAAAAGTAATCTCAAATAATGAATACGCCTGGGGACTTTGGGGATCATTATATCCAAAACCAATCCACACTGGATATGTATTATACGGATTAACTACTGCAAATATGAGTGGTTATGCTGTAGATATGAAATATATTGAAAATGGAGCAAGATATTTAGTACATTCACAAAATAGCGATGGAAGCTGGAACACTGGATATACATATTACATGAGGGATGAATTCTCAAGCAATGCATTAATTACAATAAGTTTGGCACAAACATACAACTTAACAACAAATGAAACACTGAAACAAGAAATCTTCAATGCAACAAACAAATCAGTAAGATACCTGATCAGTCAAAACATAGATAAAAATAACATCTACGACTTAGGATTCAAAGCATGGGCATTATCAGAAGCATACAATATGGGAATTAATGACTCAGAAGTTAAAGATGCATTAAACCAAACAATTAAAGATATTGGAAACTGGATAAATGAACACAATAATGCAAATGTCATCTCATTATTCAGAGGAACTTCAAGTTACAGCGTATATGGAGTTGCATCAGAGAGTATTGCTGTAGCCTCAATTGGATGTCAAAAAGCAAAAGATATTATAGATAACGATGAATACATAACCCTAAACAACATGCTAATAAACATATACAGCAGATATGGCGGTTCTGGATGGGGTTCAACAAAATCCACTGGCTTAGCATTAAGGGCATTAACTGAATCAGGAAATGCAACAAACACCAACAACATCCAAATAACTGTAAAAGTTGATGGAAATAAAATAGATACAATAACTGTAAATGCAACAAATCCAAAATTCATAGGAAAATACTACAACAACACACTATTAACAAGTGGAGAACACAATATAACATTTGAATTTAGTGGAGACTCCAAAATATTATGTGGAGTTCTAATGTCACAAACAACACCATATTCAATAGCAATAAAAAGTGATGGTAAGGATTATATCGACCCATTAGCAGAAGATTTCAACTTAACAATAACAACAACAAAAGCCATTGTTGGTAGGGAATTTAATGCAACATTTACCATAATTAACAAAGATACTGAACCTATTGAAGTAGGAATTTTAGAAATAAAATTACCGAAAGGAATGAACTATACAAACATAACAAAATACATGGATCTACCATACAGCATTAAATTCAACTCAACAACAAATGAAACGACACTATACATTTATCCTGAAATAGTAAATGCATCAAGCAGTTTATCAATAACAATTCCATTAAATGTAACAGAAGAAAATGCAAATGATATTGAAGCCGTATTCTATCCGATGTACAATGAAGAAACAATAGCTCCAGCAAAAGCAACAATAACCGTAACTCCAATAAGAAAAATGAATATAGCACTTCCAACAGGATGGACAATGGATGTTGAAGAAAAAGAAGATAAAACAATAATTACCATTAAATAACTTTAAATTTTCTTTTTTTAAATTTTGGAGGTGGAGTTAATGAAATATATTTATGTCATGTTAGGAATGATGCTTTTATTATTGATTCCAATGGTTGCAGGGGAGGTTAAAGAGATACCTCAAGGGAATGTTGAAATAAATATAATCCAATATAATGTATCGTTCAACTACACGCTTGAAGAAGATAAAAATCTAACAATATTGGAACTAAACACTTCAAAAGAAGGTGATATTGTAGCATATTTTGATAATAAGCCATTATTTTTATATAGGCCATCTAATGATTCATCAGCAAAGACATATAACATCTCTCTATTAAATGGGACAATTGCAATAGTGGGAGTTAATGCATCAAACTATAATAAAATTGAAGAAACTACAAATTGTACTTTTGTAGGATGGAATAAAACACTTGGATATGCATTTTTCTTATTTGATAATATAGGAGAATCAAAATCAGGAATTATTAAGTTAAAATATGAACCACAAGCATCAACAACTACAACAACGACTACATCCTATAGTAGTGGAGGAGGAGGTGGCAGCCATCACATAACTACTACTGAGCAATACCCAGGAGTAGCAGAAGATATAAAATCAGAGAAAATAAAAGAAATGGTTTATAAGGCTAAGATAATAATCGGTTCAGAAGTAGATAACAACTTATCTGCAAAATACCTTAAGAATACCACTGAATTAGTGAATCAGTCATTAGAAATAAAAGAAGATTGTATTTTAATTGGAGGTCCTGTAGCAAATCCAGTAGTTAAAAAATGGCTATGGGCATTTCCAGTTAAAATAACTAATGACTATCCAGGTAAGAATAGAGGAGTTATAGAAAAACAGATGATAAACGACCACATAGTAATACTCTTAGCAGGTTCAGACAGATGGGGAACAAAAGCGGCTGTAGAATACTTCAAGACATTAGATGATATTCCAGATGAACCAATATTCGTAGAATGGAAAGATGGAAAGGCTGTGAAGATTGAAAAACCATAAATTAAAAATTCTTTTTTACTTTTTTATTTTAATTTTATTATTTTGGACATATAATGAAATTTTTTATAACAATTTTACCATTGAATTTATATGAGAAAATAATTTTTTGTAAATATTGGTGAAATTATGGCAAAATTTATAATGGTCGTTGGAACATCCTCAAATAGTGGAAAGACAGTATTAACTTCGGCGTTGTGTAGAATTTTAGCAAATAGGGGATATAAAGTTGCTCCATTCAAATCCCAAAATATGAGTTTAAACTCAAGAGTTGCAAAGGAAGATGGGGAGATTGCAGTTGCCCAATATACTCAAGCAAAGGCGGCAAAAACAGAACCTTCAATACACTTTAACCCTATTTTATTAAAGCCAAAAGGAAATTTTATCTCTCAAGTTATCGTCCATGGGAAGCCATATAAAGATATGGATTACAACGAATATAGGAAAAATAAAGACTATTTCCTAAAAAAAATAAAAGAAAGTTTGGATTATTTGGATAAGAATTATGATTATGTCGTTATGGAAGGGGCAGGAAGTTGTTGCGAGATTAATTTGTTGGATGATGACATAGCAAATTTGAGGATAGCGGAGATGGTTAATGCAAAGGCAATTTTAGTTGCAGATATTGACAGAGGAGGGGTATTTGCATCAATTTATGGAACTATTGAACTCCTCCCTAAAAATTGGAGAAAATTGATAAAAGGAATTGTAATAAATAAATTTAGAGGAAATGTTGATGTTTTAAAGAGTGGAATAGAGAAAATTGAGGAACTAACAGGCATTCCAGTTTTAGGGGTTGTTCCTTATGATGAACATCTAATTTTGCCAGAAGAGGATAGCCAAGCATTGCAAAGTAAAAAAACTTTTGGAAATTTAAATAGTAAGGTAGAGGTTAATGTTTTGAGATTTTCGAAAATCTCCAACTTTACAGATGTTGATGCGTTATCAAGGGATGCGTTTATAAAATTTATTGATTTTGGAGAGGACATAACGGGAGACATATTAATCCTCCCAGGAACAAGGACATCGACAAAGGAGATGTATTTAATAAAAAAATATGGCATGGATAAGAAGATTTGGGAGTTTATTAGAAGGGGAGGTATTGTTTTGGGGATTTGTGGGGGCTATCAGGTTATGGGAAAGATGTTGGTTGATGAAAACAAGAAGGAAAGTGAAGTTGGAACAATTGAGGGTTTGGGAATATTTGATGCTGTAACTTACTTTGGTAATGAGAAGGCAATAAAAAACTCAAAAGGAGTTTTAGAGATTGACGGGAAGGTTTTTGAAGTCGAAGGTTATGAGTTGCATGAGGGAATTACGCATTCAAATGAAAAACCACTTATCAAATTAGAGAAGGGCTTTGGAAACAGAGGAGATGGCTTTGATGGCTCAATAAAGAAAATAGGGGATGCTTATTTAATTGGAACTTATTTCCATGGAATTTTGGATAACTATGAGTTTAGGAATTATTTGATTAATATTGTAAGGAAAAGAAAAGGCCTAAAACCAATAAAAGGAGATAATTATAGGAAGGTTTTTGAAGAAAACATGGATAAATTAGCAAAAATTGTTGAAAATAGTGTTAACCTTGATTCAATAATAAACTAAAATTAAAAAATTAATAGGTTTGATTTTCTTTCTTTGGGGTCTGTCCATCGTGAGGGTTAATTTAAGCGGGAGTACTTTTATCCACATTTACTCCTATTAGCAATTATGCATATTTATCGTATATATAGTTTTCTAATACATATTAGTCACCAATAATCACCAACTTATCTTTAAATACATACTTTAAAAGAGCAGCTAAAGCCCTCTCCGCTCCGAACTCATTTATTAATTCTTGAGATATTTCAACATACTCTTGGTAATCCTCTGATTTGATAATTTCTACGATGTTATTCAAAATTTTTGATTTTTTTGCATTTATAACATCATCTATCTCAGGGAGTTTTTCTTTTCTAATATTTACCTTTGCAATTTTTTTGATATATTTGAGTTTTCTATATTCATTAGGCGTAACAAAACTTATAGCAGTTCCTTTTTTTCCAGCCCTCCCTGTTCTTCCTATCCTATGCACATAAGATTCAGGATTTTGGGGAAGAGAGTAGTTTATCACGTGTGTTAAGTTGTTAATATCAATACCTCTTGCAGCAACATCTGTAGCAACTAAAATATTGATTCTCTTTTTCTTAAATCTATTTAGTATTCTTTCTCTTTGTTTTTGGGCAATATCACCATGCAATGCATCTGCTTCATATCCTTTTTCAATAAGTTTATTTGCGACTTCGTTCACATCTGCCCTTGTTTTACAAAATACCAATCCATAGAAATCATCTTCAACATCTATAACTCTGCATAGTGCCTCAAATTTCTTTGAGTTGGAGACCTCATAATAAATCTGCTCCACTAAATTTGTAGTGAGTGTTTCTTTTTTCACACTTACTAATCTATATTCTTCCATATACCTTTTTGCTAAGTTTAATATGGTTCTTGGCAATGTTGCAGAAAAGAGAAGAACTCTTTTATTTTTATTAGTGTGTCTTAAAATCTCCTCTACATCATCAATGAATCCCATGTTTAGCATCTCATCTGCCTCGTCCAAAACCAAATAGGAGATATTTTTTAAATTTAAACTACCTCTTCTAATGTGGTCTAATATTCTCCCGGGTGTTCCAACCACTATGTGAACGCCCCTTTTTAATTGCCTAATTTGCGGTTCTATTGGTTGTCCTCCATATACTGGCAATATTTTTAGCTTTTTTTCTCCTTTTAAAGAATCTATTTCCTCTGAAACTTGGATAGCCAATTCTCTTGTAGGAGTGAGAATTAATGCCTGCACGTCTTTTGAATTCTCATCAATCTTTTCAATTAACGGTAATCCAAACGCTGCCGTCTTTCCGGTTCCTGTTTGTGCCTGCCCTACGACATCAACATCTCCATTTAAAAGAATTGGAATTGTTTTTTCCTGAATTTCAGTAGGTTCTTTAAATCCTTTTTTTTCTAAAGCTTTTAATGTATTTTCTGATAAACCTAATTCTTTAAAACTCAAATTCATAATATACTCTCCTTTAAATTGAAATCTTAATTAAAAGCAGAAAAAAGTTTTTTCTGCCAAATAAAGATATAAAAAAGAGGATTCCTCCTCGAAATTTATACTGAATATGATTTTATGCTTTATATTATTTTCCTTAATTCCTACAATTGGATATAATAATTATTCTTTAACTGGTCTAAACTTGTATCCATAACTTATAATACCATCTTCTCCATCTTCTTTTATTCTCCTAAATACTGCCTCAACTGGCATACCAATGTAAATCTCATCTTTATCACAATCCACAATTTGGGCAGTTACCTTTGGCCCTTCCTCAAGCTCTACTATTGCTATGATGTATGGGGCGATTTTTTCAAACTCCTTTGGTGGTGTATGGACAACTGAGTAAGTATAAACTTTCCCTTTTCCACTTAATTTTATCTCTTCCATTTGTGTCTTTCTTCTACACTTTGGGCATAATATTCTTGAAGGGAAATAAACAGTTCCGCAATTTTTACATTTGACTCCTATTAAGTTGTATCTTTCCCTTATGTGCCTCCATGTTCTAACTACCATGTTCTCAACCCCAAATATCTCCCTACATATGTTAAAAGGTTTGGATATTAACGCTTAAGTTATCCAATGATAATTTTATTGTTGTTTAAGTCAATTTTTTTAATTTCTCCCTCAAATTCCTTCCTTTCCCCAAACAAATCAACTGCTATAATTTTGTTATCTTTTTTCTCTACTAAAATAACGTCTTCCATAACTAATTCATCATTTAAGTAAAGGTTGCAACTGCACATAAACAATCACGCTTTTATTATTTGTTGTTGTTTCTTTGGTTATTTTTATGATATGGGTTTATTGTTCTAATAAATTGCCGTAATTTTTGTATATATTATAACGAGTATCATCAAAACCACAAATACCATTGCAGCAGAAACATACAGATAAACTGCTAATCCATCAAATAAATAATACTCAACTACAAAATCCAATATAATAAATCCAATGAACAACACAAGGAATTTAATAAATAATTTTAAAATTTTGTCCATAATCTCCCTAATTACCGCTTATCTGAAAGAATATGGACGCAGACAGTTCCTCCAGTTCCCCCTACATTTGCAGTGATTCCATAACCATGCTTAATACTTGCCTGCCTATCTTTGCATTCTTTATCCTGCTTTAATTGCCAATATATTTCCCCAACTTGTCTAATTCCAGTTGCTCCCAATGCGTGCCCTGCTGCTTTTAATCCACCACTTGGGTTTACTGTTGGGAATTCATCATAGTCAATCTTTATCTTCCCTTCATACACAATCTTTCCAGCCTCTCCTTTTTTGCAGAATCCTAAATCCTCAATGAGAATGAGTCCATTTATAGCAAAGCAATCATGCACTTCTGCAACATCAATTTTGTTTGGACTTATTCCTGCCATTTTATATGCCTTCTCACTTGCAACTTTTGCAGCCTTTAATGTTGTCATACTTTCTCTATCATGCAAAGCCATGGTGTCTGATGCCTGTGTTGATGCTTTAATGTAGATGATGTCATCACTATTAACAAATTCCTTTGCCTTCTCTGCCTCACAGACAATTAATGCACTTGCACCATCAGAGATTGGTGAACAGTGCATCAAAGTCAATGGCTCTGCAACAGGAGAAGCATTAATTACTTGCTCCAATGTTACCTTGAATGGAAATTGGGCGTATTTGTTTTTTGATGCGTTCTCATGCATAATAACGCTCCACATTGAAAGTTCTTCAATTGTTAAACCATATTCATACATATATCTCCTTGCCATCATTGCATATAGAGATGGAAATGTTGCTCCAAAAAACGCCTCCCACTCTTGGTCTGATGCGGAGGCAATAGCAGAGGTTGCATCACTGACGTCAGTCATCTTCTCTACTCCACCAACCAAAACAACATCATGATGCCCACTCGCTACTGATAAGACAGCGTTTCTCAAAGCCAAACTTCCAGATGCACATGCTGCCTCCACTCTTGTGCATGGGATTGGATTTAAGCCAGCATGGTCAGCGATTAATGCAGCAATGTGTTCTTGCCCAACAAACAAACCCCCACTCATATTTCCTATATACATTGCATCAATATCCTTCCCATCTACATTTGCCTCATTTATTGCCTTAATTCCTGCCTCAACGATTAGTTCTCTGAATGATTTCTCCCATAACTCACCGAATTTCGTCTGTCCATAACCAATGATTGCAACATCCCTCATTGTTCCACCTTTTCATAAAATTCAATGAGTTTAATTATTATTTCATAGAGTTCATCAATTCTTTTTAGTCCTTCTTTTACAACTTCCAAATTTAATTTATCATATTTATGAACAATTGCATTTCTAAGCCCGTTGTATTGTTTTAGTAAGGTTGCTTCTTCTTTTGCAATAATATTATGTTCCAAAAGTTTTTCAATGTTTGTGTAATCGTCCTCAACATTTAATCCAACATCCTTAACAAGCATTGCTACAACATCCATTGCAACATCAACACACACTTGGAGAGAATATAGCAGTGCCCTTTTTGTAACCTCATCCTCAATTTTATGCTCTTTTATGAAGTAATATTCTTCCTCAAACTTTTCAAGTTTTTCCAAATATCTCTTTTTTCTTTCCATTAAATCTCCTCCTCAAAAAGACCTTCTCCCTCACACTTTCAAACTGATTCTCTCTAATCCTCTTTTCCATATCCTTCCAAGTCTTTCTGAATTTGTAGAAATACTCTGAAAGCTCCAATTCATTTCCCCAAATAACTTTATGGTTTTTTATAACATCCATTTTTATATAAAGTGGTAGATCTTCAAAGATTTTTATGTCATATTTATTCCCCAATTTTCCTAAGATTTCTAAGTAAATATCTTTTTCAGCCCCAACCAAACAAATATCCACATCACTTCTCTCTGTATATTCATTTTTTGCGTAAGAACCATATAACAATATACCAAATGCCTTATCTTTAAATTCCTCAAAGTCCTTCTTTATTTTTTCAATCATTATATCACATCTCAACTCATATCACCAAACATTTACATTATTTTCACATCTTAATTTTTCTTCGCAACCTTTAAAAAAGGTTGCATCCAAATTAACAAGTATTTTGGCTCTACCACATCTTCACATTTTAATTTTCCCTCTAAACTTGACGTAGGTTGCATAATCAATGTAAATTTTGTCATTGAGCATTTCCATTGTTTTTGGGGCTTTATCTTTAACTTCCTCAATTCTCTTTGTTACAGTTAAGTCAAATGCATCACTTCCTGCCCCACTTCCATAAGAGACAGCCAAAATCCTGTCCCCTTCTTTTGCATTATCTAATATATTGGATAATCCCAAAGGAACTGCTCCTGAATATGTGTTTCCTAAGTAAGGAGTTAACAGTCCATTTTTGTATTGCTCTTCTTTAAATCCGAGCGTTTTTGCTGCCTTTATGTAGAATTTTCCATTTGGTTGGTGGAAAACACAGTAATCATAATCTTCTGGTGTTGTATCCATCTTTTCCATTAATCCCCTTGCTGCACTTAAAACATGCTTAAAGTAAGCTGGTTCTCCAGTAAATCTTCCCCCATGTCTTGGGTAGGGTTGTCCCTCTCTTCTCCAAAAGTCAGGCGTATCTGTTGTAAATGAGTAGGTTCCATTAAAAATAGCAATTAACTCGTCCTTTTTATTTCCAATTATATATGCAGCCCCACCAGCTGCTGCTGTATATTCCAGCGCATCCCCTGGGGCTCCTTGGGCAGTATCTGCCCCAATAGCTAAACCATATTCAATAATCCCACTCCCAACCAATCCCATACACATTTGAATGCCCGCAGTTCCTGCTTTACATGCAAACTCCAAATCAGCAGCAGTTAAGTCAGGAGTTGCCTCAATTGCCTCCGCTACAATAGTTGACGTTGGTTTTACAGCATATGGATGGCTCTCACTCCCCACATAGATAGCTCCAATTCTCTTCCCCTCAATCCCTGCCCTTTTTAAGGCATTTCTTGCTGCTGCAACTGCTATTGTTGCCGTATCTTCATCAGGGCCAGGAACACTTTTTTCATTAATGATTAATCCTTTCTTTATACTCTCTGGATTTTTTCCCCAAACTCTTGCAATTTCCTCAACCTTTATTCTATATTTTGGAATGTATGCCCCATAACCAACTATTCCCACTTTCATGATTTCACCAATTTATTCAAATTCATTTTATATCTGATAATCTTTTTAACAACTCTTTTATATCCAATTTGGTAATTAGTAGGGGAATATTCTCAACCTCAGCCAATTTTATGGCAAGAGTATCTATCTCTTGAACCCCCTGAAAGACAACGACCCTTGGCTTCATATTGCTAACCCTTATAGCAACCATTGGGCTTCTTCCAGAAGAGACATTCGTAAATACTAAAGCCCTCTCAGTAGTCCAACCATAAAGGTTTAAAAAATCCTGCCCATCCATTTCAAGGATGGCTTTTATGCTATCCACAACAGTGTGTCCATAAATCACATTGCCTAAATTTTCTCCATAGACAATCTTTGCATCAATGATATTGGCAAACTCTTCAATACTTATTGGATTCTCATATTCCTTAATGGACAATATTGCTTTTATGGATGGGGATGTGTCCAATATTCTTTTCAATGCTTTAATTGTGTGTCCTCCTCTTTCTTTATCTATCTCAATTAAAGCATGGACATATTTTTTTATTATGCTGACTCCAGGATTTTTTCTCCTCCCGACTTCATAGTCACTTACAACAGATGGAGAAACTCCTAAATACCTTGCTACTTCAACTTGCGGGATATTAAATAATTCCCGCCATTTTTTCATGGCTTTTCCAGGATTCTCTGACAATACTATGTCCCCAGTAATGTGTATTGCTATCTTTTCCATACCAATACCTTCCAAACTTTTTATATAAAAACATTTCGATTTTGTTGTAATTGTATTCGTTATTTGACGAAATTGAGAATGAAAAAATAGAATATCGGAATTTTTGAAATTTAGAGGTTTTGAAATTCGACCTATTAGTTTTCTTACTCAATGTCCTAAAAACTTTGGAATGAAATAAAGTGTTCCAATGGCACTTCCAAGGTTTGCCAGTGCAGCAACAAGTAAAATTCTCATAAGATTGTTGTTTAACAATTCTTTTACTGAATTTGCGTGGAATAGGGCTATTATATCACTTTTTTTAATTTCTCTAAACTTTAACTCGGCAAGTCCTGCAATCCATCCTGCTCCAACAAATGGGATTAGTGAGGTTATTGGAGCAGAGAGAAATGCAACTAATGCAGAAATTACATGACCTCTTGCAATAACAACCCCCAATGCTGATAGGAAACCATTTATAATTACCCACTCTAAGGTTAATTTCTTCAATGCATCAATATTTGAAGATATGCTATAAAAGCCATAGAGTATAACAAGAACTATTGCTACTGAAATAATTTTTCCAATATATTTCCAAATCCTGCTTTTTTTGGTCATATTTAGTTCGTTTAAATCTATGTCTTCTCCTTTCTCTAATTTCTTTAAATAATTTATTATTCCCCTAATATGCCCTGCACCAACAACTGCAACAATTTTTTCATTGCCCTTACTTAACTCGTACAAATTTTTTGCCATGTATCTGTCTCTTTCATCAACTAAAACTTCGTAAATTGTTGGAGAAATATCTTTTAAAAGTAGGACTAACTCATCCGCATTATTTACCATATCATTAATTGATTTATTGTCAATATCTATCTCCCCATTCTCTTCAAATAAGCTCAAAAAGAAATTTATCTTTTCTTTTAGTGACATTTTGTTTAGGAGTCTTGTTAATGTTATGTTTATTTGCCTATCTATTAATGATATTGGTTTTTGATGTTGTATTGCAATTTCAATGGCTTTTTTCATTTCACTTCCCGGCTTTACTCCTAACTCTTCACCTATCTTTTTTTGGAAATATGATAGTATCATATGAAGTAAAAAAATTCCTACTCTTCCCTCTTTAATAACTCTTTTAATGTCAATGTTATCCATATTATCATTGTTTCCCATAATTGCTAAAAATCTCTCCCTATCCAACTCAACAGCCACAACATCAGGATTTATATTAATAATGGCTTCTTCAACTTTTCTCACACTCTCTTCAGAAACATGAGCTGTCCCAATTAAATAAATGTTACATTCATTGAAACCATTATTTATCTTAATATGCTTCACAATCTCACCGTATTTATATTAGGTATTCTATATTAGGTATTGCAATATATAAATTTGGTGATACTTATGATAAAAGTTAGAGATGTTATGAAAAAACCCATAACTGTAAATCCTGATGATGACATAAGGGATGTTATAAGATTATTTAGAGAACATAAAATCAGCGGAGCCCCTGTTGTTGAAGATGGGAAATTAGTGGGTATTATATCTGAGAGTGATATAGTAAAAACAATAACTACCCATAATGAGTCAATTGGTTTGATTTTACCTTCCCCGTTAGATTTAATAGAACTACCATTAAAAACAACTTTGAAAATTGAAGAATTTAAAGAAGATATAAAAAAGGCATTAAAAACAAAGGTCAAAGATGTTATGACAAAAGACGTTATAACAATCTCTCCAGATGAAACTATAAATGATGCGGCAAAGTTAATGATCGAGAATAATATAAAAAGGCTCCCAGTTGTTGAAAATGGGAAATTGGTGGGCATTGTTACAAGGGGTGATTTGATAGAGGCATTATGCTAAATATCCCATATTATTTGGATTTAAATTAAATTTTAAAAATAAAATAATCAAAATAATCTAAAAATGATCCTTGATCATTATAATCGTGAGTAAAAAAACATTAAAAAATTTGGTGAGACAAGATGGAAATTGTTTCCCCTTCAAGGATTCACATGGGACTTATTGATTTGAATGGAAGTATTGGAAGAGTGGATGGTGGTGTTGGTTTAGCTCTTGAAAATCCAAACTTAATAATTGAAGGAAAAGAAAGTGAGGAAATTGAGATTGAGTTTGATAAATCAATTCTTAAAAATTTTAATGAAAATTATATTAAAGATGTAGAAAGAAGGGTTAAAGATGCAGCAGAGAAAATATTAAAGCATATAAACGAAGATGGGGTAAAATTACTCATAAAAAAATCCTTTCCGTCCCATTCTGGGCTTGGTAGTGGAACACAGATAGCCCTTTCAACAGGAAAATTAGTATCCCTCATATATGGGAAGGAACTTAATGCCTATGAAATAGCAAAGATTACTGGGAGAGGAGGAACTTCTGGAATTGGAATTGGGGCTTTTGAAATGGGTGGATTCTTAGTTGATGGAGGACATTCATTTGGAAAGGGAAAAGATAAGGAAGATTTCAGGCCTTCATCAGCATCAAAAGGCGTAAAACCAGCACCAATAATATTTAGACATGACTTCAATTGGGATGTGGTTTTAATTATCCCAAAGGGAGAGCATGTTTATGGTAACAAAGAGGTTGATATATTCAAAAAATACTGTCCCGTTCCTTTAAACGAAGTTCAGAGAATTTGTCACTTGATTTTAATGAAGATGATTCCAGCGGTTATTGAAGATGATTTAAATGCATTTGGGGAAGTGGTGAATGAACTTCAAACACTTGGGTTTAAAAAGGTGGAGGTCTCTTTGCAATCAGATATTGTTAAAGAACTTATAGAAGAGTTGCAGAGGGTAGGTTATGCTGGACTATCGAGTTTTGGCCCAACAATCTATGCACTTGGGAATGTGGATTTAATTACAGAGAAAGCAAACGAAATCCTTGACAAACATGGTGTTGATGGGGAAATAATAGTAACAAAAGCGAATAATGTGGGATATAGAGTAAAATATAACATTAATAAGTGAATAAACATTTTGTCTATAGTCTATAATAAAACAACAAATCAAAATAAATAAAAATAATATATAAATGGTTTGAAACTTATTAAAATTACAAAGAAAAATTTTGCTTTAATGGTAAAGCAATGAAACAGCAAATGACTAAGGGGAAAATATGTCAGTGGATGTTGATGAAATTATAAAAAAACTAAACCCAAAATTCAGAAACATTGAAGGTAAAAAGCTTCTCATTGCTATTGCAGTAGATGAGGATAAAAATGTCCTTATGACTGCTTTTATGAGTGAAGAATCTTTAAGAAAGACACTTGAGACAGGACTGATGCATTATTATTCCACAAGCAGAGATAAGATTTGGATGAAAGGGGAAGAAAGCGGAAATATACAGAAAGTTAAGGAAATTTATAGGGATTGTGACGGTGATGCTTTGTTGTTTGTTGTTGAGCAGAAGGGAGTAGCATGTCATGAAGGTTATTATTCCTGCTTCCATAGAAAACTTGAGGATGGAGATATAGTTATTATTGACCGAAAATAATATATACTAAAATATATATAGATGATTGGACTTTTAATGCTTTCTTTTAAATTTAACTCCCCGGGCATTGGAGGGGCAGGGGCGCATTTATAGTCATTTGCGTTATAAGTGGTCATAGTTATTAATGAATTTAAAAGGACAAATATGCTTTATTTGAAATTTTACGAACGATTTATTGTTCTTTTAAAATTTATTGTAGTTAAATAAGTGCAAAGAATTCCGCGAACAACCATATTTTGAAATATTGCTAAATTTTGTTGCATGAGATTTTAAAGAGAATTTCAATTAACTAAAATTTTGCGAGTCTACATAATTTTCAATAATCCAAATAAAAACATACTTAAATAAATAATACAAGAGTTTAAAAGGGTTTAAAACTAATTTAAAACAAAAATATTATTGTAAATTCTTGAAATTAATTGGGGTAATCAAATAAAATTTAAAGTTAAAGTATTCAAAAGCGAGGTGATGTGATATGAAATACACAATTGAGAATATTAATGATGATTACGAGTTCAATGAATTTTCAGAAGAAAAAAGCATAAATTTAGATAAAAAAGGTATACCTATTGAGGAATTAGATTTAAAAAATAAAAACATAACAGTAGACACTTGCGTTGTTATTGATGGAAGAATAACTGAGTTAATAAAGAAAGGGGTTATTAAAGACAGCAAAATAATAATTCCAGAGGCTGTGGTTTCTGAACTTGAATATCAAGCAAATAGGGGTAGGGAGATTGGTTATAAGGGGATTGAAGAGTTAAGGCATATGGTTGAAATTGCAAAGGAATACAACATTGAAATTGAATACTATGGGGAGAGACCTACAAGGGAAGAGATTGCACTTGCTAAAAGTGGGGAAATAGATGCAATGATTAGAAAAGTTGCAAAAGAAACGAACTCTGTACTTTTAACAAGTGATTGGATTCAATATAATTTGGCATTGGCACAGGGTATAGAAGCATATTACTTAGAGGCAAAAGAGGAAAAGGTTGAATTAGTTTTAGATAAGTATTTTGATGAATTGACAATGTCAGTCCACTTAAAAGAAAACTGTGTTCCTTATGCAAAAAGAGGAAAACCAGGAGAAGTTAAACTTGTTCCTATTGGGGATAAAGAACTCACAAAAGAAGAGATGGAAGAAATTATTGATAACATTATAAAATACACTGAGCAAAATAACGGTCTCATTGAAATTCAAAGAAGAGGGGCAACAGTAATCCAGCTTGGAAATATAAGGATATCAATTGCAAGGCCACCTTTCTCTGAGGCTTTGGAAGTTACGGCAGTAAGACCAATAGCAAAGGTTTCCTTAGAGGATTATAATTTATCTGAGGAATTATTGGAGAGGTTAAAAGAGAGGGCAGAGGGTATATTTGTTTCTGGAGCTCCTGGAAGCGGTAAATCCACATTCGTTTCAGCATTAGCAGAATTCTACAGACAGCAGGGTAAAATAGTAAAGACCATGGAAAGTCCAAGGGACTTGCAGGTGAGTAAAGAGATTACACAATACGCTCCTCTTGAGGGTAGTATGGAAAAGACCTGCGATATCCTTTTATTGGTTAGGCCTGATTACACAATATATGATGAAGTGAGGAAGACGAGGGACTTTGAAATATTTGCAGATATGAGAATGGCTGGAGTTGGAATGATTGGAGTTGTCCACGCATCAAAACCAATTGATGCCATCCAAAGGTTAATTGGTAGAGTTGAGTTAGGAGTTATTCCTCAAATTGTTGATACCGTAATTTTCCTCAAAGATGGAAAAATAGAAAAGGTTTATGAGGTTGATTTCACAGTTAAAGTTCCTCATGGAATGAAAGAGGCTGATTTAGCAAGACCAGTAATTGAGATTAAGGACTTTGAGACAAAGAGGACAGAATACGAAATCTACACCTATGGAGAAGAAGTTATAGTAATGCCAATAAAGGAGGATGAGTTTGATAGACCACCAATTTATAAATATGCTGAGGAGAAGTTGGAAGAGATATTGAAGAAATTCCTTCCAAGAAGGGCAAAACCAAAAGTTAAGGTTTTAGACCACAATACCATTGAGTTAAGAGTTCCAGAAAAATACATGGGTTCTATAATAGGAAAGGGTGGAAGAGAAATTTCAAAATTAGAAAATATCCTTGGATTAAAAATTAGTGTTAGGGCAAAAGAAGACGTTGAGAAATTTGAAAATGAAGAACTCTCTTATGAATATATATCAGAATATGAATTCACAAAACTCAAAGAGACAGGCAAACATATAGTTGTAGATGTTGGAGAGGACTTTGCTGGAGCAAATATAAAGATTTATATTGATGGGGAATACCTCTGCTCAGCAACGGTAAGTTCTGATGGAACTGTTAAGATAAACAAAAAAACAAGTATTGGTAAGGAATTATTAAAGGCTATGAAAAAAGGTAGGGATATTTACGTGGATTTGACATAATTTAAGCTAAGAGTTGGAATTTTTGCTAAAAATAATTTAATAAAACAATTAAAAAAAAACAATTAAATAAAAAAATAATTAAAATATGAGAAAGAGAAAAGATATTTTCATTTGAACATATTTTTAACTTTTTCATCTGATTTCATGACTTTTTCTTTTTGTTTTTTTCTGTATTCAACTAACTTCTCGGCTATTTTTTCATCTTGCAATGCTAAAATTTCAAGTGCTAAAATAGCAGCATTTTCTCCCCTATCAATTCCTACTGCTGCTACTGGAATTCCTGGAGGCATTTGGACTACACTTAATAAAGCATCCATTCCATCCAGCTTGCTCTCAACAGGGACTGCAATGACAGGTTTTGTTGTTAAACTTGCAATAACTCCAGGTAAGTGGGCAGCTAAACCAGCAATTGCTATAAAGACCTTTGCATTTGAGTTCTTAACAATCTCTTCAACTAACTCTGGGGTTCTGTGAGCTGAGGCAACTCTAACCTCAAATTCTACACCAAACTCCTTCAAAACATTAACTGCCTTTTCTGCAATTTTTAAATCACTCTCACTTCCCATAATTATGCAGATCATGTTTTCACCTACTTTTATTTTTTATTTCAACAATGAAACAATACGAAAGACTTTTATTATTTGGGGCATATATATTTAGTTTGCGGAGGTGTTAATATGAAAACTCTTGAAAATTTAGTTAAGGCATTTGCCGGAGAAAGTATGGCAAGAAATAGATATCAACTCTATGCAAAGATTGCAAAGGAAGAGGGATATATATTTGTGTCAAAAGTTTTCCTTGAGACAGCAGAAAATGAAAAAGAACACGCAGAAACTCTTTTTAAGCTTATTCAAAAATTGAGGAGAGGAGAATCTATAAAAACTGAAGTTAAGACTTCAATGGTTTGTGGAGATACTGTAGAGAATTTAAAGGCTGCAATAGATGGAGAACACCATGAAAATACCATCATGTATCCTGAATTTGCTGAAATTGCTGAAAATGAGGGGCTTAATGATATAGCGGGGAAACTTAGAGCAATAGCAAAGGCAGAAGAACATCATGAAAGAAGATACAGAAAAATCCTTGAAGCTATTGAAAATGGAACAATGTTTAAGAGAGATGAGGAAGTAGAATGGGTATGTCTTGAGTGTGGATATATTTTCAAAGGAACTGAGCCCCCAGAGAAGTGCCCATCATGTGGACATCCAAAGGGTTACTATGTTGCAACAGATATGCTTTCTCTTTAAAAATAAAACCTTTTTAAAATCATTAAAATAAAAAATAAAATATAAAATAAAAAATATTTTTTGGGATATTATGAAAGAAAGAACTTTTGTATTGTTAAAGCCTGATGCAGTTAGAAGAAAGTTAATTGGAAGAATTATACAAAGATTTGAGGATAAAGGGTTTGAGATCGTTGAGATGAAAATGATAACACTCTCAAAAGAAATGGCTGAGGAATTTTACAAAATGCATAAGGGAAAGGATTTTTACGAAAGATTAATAGAATTCATGACGTCTGGTAGGGTTGTGGCGATGATTATTGAGGGGGAGAATGCAATATCAGTTGTTAGGAAGATGATAGGAAAAACAAATCCAGCAGAAGCAGAGCCGGGAACTATAAGGGGGGATTTTGCTCTATCTACGCCAGATAATCTAATTCATGCATCAGATTCAAAGGAAAATGCTGAAAGAGAAATAAAGTTGTTTTTTGGTAAATTAGAATAATTATCCAATTTTGCCATAATTTCTTAAAGGATAAATTAAAATTTTAGAAAATTAGAGATAATTAGGTATTTTGAATGTGGTCATTTTTAAGAGCAACTAATAAATATGAAGTGGAGTTTAATATAACCACCAACTATTTTGTTTAGTTATATCAATTTAACAATTTAATCAGGTGATTTTTATGGCTTTAAGATGTCCAATAGTTAGTGTTTTGGGGCACGTTGACCATGGGAAAACATCGTTACTTGACAAGATAAGAAAAACACGTGTAGCAGCAAGAGAAGCGGGAGGAATTACACAGCATATTGGAGCGAGTGAAATACCGATTGATGTGATAAAGAAGGTGTGTGGAAACCTTTTGCAAATGCTTAAAGCAGATTTAACAATTCCTGGTTTGTTAGTTATAGATACTCCAGGGCATGAGGCATTCACATCTTTAAGGAAGAGAGGAGGAGCATTAGCAGATATCGCAATTTTGGTTGTTGATATAAACGAGGGCTTTAAACCACAAACTATCGAGGCAGTTAACATATTAAGGCAGTATAAAACTCCATTCGTTGTTGCAGCAAACAAAATCGACTTAATTCCTGGATGGAACTCAAAAGAAGGGCCATTTGTCTTAAACTTTAATGAACAAAACCAGCATCCTAACGCATTGACAGAATTTGAGATTAGGTTGTATGAAAATATAATAAAGCCACTAAATGAAATGGGCTTTAATGCGGACTTGTTTACAAGGGTTGAAGATATTACAAAAACTGTCTGTATTATTCCAGTATCAGCTAAAACAGGGGAAGGAATTCCAGATTTGTTAATGATGATTGCAGGTTTGGCACAGAAATTCTTAGAGCAAAACTTGAAGTTGGATGTTGAAGGATATGCAAAAGGAACTGTTTTAGAAGTTAAAGAAGAGAAAGGTTTGGGTAAAACAATTGATGCTATTATTTATGATGGAATTGCAAGAAGAGGGGACTATGTTGTTGTTGGTGGACCAAATGGAATTGTTGTATCAAAAATCAAAGCATTACTAAAACCAAAACCATTGGATGAAATGAGAGACCCAAGGGATAAATTTAAGCCAGTTAATGAAGTTGTGGCGGCAGCAGGGGTTAAGATAGCAGCACCAAACTTAGAAAATGTCATTGCCGGTAGTCCTTTGAGAATAGTCCCAGAAGATAAAATAGAAGAAGCAAAAGAAGAGATAATGAAGGAGATTGAAGAGGCCACAATAGAAACTGATGAGGAAGGAATTTTAATCAAAGCAGATACCCTTGGCTCACTTGAGGCTTTGGCAAATGAACTTAGAAAGATTGGGGTTAAAATTAAGAAGGCCGAGGTTGGAGAGGTCTCAAAGAAAGATGTTATAGAGGTTGCATCATTTAAGCAGGTAAATCCACTTTATGGGGTAATTATTGCTTTCAACACCAAAATATTGCCAGATGCTAAAAAGGAGATTGAGAAATATGATATAAAGGTATTTGAGGGTAATATTATCTACAAACTTGTTGAAGATTATGAGGAGTGGTTAAAGGCAGAACTTGAAAAGATGAAATTAGGAGAAATGGCAAAATTAACAAAACCTGCAGTGATTAAGTTACTTCCTGGATGCATATTTAGGCAAAAGAACCCAGCAATTTGTGGAGTGGAGGTATTGTATGGAACTTTGAGGGTTGGGGTTCCACTTATGAGGGAAGATGGTAGAAGGTTGGGTATTGTGAAAGAGATTCAGAATAAAGGTGAAAGTGTTAAAGAGGCAAAAGTTGGAGAGCAAGTTTCCATTGCTATAGATGGAAATGTTGTCCTTGGAAGACATATAAAAGAGAACGACCTTATGTATGTTGAAATTTCAGAAAACGAGGTTAGAAAACTCTACCACGACTACATAAATGAACTTAGGGGAGATGAGCAGGAGGCACTTTACAGATACATGGAATTAAAGCAAAAATTAGAAAACAACCCATTCTGGGGTAGGTAATGACTTTTCTTAATTTTTTATTTTTTTCAATAGTTTATTTGTAAATTTAAATGAAACCTTTAAAAAAGGTTTCATCCAAATCGGATGCACTGCCTCGCTACGCTCGGCAGTGCCTCTTTTAGGTAAAAATAAAATTTCCATCCTAAGGGTGATTTTAACTTGATTTTGTTTTATTTTTGATATTGATTTTATCGCTATTTCCATCCCCCTATGGGTCTGATTTTAACGTTGTAGCACCACAACAACAAGGTGGACAGCAACAACAAGACCCGAGTTTCCATCCCCCTATGGGTCTGATTTTAACTAAACAGAATCGGAGCAAACATAACAGCAATGCTTGAGGTTTCCATCCCCCTAAGGGTCTGATTTTAACAGGATGATGTTAAGAAAATCGTAGAGTTTCTTTCTTCATAAGTTTCCATCCCCCTAAGGGTCTGATTTTAACTCAAGTTCAGCAATGCACTTAAGAAGTAAAATATCAGTTTCCATCCCCCTAAGGGTCTGATTTTAACTGTGAATGCGATGATGGATTAACAGTTAAAGCATTGTTTCCATCCCCCTAAGGGTCTGATTTTAACTACATGAATGATGCTAAAAGGGTTGTTATAGTTGTTGAGAAGGGTTTCCATCCCCCTAAGGGTCTGATTTTAACGACAATGAAGAGCCAAACCCACTAAACAATAAACTTAGTTTCCATCCCCCTAAGGGTCTGATTTTAACACTTTCCAAACGCATAAGTCCAAATACTGCTAAAAATGTTTCCATCCCCCTAAGGGTCTGATTTTAACGTAACTTTGCAAGTAACTCAAGAATTTCCAGTAACTTGTTTCCATCCCCCTAAGGGTCTGATTTTAACCTCATTTATTATGTGCCACACTTAAAAAAAGATTATGTTTCCATCCCCCTAAGGGTCTGATTTTAACAATTTGAAAATAAGCAGTTAAACAAATCTCTCAATAGTTTCCATCCCCCTAAGGGTCTGATTTTAACATAACTCCTCCTAATCCGCTGTCTAACATATTCGTTAAAAGGTTTCCATCCCCCTAAGGGTCTGATTTTAACAATTTGTTACAACCAAACAACTTGCAGAAGAGTGGTTTCCATCCCCCTAAGGGTCTGATTTTAACTATAGCCAGAAAATACCCATATTTCAAAACTCTACAGTTTCCATCCCCCTAAGGGTCTGATTTTAACGTATTATTTGATGATTCCGATGAGTATGCTAAAAAAGCGTTTCCATCCCCCTAAGGGTCTGATTTTAACTCGTACAGATTACCGTCTGAAATTTTGAAATTCTCAGGTTTCCATCCCCCTAAGGGTCTGATTTTAACAGGACAATATTTTGCTCTTTTTCCTATATAAAGGTTTCTATTTGCTTCTTTTCGAAACCTTAATTTTCAAAGGGGTATTAACAGTGTTCATTTATATACCTCTGCACTTCCCTAAAAATCGTTTAAATTCGAAATAATTTTTTAAAATCTATTTAAATCGTTAAATAAACTCTATCAATCGGGGAAAATTTGAAATAATTCCTATTATTCCTTAAAATCAAAAAATCTCAATAAATCCATAAAATTAAAGATTTGGATTATTCAAAATAAAGCACCCTCCGAAATTTGATAAAAATCCTTAAAATTAAAAAATAACCCCTAAAAATCAATTAAATCAAAAAATAAAAATTTTTAGCGAGGGAATGGTAGTAATACTTTTCATGAATTTTATAATACTAAAATCCAAATCTTGGAATCCAGAGCTAAGAAAACTATAGTTGTTCGCCTTACAAATGCACTAAATCCTCATTAAATTATAGGGGATAATAACCTTTATTTGGAATTTTACAATATGATTTATTACCTTTAAAAAATTTGATTGCATCTAAATCCGTGCAAAAAATTGGTGAATAACTATAATATTACACATTAAAAATCTAATCATCCTTTT
Source organism: Methanotorris igneus Kol 5 (assembly GCF_000214415.1). Lineage (NCBI taxonomy): Archaea > Methanobacteriati > Methanobacteriota > Methanococci > Methanococcales > Methanocaldococcaceae > Methanotorris > Methanotorris igneus. The sequence continues at coordinate 1,493,338 of NC_015562.1, forward strand.
CTAAAACACTAACTCCATTCCCAACTTTTGTGTAATAAACTCTTCCCCAAACTTCTTCAAACAACTCCTTAACTTCCAAAAGATGTTCTTTTTTTGGAATAGAAATTATAGCAGGTCCTGCACCACTAATAGTTATGCCATAAACCTTGTCCTTAACTTTTTCCTTAACTTCTTCATATTTTGGAATTAACTTTGCCCTGCGTGGTTCAACAACTTTATCCACCATCATATACTTTCCAAACAATTCAATGTCATTCCTAAACAAACTATAAACCATACCACATGCCTTACCGACATTATTTATCATATCTTCCATCTCAATTTTTTTAGGTAAAATTTCCCTTGCTTCTTTTGTGCTTATTTGGATGTCTGGCAAAGCAATTAAGACATTCATCTCAACGGGAATATGCAAAATTTCTAATGGGTTGTAGTTTGTAACCATTGTGAATCCACCAAATATTGCTGGGGCAACGTTATCGGCATGTGGAGAGCCAGCAGCAACACCTTCCCCTAATGCGGCATATTCAACCAACTTTAATTTTGGGAGGTTTAGGTTGAAGAGTTCATTTATGGCCACTGCAACACCAGCAGAGGATGCTGAACTACTTCCTAAACCACTACCTGGTTTTATGCCTTTTGTTATGTGAATTTTTATACCTTCCTTTATATTAAAATCTTTCATCATTGCCTTTGCTACAACACCAGCAGTATTTTTATCAGGTTCTGTAGGAATTTCTTCACTTTTTTCCCCTTCAACCACAATTTTTATGCCATTTTCTTCCATTTTCTCAACGCTAACTATATCATATGGCTCATCTAAACATAAACCAAATACATCAAACCCAGGTCCTAAGTTGGCAGATGTTGCTGGAGAACGAACAGTTACTTTTCTCATCTTATCACCCATATACAGTAAAACCTTTAGGTTTTGCCAAATAATATTTCGCAGACAACTATAAAAAACAATATTTGTAAATTGTTTTTAACTTTAAAACGTAATGCTTATATATTACAATGTATTAAATTTGTTCAGAAAATTTTGAACATTTTGAACATATATATGTTGGGTTGGTGTAATTATGGAGGAGGTAAAAAGGGCAGTTATAGAGTTATTTTCAGAAATTGCCAAGATTCATGGTTTGAACAAATCAGTTGGAGGAGTTTATGCGATTCTCTATTTGTCTGATAAACCATTATGCATAGCAGATATAATGGATGAATTAGGTATTAGCAAAGGAAATGTGAGTATGGCATTAAATAAACTTGAAGAATTGGGTTTTGTAAGAAAGGTATGGATTAAGGGAAAAAGAAGGAATTACTATGAGGCGATGGATGGATTTTCTTCATATAAGGATATTGTAAAAAAGAAACATGATGTAATAACCAAAACCTACGAAAAATTAAAGGAATTAGAACAAAAATCTGAAGGAGAAGAAAAAGAGTTCATAAAAAGAAAAATAAAAGGTATTGAAAGGATGAAAAAGGTCTCAGAGAAAGTTTTAGAGCTTCTCAATAAATTAGAGGGCTAATTATAAATTGTGGTGGTATAATGCTTGAAAGGATATTGAAAAAAGTGGCACAGTTCTCAGATGAGAAGCCCTTTCTAATGCTTTTAATTATCCTTATTGTTACAATTCTTGCCGGAATTTCTGCAACAAACATCAAATCCCAGACAGCATTTGAAAAGATGCTGCCTCAAGATAACCCCATTATTAAGACATTATATGAAGTTAGGGATAACTTTGGAGGAACAGACATTATAACCATTTGTATAAAGTTGAAACCCTCTGATAGCTCTGATAAAGTTGTTGATATAAGGGACCCAAGAGTTTTAAAGGCGATAAAGTATCTTGAAGATGATTTAAAGGGAATAGATGGAATAACAGGCGTTAGTTCTCCTGTTGATGCCATAATAACTGCAAACGGAGGGGTTGTACCTAACGACATTGATACTGTAAAGAAAATTTACAATTCCCTCCCAGAAGAGCAAAGAGCGAAGATATTTAATAATGATTTCTCGATGGTTGTTGTTAATGCCTATACCGATGCAGGGGGAGATCAGAAAAAGTTGATGAGGGTTTTGGATGATGTAAATGAGAGGATTGAAGAAGCTCCTTTCCCCCCTGGAGTTGAAGTTGTTTGCACAGGAACTCCACCTATGAGGAAGTTAATGGATGAGTTAATGAAAGAAAGCCAATCTTTCACAACAGTAGTGGGTTTAATTGGTGTTTTGTTGGTGCTGTTCCTATACTTCAAAAAGCCACTATCAACAATAATGCCTCTAATACCTGTTTTAATAGCAGTTATTTGGACTGGGGGAGCGATGGGGCTCTTAGGAATTCCGTTAGACATGGCAACAGCTGGGATAGGTTCATTATTACTTGGTATGGGAATTGATTATGGAATCCACCTAATGCATAGGTATGAGGAGGAAAGAAAAAAGAAAAGACCAGTAAAAGAGGCAATAGAAACAGCAGTTGTCCAAACAGGTACTGCAGTTATGGCCACAACAGCAACAACAGTTGTTGGTTTCCTTGCACTGACCTTAGCCCCCCTACCAATGATGGCAAACCTTGGGAAGGTTTGTGCTTTGGGAATCTTTTTCTGTATGATTGCAGTTCTGACTTTATTGCCAGCAATGATAATCATTGAAGAGAAATACATAATACCACTAATTAAAAAACTAAAAGGTGGTAATGATGCTAACTAAAATCAAAGAGACATTTAGATTTAAAAAATTATTTGTAATTCCACTGATTTTCTCCATACTACTCAGTGTCAATGCCTTGCAGATAGACAACCCCCAATATCAGCCATTAACCATACATCCAGGAGATGATGTTGATATTTGGTTTAAAATAACAAACGATAACTATGATAATGAAATTAGGGATTTAACTGTTAAAATAACCCCGCATTACCCATTTGAGTTAAGACAAGTAAATCCTGAGATAGGTAAAGCAACGATCTCCCACTTAAACCCAGGAGAAAGTGATACTGTTTACTTCAAACTGCATGTGGATGAGAACGCCCCTTCAAGGGATTATAGGATTGATGTTACGGTTAGTTATGATGAAGTTGAAGATGAAAATGGGGAGGAAGTAGTAACTCACCATGAATTTACCAAGGTCTATTATTTGCCAGTTTATGGGATTGCAAACTTTGAGATAGATGCAAATAATTTAACCTTAACCCCTGCAAAAACCCAAACAATCCCAATAACTGTAATAAATAAAGGAACTGGAACTGCAAAGGAAATATCTTTAAACATTGGAAATAACAACTTTATCTCACCAGTGGATAAAACAAAGTTCTACTTGGGAGCATTAAAACCAGGGGAAAAGAAAACCGTATATATAAAACTTCATACATCAGATAATGCATTAGAAGGTTCCTACATAATTCCTTCAACAATAACGTGGATAGATGAAGATGGAACCCAGAGAACAGAAAATATAAATCTTGGATTCGTTGTGAGGGGGGATATTTTACTTGGCATAAGTAATGTTGTGACTGAGCCAAAGGAAATTAAGCCAGGCAATACATACTGCAAGATAGAAGTAACAGTAACAAATAACGGTCATGGTGAGGCAAAGGATGTTGAACTTAATTTAATTGCCAAATATCCATTTAAAGATAGTTGGAGTAATTGCAATATAAAGAACATTGGAACCCTGCATGGTGGAGAATCAAAAACAGTAACCTTTTACATAGATGTTGATAAATATGCAAAATCTGGGCATTATGAAGTACCAATAAACATAACTTATTTGGATATATTCAATAAAGAATACTCTACAACAAAAACAATCAATATATATGTAAAACCAAAGCCAATATTTGAAATACTCACAAAAGAGGTTAAAGTAGAGGCGGGGAAGGAAAATAAGGTTTACATAACCATTAAAAACATTGGTAATGAAAAGGCAGAGAATGTTAAGATTTCTGCAATAAGAAACTCTGGACAACCATTTGACTATCCACAGAAGAGTGATACGATAGGAACTCTCTATCCTGGAGAGAATGGAACTGGAGTTATTGTTATTGATGTAGATAAAGATGCAAATCCAAAAGAATATATCATAACACTTGAAATTAGGTGTGCGGGAGATAGGGATGAAGGGGATGATAACGTTTATATTTCCCAAAAACCTTTAAAAGTGATTGTCGAGAATTCCAATGGAGGAAACTTCGGAACATTGGTGGGGTTAATAATAATCATAATTGCTTTAGTAGCAATAGGATATTACCAGTTGAAGGGAAAGAAACAGTAAAAATTGAGCAATAATTAATATAATTTATTTTTGTCGTTCTTTTTCCAAATATCCTTTTATTTTTCGTATTTTTTTATTTTTATTAATATTTTTAGGTGATGTCATGGAAAAACCAGTAAGGAGTATGTTTGTTATTTGGGTTACGACTTTTGTAACTATGCTTGGTGTTGGTTTTATTGCACCTATTATGTCAATATATGCCCAAACTTTGGGAGCTACGAACTTTGAAATTGGTTTAATATTTGGTTCATTTGCACTTGCAAGAACAATAGCTCAGATTCCAGCGGGTGTTTTATCGGATATATATGGGAAGAAGTTTTTTATTGTGAGCGGAGCATTTTTTTATGGAGTTTTTACACTGCTGTATAATTTTGTTAATACAGTTTTGGGCCTTTTAATTGTTAGAACTTTCACAGGAATCTTTTCCTCTTTTGTAACACCAGTAGCAGGTTCTTATGTGGCAGCCATAGCACCAAAGACAAGATTAGGGGAATATATGGGAATCTTTAATTCTGCAATTACATTGGGTTTTGGTGTAGGGCCGTTCGTAGGAGGAATTCTTGCTGATATGTATGGGATTAAAACACCATTCTACTTTTGTGGATTTTTGGGAATTTTGGCGGCAATTATAAGTTATACGAAGCTGGAAGATATTGCTTTTAAAAATATAGGAAATACAAAAAATAAAATTAAGTTATTTTCATTTGAATTCTTAAGAAATAGAAATTTTTTATCTTCTTTTGTTATCAACACATCTAATGTAATGGTAAATGCAGGGATAATTACTTATTTGGCATTATATGCAACCAACTATGGCATAACCATGGGTCGTATTGGTTTCATGATTGCAGCAACTAATCTTTTAATGGCATTGCTCCAAAGGAATTTTGGAAAACTCTACGATAGATTGGGGAATGTAGTAATAATCTTTGGAATTTTTATAATGTCATTTGGAATGTATATGTTATCAATATCATCCTCATTTTTGAGCATGGTGGCTTCATTAACAATCGTAGCAATTGGAAGTTCGATATGCACACCTGCTACAACGTCCCTTGCAATTAAAGATATTCCAACACATAGAAAAGGAGAAGCTATGGGGCTTTTTACAACAAGTATAAACATAGGAATGTTTATAGGTTCAATATTCTTTGGATTTTTGGCTGATATTTTGGGAATAGCAAATATGTTTAAAGTTTCAGCCATATTTTCAAGTATAATAGGCTTTATAAGTTATTTGAGAATAAAAAATAATAATTAACAATTAAATAGTCTCTTCATCAATCCACTTCAAAAATTCCTCTGAGCCATGAATTATTGGTATTGCAATAATGCAGGGGTTTGTGTAACTGTGGAGTTTTTTAACTTCTTCAATAATCTTTTTTACCAATTTTTCCTTTGTTTTTAATATTATTGCCACTTCGTTATCATTTTCAATCTTTCCCCTCCACCAATACATGGATTCTATCGGGAAGATGTTTGCACATGCCACTAATTTACTCTCCAAAAGATGTGATGCTATCTTTTTTGCCACTTCATGGTTGCTTGCAGTGATATAAACTAACACATACATTTTTAACACCAATTTTGGTTTTATTGGTTTTATTTGATTTTATAATAAAAAAATATAAATTAAACTCCAAATATATTTAATGTAAATATCACATCACATACACTCCAATCTCATATTATTTTATAAAGAATAAAGTATATATACTATAAAATGAACATATACAAATAGATACAGTGGGGTGATTGCCAATGAAATTATTAAGAAAGTTAATGTCTAAAAGAGGGCAGGTCTCAATGGAAATAGGTATCTTAGTTGCTGCTGCAGTAGCAGTTGCTGCTATTGCTGCGTACTACTATGTAACAAATGTTAAAACTTCAGCAAAAGGTGCAGGAGATACTGCAAATAAAACCATAATAAAAATAAATAAAACCGTTTATAGTGAAGTTGAAGGTTTAAATGACACAAGTACGGGTTGGTAATTGTCTGAAGTGTTAATAGGTATGCTAAGTAGTTTAGGTATCTATAATAATAAACTATAAAAATATAAATTACTTATTTTTTCTTTTTGGGTGTCTTTATGCATAAAAAACTTTTTTCTAAAAGAGGGCAGGTTTCAATGGAAATTGGTATTTTGGTTGCATCTTCAATAGTAGTTGCAACAATTGCATCTTATTATTATATCACTAATTATCTAAATTCACACCCTGAGAATGCGGGTAAATCTGCAAATAAAACTATAATAAAAATAAATAAAACCGTTTATAGTGAAGTTAAAGATTTAAATGACACAAGTACGGGTTGGTAATTGTCTGAAGTGTTAATAGGTATGCTAAGTAGTTTAGGTATCTATAATTAAGCAACCATAAATAAACACACCCATTATACATTAGATAATCTAAATCTGGAAAAATACTTGATAATGAATATACATTTACAATCTCCCTTGGACTTATATTTTTATTCATTGTTGGGACTTATAGGCTAATTAAAGGAAATATAATAGAAAAATCGTTCTTTGGTTTGTTAATACTCTTAATATTGAATATGCTAAATATTGAGATTTTCCACATTTATATACCATTTTTTAGTAATCAATATGATAGCGTAAGAATGGGCTGCCATATTCAAATAATAATGCCTATAATTTATGGAATGGGATTATATTACATAAATAATTTAATAAATAACATTAAAAATCCTAAGAAACATAGAATTTTGAGGACGGTTTTTGCAATTGCTATTTTATCCTATTTTTCCTTTTCCACAGTAACAAATTACACAATTCAGAAAGAACACATCGAAAATACCCATTATTTTGTTATTGATGATAATGACTTGAAACTATACGATTGGATAAATAAGAATAACATAACAAACCAGGAGTTTTTAAATTTTGGAGAAGATGCTGGGCAGTATTTACCATTATACACTAAAAACATGCCTTACTATTATTTTACTAAATTTTCATCCAACAAAACAAAATTTGGAAATCTGACCTTTAACGAGCTCTGTCAATTGGTGGATAATAAAAATTATGAGAAATTTGTGAATGTATGTAAAGAAGAAAACATAAGTTATATATTTATTTCAGATTATATAGGTCAGTATGATGGTGGATTTTTTAACAACACTAAATACTTTGAAATATTGTATCAAAGTGGTAATGCAAAGATAGTAAAAGTTAAATGAATATAATAATTGATGAATAATTAGAATTTGAATAAAAATTTACAACTTTTAAATTTAATAACTTATTAAGTTTGCTTATAATTTTTAATTAAATTGGGTGTCAAAAATGAGAATAATGGGTTTAACTGATTTACATGGAAAATTAATAAACTTTAATAAAATTTTAAGATACAAACCGGATGTTATATTAATCTCAGGAGACATAACTCACTTTGGGAGAGATTTTAGGATAATAGACCTTTTAAAAAGCGTCAATGAAAATGTTAAGGTCTTAGCAGTTCCAGGAAATTGTGACACAAAGGAAGCAATAGAAAAATTAAACAAATACAATTTAAATATTGATGAAAAATGCAACGAAATAAATGGAATAAAGTTTGTTGGAATTGGAGGGAGCAATAGAACACCATTTAACACTCCAAACGAATATGAAGATGAAGAATTATTCAATAAATTTCTAAAAGGAATAAAGGACATTGATAAAAATACTCTAAAAAATAATTTCATTTTAGTTACTCATGCTCCACCAAAGAATACAATGGCTGATAGAGTTGGGGATACCCACGTTGGTAGTGAAGCTGTAAGAAAAATAATTGAAGAATATCAACCAATCCTTTGTGCATGTGGGCATATCCATGAAAGTAGGTGTATAGATAAGATTGGAGAAACCATAATCGTAAACCCATCACCAGATGCCTTTTTTGTATTTGATACAAAGACAAAATATTTAGAGATTATAGAGTTAAAACCCTAATTGAGTGAAAATATAGTCATTTATTTATACATAAAAATTTCTAAAAATTTCCTTATGGTTTTAATTATTGGTGAATATGGTCAATTTTAACGCAAACTTGATAAATATCAAAAATTAAAAAATACTAAAATATAGTTAGTGATAAAAAGTATTGCATTCAATATGGTAAAAATGACTGCCAGTCAATATTCCTTATTCAATTCAGAAAGTTTTGTCACTAACTATAAAAAAGGTGCTTCTGATGACAATCACTTATGAATTAATAATTTATGGGAAAGTCCAACATGTGGGATTTAGGGAGCGACTTGAAGATATTGGAAGAGGTTTAGGAATTGATGGGATTGTTTATAACTACGAGGATGGGAGTGTTAGGATTTTAGCAAACTTCCCATCTGAAAGGAAAAAACGACTGTTCAAAGAATTCATAAAGGATTTGGAAGAAGAAGATAAATTAATTAAAATTAATAAAATTGAGGAAAAGGAGTTAAATGCATATATTGAATTTCCAAAAGGATTGAATAGAATCTCTGCGGATGACTTATTGGAGTTGAATAAAAAGTTAGATGAAGGGGTTAAATATATTAAATTAATCTTTAATGAATTGGAAGAACATAAAAGGTTATTGATTGAAATTAAGGATAGTATGAATGAATTAAAAGAAGGAATTAATGAATTAAATAAAAAATTTGATGTTTTAATTGATATTTTGAAAAATAAATGAGTTTTTTACAATCTCTTTTCTAAATGCTTAATGAACTCATCTACATCTGGAACATAAGCCCCACATGCGAACTTATGCCCCCCTCCACTTCCACCAACTTTATAGGAGGCATATCTTATTGCATCTGCCAAATTTATGTCCTTAGCAAATGCTAAGAGCTTTGGACATCTTGCAGAGACCTTATATCCATCCCCATTATCCGCAATTGCAAATATTGGTTTTTTCCAATCAACCTTTTCTAAGGAATATGTTAAACTTGCAACAATTCCCACTATTTCCGCCTTTATTTTGTCTGTCTCAAAGTATTGGAATTTATCTTTTTGTATAACCTCTACTTCATCTTTAACATGATTTAATGATTTTGCTAAATTTTTCCTATGCTTCCTCAACATTGAGAGCATTTTTTTATAATAACTCTCTCTATCCCCCCTCAAAACATTCAACGCTATCTCATACTCCCCATATCTTGCACATGCATTTATGCAGGTTGAAAATTCCTCCAAATCCCGTAGTGGTGTTTTAAATTCCTCATGAACAAACTCATAGACCTCTCCAAAAATAACCTTTGGTAAGTATATACTCCACTCCCTTGGGACATATTTGTTACATTTATGCAAAAACTCACTTCCTAAGGCCCTCTTACATTCAAATGGAATCTCGCACAACGATAACGTTGGATTTATGTCCAAGTTGTATTTTTCACCAACATTCATAATAAATCTAATGATTCTTGAATCATTGTTGACCAAATCAGTCCTAACATCTGTAAAATACTTCATGGAAATAAATAAAGGCCTTGTTTGCTTTCCATAGAATTGTAAATCCATGTATTTTTTAACATCCCCTCTTTCAATCGCATCCTTTAAAATTTTCTCATTTAATCCCTTGAGTTTTCCCTCAAAGTTCTGAATATCTCCAATAGAGCCAAGGACAGCATATTTCGCCAAGTCCGTCCATCTTGGATTGCATATTTTTGCAAAGAAATAACAAACTCCTGCCCCACAGATCTCTTTTCCACCATCTTTATTTAAATTCCACGGATTGACGTTTATTATATTTTCTGGAATTTTTACATTCTCGACCATGTGATGGTCTAATATGATTACTTTTTTATTGGTGTTTTCAATTTTTTCTTTTATTAAACTTAACTGCCCACTCCCCAAATCGGCAAATATTATCAAATCGTAATCAGAAAATGGGATTTCTTCAATGCTATTAACATTAATCTGCCTCAAAAACATAAAATCTGCATCAATATTTAATCTTTCCATTAGTTTTTCCAATATAATTCTTGAAGTTATTCCATCAGTATCTATATGTGTGCATATCAAAATATTTTTGTCTTTATTTTTCCTTAGCGTTTTTACGGCTCTTTTTAAATTTTCCATGATAGTCACCAAAGGATGAAAATTTTAACATCACATTAATTTTTAAAAACATGTATTGTTTGCGTAAAATCCATCACTATTTTAAAGCATTATTTTTACAATATTTTTATGTTGTTTCTTAGAATTTATCATAACACCCATTTTTAGTTTTAATTTATAGTCATCTACTAACCGCTCCTCTAATCAAAAACAACATAACCACATATCAGCCAATAAAAACAATAAAAAATATAGTTGTTCGCCTTACAAATGCATGAAATCCCTATTAGATTATATAAGGGATAATTAACCTTTATTTGGAATTTTACAATATGGTTTATACCTTTAAAAAATAAATGGCAAAACAAAGTTTTGCCGTAAAATTTGGCGAACAACTATATCAAGACTCATCCGTATATTTTTTGACAAAACTTTAGGTTTTGCTGTATTATATTTTTAACTCCTGGGGGGTATTTATAGTTCATAATGAAACTTTTTAAACCATGATAAATTTGTTATGCACAATATTTAAAATGCACTAATACTCTCAAAGATTCGTGGTTTATTTCAAATTTTTTGGCAAAACCTTTTGGGTTTTGCCGTATATTTTAAGGAAGAATAATATTCATACTTTGCTATATATTATGCATTGATCATAAAATATTTTTAACAAGTCCATCCTTTAAAGTGCCGTCTTGAATGAACATAAGCGTTGCCGTATAAAATTTACGGTGAAAACCATGTTTAAAGAGGATACAAAATTCGCATCAAAATTTGAAATAGATGTATTAAATGAACTTACAAATGGGAATTTTGCGTATGATGATTTGATATTGTTGGAAAAAATGAGTGGTTTAGATTATAGGAAGAGAGTATATTTAAATAACACACAAATTGGGACGTTAGAGTTTGATTTAGTTGATTTGAAGTGGAAATTCATCCCATCTGCTGGTTATTATTTAATTGAAGAACCAAAAATAAAAATAAAACCTACAAAGAGAAAACTGAAAGGAAAGTGGGTCGATGAAAGTTTAATTGAAAATATTGAAGAATTAAATCAGATAGATGATGAGGAATATGTTGGTGTATCAGTTGGCAAATTTGTTGGTGTGGCAGTTAAGAGAAAAGGGAAGTTAAAGGTTAAAGACCTAACATTTAAGAGAGAAATAGAAACGAAAAAAATACAGGACTTTTTAAAGGAAAATGAAGACAGAATAAGAAAAATGGAAAAGAAGTCCATAGAATTTATTAGAAGATATGTCGAGAAGTATAAAAATAAAAGTAACTATGTCATAAATGCCTCATTCAGCGGGGGGAAAGATAGTTCCATCTCTACATTGTTGGCTACGAAGGTCGTTGAGGATATTGATGTCCTTTTTATAGATACTGGGTTGGAGTATCCGGATACCATAGATTTTGTAAAGAAATTTGCTAAGGAATATGATTTAAATCTCCATGTTATAAAAGCAGGCGATTTTTGGAAAGAACTTGAAAAAGAAGGCATTCCAACAAAAGATAATAGATGGTGCAATAGCGTATGCAAACTAATCCCACTAAAGGAATTCTTTGAGGAAGAATATAAAAACAAAAAAATTATAACCATAGATGGCACGAGGAAATACGAGAGTTTTACAAGGGCGAAGTTAAAATATGAAAGAAGAAACCGATTTATACCATTTCAAACATCAATTTTCCCGATTTTGGATTGGAATGCCTTAGATGTGTGGAGCTACATCTATATTAACAACATACTTTACAATCCATTGTATGATAAAGGATTTGAGAGGATTGGGTGTTATCTCTGCCCTGCTGCTTTAAATAGTGAATTTTTGAGAGTTAGGGATTTGTATCCAAAATTATTCAATAGATGGTTTAATTATTTGAAAAAATTCTATGCTGAGGAGGATGCATTGAGAGGATTTTGGAGATGGAAGGAATTTCCACCTAAGATGAAAGAATTAAGAAAGATATTAGAAGAAAAAAACAAATAAAATAATAAAACAAAAAATAAAGATAAAATAAAATAATATATTCAGTAAATATAGTTGTTCGCCAAATTTTACGGCAAAACTTTGTTTTGCCATTTATTTTTTAAAGGTATAAACCATATTGTAAAATTCCAAATAAAGGTTAATTATCCCTTATATAATCTAATAGGGATTTCATGCATTTGTAAGGCGAACAACTATAAAGCCAATAAATTATCAGTGGGGAGGGGACTTAATGCTATCAAAAGAAACTATCATCAAAAAAATAAAATCCTATAAGCCATGTAAAAAATGCAACAAACCGCTACCAAAAACAGTCCCCATAGAAAAATTAAACCTAAAAAATAGAAAAAACATTTGTGAATGCGGAAAAAGGCATATAGATGATGTCATGCTGAATGTTTATGAAATAATGAATAATTTTGGGGAATTCAAAAGTGAAAACGTCTCCTTGAAAGATGTTGGGGTCCCACTAATAGAGGTAGGGTATCCATTGAAATACCTTCCAGTGCTGAGAGAAAATGAACTTATCATAATGGCAGATGTTTCAAGGGAATGTGCAGAAGAGATTGTTAAGATAAAAGAAATAAAAGGAGTTCTTTCCACTAATCAAAAATTTTCCTCAAACTCATCAGATATAAACAAACTATTGGCTGGAGATGATTTTAGATGTGATGTTTTTCCACTTGGAAATGATTGTATAATAGTTTGCAAAAACCAATCAAAAGTCCATATAGAATTTCCAAGACCCTATAATCCAAAAGTTTCAAAGATAAAACGCCTTAACCTTAAAAATAAGGTTGTTATTGATGGATTTTGTGGTGTTGGGACATTGGGAATGGTTGCATTAAAAATGGGGGCAAAGAAGGTAATTTTTTGTGATATAAATAAACATGCAATAGACAACCTGATTTACAATATGGAATTAAATTTTGGGGAGGAGATTTTTGAGCGTGTTGAGATTTTTAACGCCGATTTTTTGGATTTGGATGTTAAAGGAGATATATGCTTTGTAGATTTATTCCCATACATGGAACCAGATATTTATTTAAAAAAAGCAAAAGAGATTGCAGATGAAGTGGTTATTATTTAGCATCAATAAGCGTCAATAAATTTTCTCATAAAATAGTCAAATGATTTGTTTTTCTTTCTTGCAATTTCAATAGAATAATGCTTTAAAATTTCTATCATAAAATTGATACGAGAGTCATTTTTTGGTATTAGATTATTAAATTGCTCTTTTGTTATAGTATTGGCATCAATATTATGTGTAAGCTTTATTTTTAATTTTTTAGCAAGTTCTGGACTAATACCTGCAATATACCAACTTTCAATTTTTTTAATTACTATGATAATTTTATTATTATCTACATTTTTATAACGTTGTTTTATTTTTTCCTTTCTTCTAGTTATACATGGGGAATTATTAATATCCGCAACATAAATATAATCCGCCCAATCCATAGATTCAATACTTTTTATCCAATTAATTATTTTTTCATCTTTTTCTTCAGCATATTTTATTATTTGTACATGGTCATATTTCTTTTCAAGAAGTGGTTTTATAACCCTTTCAAAAAATCTTTCATCATCATTTCCCTCAACAAAAACATATAGTAGTTTGTAGGTCATTTAGATGCCCCCCAAAATATTCTTAACATATAATTCTTCAATTCCTATTTCGTTTTCCAAAAATACTTTAATTTCTTTTTTGTCTAATGGTCTTGAAATTGTAGAAAATCCTTCTTTATTTCTTGAAACTACCAGAATGTTATCCAAACCTGCATATTTTACCATTTCAGGATTATGTGTTGTTACAATAATCTGTTTTTTACGGGAAGCATCTTTCATCATTTCAATGACTTTCGAAATAAGATAAGGATGTATATTTCTTTCTGGTTCTTCAATAATTGTTAAGGGTTTCTCTTCAAAATATACTGCAATAATTAAAGCAGTTATATTAATAGTCCCATCAGAAATTAAAGATGCTGGCAAATATTGTTCTTTAAAGTATTTTTCTCGTAGTTTAAATAATAAAGATTTGTCTTCAAATTTTTCTACATTTAAGTCATCTACAAACGGTAAAAGCTCACTAATTAAATTATAGAGCTTTCTTTTTTTCTCTTTATTTTCAATAAGATTCTTAAGAACAATAGATAAGTTACTTCCATCTTCTTCTAATTCAAATTTACCTGTAATTTGTGTAGCTTTTTTTGAAAGTTTTGGATCTATATCATATATAGCCGCGTTTTGCAAATCGTCAATTATAGGTATTAAAGGCAAAATTGCAAAAGATACTTTAAGAATAGATATATTATTAGGTAATTTACTTTCTAATAATTTTAATGATGGTGGGAACACAATATCCTCTTTTTTTAATGGTAATTTTGAGGGAGTTTCTAATTTAATACGCAATTTCCCTTTATTAAGTGAACAAATTAATTTTCCTTCTCCCAACTTTTTATTAGTATTTTCTTCAATAAAATTACATTTCAAAGTTAGTCGTTCATTAACACTCTTAAATCCCAAACCTCTTTTTTTGAATTCCATAACAAAATCATAAATAACTTCACAAACTTCCATTGAAAACTTTTGGTTTTTTTCGGATAATATTGGTACGTTAAATTTTTTATCAAAAACTACTCTTATTGATAAGTTTTCGGACGGGCCTATTTTCATATTTCTTAAGTACTCAATACCCCCTTGCATGGATATTGCGTTATCTAATCCATACATAGATAAATCTCTTAAAAATTTAAATATTTGAATAAAATTTGATTTTCCTGAAGCATTAGGCCCAATTAACACATTAAATTTCCCAAGGTCAACATCCAATTCTTTAAAACTTTTGAAATTTTTGACACATATTCTTTTTATAACCATAATTATCCCTCACTCAACTGTAACACTCTTAGCTAAACCTCTTGGCTTATCAACATCCCTACCGAGGTCAACGGCCTTATAATAAGCCAACAATTGGCATGCTGGGGCATAGACGAATGGGCTAACCTCCTCCATGACATCTGGGACTTTTATAATTTCATCAACCTCAACATCTATTGGAGAGATTGCAACAACCTTTCCATTTCTCGCTTTAATTTCTTCTATATTAGATAAAACTGAATTTAGGAGCTTGGAGTTTGATGGTGGGACTAAAGCAACGGTATCCATGTTCTCATCAATCAATGAAATAGTTCCATGCTTTAAGAACCCACTACTCATTCCCTCTGCATGCAAATAGGTAATTTCCTTAAACTTCAAAGCCCCCTCCAAAGCATTTGGTAGATTTATCCCCTTGGATATAAAGATGTAGTTATGAACTTTTAAGTTCTCTGCAATCCTTTTTATCTCATCCTTTTCATTCAGCACTTCTTTTATATAGTTAGGGATTTTCTCAATCTCTGCTCTATATTTGCTCATATCCTTGCCAATAACTTCCCCATATTCAATAAACAACCTATATAGTATCATTAACTGGGCCATATATGTTTTTGTTGCACATACCGCAATCTCAATTCCTGCTCCCATCATGATTGTTATATCCGCCTCTCTTGTTGCAGTGCTTCCCAAAACATTTACAATTGTTGCCGTCTTTGCATTTTTACTCTTTGCATACCTTATTGCCTTTATTGTGTCGTAGGTTTCCCCACTTTGAGTTATTGCAATAACCAAGGTTTTTTCATCAACAACTCCCTTAATTAAAAACTCTGATGCGTCTATTGGAATAACTACCTTTCCCATCATGGCAAACCAATACTCAGCAACCATTGCTGCATGTAGAGATGTTCCCATAGCAACAATATACACTCTTTCATAATCCTTCATCAATTTTGCAAGTTTTTTTATTTCTTCTCTTGAAATTTTGGCAGAGATTTTTAATATCTCTGGTTCTTCCATAATCTCTTTTAGCATGAAGTGTGGATAACCCCCCTTCTCAGCACTTTCTATGTTCCACTCTATCTCCATAACTTCTCTATCTATTTTTTTGCCGTTGTTTTCAATTGTCAATGAAAAACCATCTCCTCTTTTAATAACCACGAAATCCCCATCTTCTAATGGTATTGCCTTATTTGTAAATTCCAAGAAGGCGGATATATCACTTCCTAAGAAATATCCATCCTCTTCGACACCAACCATCAATGGACTTTCATTTCTCGCTCCAATGAGAACATTTGGGAAGTTTTTATTTATTATTGCCAATGCATAAGTACCATTTAATTTTTTTATGGCATTTTTAACGGCATTTATGTATTCATCCTCAGAGGGGTTTTCATATTTCTTTAGCTCCTCTTCAATTAAATGAGCAACAACTTCTGTATCCGTCTCTGATTTAAATTCATGACCTTTTTTAATTAATTCCTCTTTTAATTCTTTATAATTACTTATAATTCCATTATGAACAACTGCGATTTCATTTTTACAATCAGTATGTGGGTGGGCATTTTGTTTGCTTATCCCTCCATGTGTTGCCCATCTTGAGTTATGATTAATTATTAGATTTCCAATAAAATTATGATAATCTTCAACCTCTAAATCATAAACATACTCAACATCTGATTCAATCTTTTCAATCTCAAATTTTGTCCAAACCACATCTCCATCTAAGAATTTTTTTAGGTAATTTGCTTTGTCATATAATCCCCTACTGTTTAGTTCTTCGATAATCTTTTCTATTGTGTAATCAGTACAATAGTTATCTCCATTTTTTATTGTTTTTAATGGAACTCCCACAAACTCTATTATTTCTTTTTTAGTCAGTGGAACTGAAATATATCTAAAGTTAAGTCCTTTCATTTTGTTTAATATGCCGTTTAATTTTTCCATTTTGTCCTTTGCAGTAAAGCCAATGTATTTTTTAAATAATTCAAAGGATTTTTTATCACTTATAAGAAGTTTATGGGAATCATTCCAATTTTTCTCTTTTCTCTCCATTTTTGAATATGATGCTAAAATTCCAAATCTCAACAACAAGAACTGAATTTCTTTTATAAGGCATTCGGAAGTCATTTCTATACCAATTTGCTTAGTATTAACTCCCATATAACCTTCTGCATCAAATATTCCCCTTAAATATGATGCAACTAAATCATTATTTAATCTAAATACAAATTTTGGAGTTCTCTCATTACCTGTTTTATTAAATAACTCTGGAATGTTCTCTTTAAACCAATCAACCAAGTATTTGCTGTTTATTTCCAATATGTAATGATTACCTTCTCCTTTTTTGATATTTCCTTCTAAGTTAAAGACATTTTTAAATAGTTGGTTGTATTCCTCCAAAACTTCTTTTCTTTCATCTTTTAATCTTAATGTTCTATTTGAAGAGAAATATCCGTCTCCAATAATATAACCAATAATTTGCATTAATTCAGGAGTAGGAGTTTTTGGGAATTTAACTGGATTTGTATAATGTAAATTATTCTCATTTATAACCTCTTCAAAGTTGATGCCATAGAGAGAGCATAATTTCTTTAATCTCTCTTCTTCAATGCTTTCCAATTTCCCATTCTCAATTTTTGTAATATATATTTCTTTTACCCCTTCCAATTTTTCAATATCTTTTCTTGTTAATCTCAATTTTTCTCTAACTTTTCTTAGTTTATTTCTTATTGTCTCATCCAACTTATAATGCCTTTCAACATATACATCCTTAAACTCAACACTATCATTAAAATTATAATTCAACTTTCTCACTATACCAATCAACTCATTTCCATTCAAATCCTTAACACATTTCTCAACTATCTTTCCATTCTCTACAACAAACAGTTTATGCTCTCCAGTTGTAATAAGTTCAGAAAAAGCAGTTTTTATCTTATATAATATCTTTGGTGCTTTATGTTTAAACTTTTTGATTTTTTTGTTATATAGTTTCAAATCTTCAAAATTAACTGATAAAACCTCATCTTTATCAATTTCAGAAATCTTTTTCATTCTTCCATCTGGTAGTATAACATAAGTGTCTGGATGCAAACAATGCCCTACACCAATATTTCCCTCGACACTCAAAAAATTCTCCTTCTTTGCAACTTCTTCAACTTTTCCAACGTTCTTTTTTATTGTTAAGTTGTTGTCATTCACAACCCCAATCCCACAACTGTCATATCCCCTATATTCCAATCTTAATAATCCTTTTAATAAAACTTCAGATGCCTTTTTATTTCCAATATATCCAATTATTCCACACATTGTTTCTACCTTTGTAATTTTTCTTTGAAACCTTTCATAGATTATCTTTAATTACTTCAGCTATTGCTCTTGATAATGTTGGTGGAACGCTCTCTCCAATCATGTTATATTGTGTATTTCTCCCACCAAAGAATACAAAATTATCATCAAATCCCATTAATCTCGCTTGCTCTCTAACAGTTAAGAGCCTATCTTCAAACGGATGGATAAACCTTCCCTTTCCTTTAACTGTGGGGGCTAATTTGTAAGGATGTAGTCGGAACCAATTTTCCATGATTTTATTCTTTCCCTTAAATTTATATAAACTTTCCCCCCACTTTAATTTTGAAATTAATGCCAATTTTTTTGGAGAGAGTTTTTGTATCTCGTGGTTTGGGGCATTTTCATCTATATTGCTGAGAGCATCAATGACAACTCTCTTTTCACGTTTTTTTGGTTTTAATTTTATGTTGGATATGAACATCCTTGCTCTTTTAGATGGATTTCCATAATCCTCTGCCCTCAGTATATTAAAGTATACTTTATGTCCAATATCTCCAAACAATTTCTTTAGTTCATCCTTTATTTCCTTTATGTGGGGAACGTTTTCCATGATAAATATTAAATCATCATTCTTTTTTGTGAAGTAATCTACATAATTTATATAGTAGAGGACAAGTTGTCCTATTTTATCTTTATATAACCTATCCACTGGATTATCTTTAATTTTTATATTTGCTTTTGTAAATGGTTCACATGGGGGAGAGCCGATAATTACATCAACTTTCTCTTTATTTATAAATTCATCAAACGCCATTGGAGGAATCCTCTTAATATCGTCCACCCAAACCTTTGCACCAACGTTATACATGTATGTTTTTGCAGAGGGTTTAAAGTTTTCGATTCCTCCCAATATGTTAAAATGTTTTTTAAATCCTATAGAGAAACCACCACATCCGCAGAATAAGTCTATAACGTTTGGTTTTTCTTCCATATAATCCACCAAAGTTTTTTATAAACTAAGATTTATTTAAATTATAATAGATATTAAATTATATAGACAATATATTTAAATTTAGGATTGGATTTATTCCTTATTTAAAGATTTTTAAAATTTTCTTTACAAAGTTGTCAAGGTATTTCCATGAGTGGAAAGGAAGAGTTTAATCCAACAATAAACATAGAATATAAAGGAAAAATTATAACCTCTAATCAAATAAATATCCTAAAGGCTATTCTAAGGACAAAATCTCAAAACAAAGCAGCAAAGATGTTAAAAGTCCCACCTTCCTCAATAAATATACAAATAAAAAGGCTCGAGAGTAAGTTAAATACTAAATTAATCTACTCATCTCCCTCTGGGACAATGCTAACTGAGGAAGGCATAAGAATCATAGATTACTTTAACTCAATACAGAATAGGTTGAATGAGGGGGAATTTATTGCTTGTGGATTTGTTAGTGGGGAAATTGGGAGAATCTTGTTTGATGATGTTATCATTTCCTCATTTGATAATGTTTTAAAGTTATACAACATGGGATTGACAAAGATCATTGGTGTTGATGATCCATATTGGAGTTTTAGAGTAATGGATAGTAGGTTTTTAAGGAGTGAGGGTGGATTAGGTGTTGAGAGTGAGGGGGAAGTTTATCCAGTTGCTTATGATTACTTTGTTATGGTTTATAAGGATGAATTTGATTTCAAAAATTTGGTTGGGATTAGATATTCTGCCCAAAGGATTGTGTGGAAGATATTAAAGAATGAGGGCATATCATTTAAAATAACAAAATGTGTCAAAAATCCATTTCAAGCCATTGAATCGGTTGAAGAGGGATATAGTTTATTTTTAAATAAGAGTTTTTCAAAATATATTAATAATTATAACATAGAAGAGCCAAAATTCTATGAAAAAACAAAACATACCATAAACTTTATTGGTGATTTAGAGGGGATGAATGAATTAATTGAAAAGAAAAAGAAAGAAATTAAAAATGCTGGATTTGAGGTTATCTGTTAATTACTGTGGTACTTTACCCCCCGGCACCATAACGGTTAATTTAACTTGCTTAACTCCTTTTTGGGCAGTTAATTTATCAGTTAATTCTTTTATTTGCTTTGCATCTCCTCTAACCAATATAACTTCCATACAGTGGTCGTGATCTAAATGCACGTGGAGAGTTGCGACAATAATATCTGTATAGTCGTGCTGAATCTCTGTTAATTTTTCTGTAACATCTGACATGTGGTGGTCGTAAATAACATTAATTGTTCCGGCTCTTTCCCCCTCTAAGCTGTGTATCCACTTGTGCTTTATTATATAATCCCTTATAGCATCCCTTATTGCCTCACTTCTACTTGCATAACCTCTCTCTGCAATAATTTCATCGAATTCGTTGAGTAATTTTGTTGGGAGGGATATACTTATTCTATCCATGTCCACCATATTACTACCCCTTTATAGTTTTTACGATTCTTCATTAATAATAATTGATAATATATATTATTAACTGATATATAAATTCTTGCATACATCATAATACCAAATGGTGATACAATGAGTTTGATAATAGGATATTATGGAAGAAATGGGGCTGTATTAGGTGGAGATAAGAGAAACATTATGTTTAGGGGGGATATAGAGAAAAGAAAAAAGCTTGAAGAGATGTTGTATAATGGAGAAATTAAGGATGATGAAGAATTATTAAAGAAGGCAGAGGAATTTGGTATTAAACTACACATTGAAGACAATAGGAAAAAGGTTAGAAAAATAGGAGATGATGTTTTAGTTGGGGAGGTAAAGTCCATTGGTATAGATTCTGAAAGGAGAAGAGTTTACTTAACAAAAGGAAAATGTATAATTGTTGATGTATTTAATGATGAAATAAGAAACAAATGGACAAAAACGGGTTCTGGAGTTGTAGTTTTTGGAAATAGATATGTAAAGAAAATAGCTGAAGAGGAATTTAGAAAAGCTGGATATAGATTAACTATGATGAGTTTGGAAGAAATTAGGGATTTAATTGAAAATATCTTCAAAAAATGCAATACTCCTTCAGTGAGTAAGGGATATGATATTATATACACAACAAAAGAATGCAAAAATTTAGAGGAGGTCGTAAAGAAAGATTTAGATGCATTATTTGAATACAGAGAAACCTTAAGAAAAAAGATGATTGATTTTGGTAAAGTCATGACTATAGTGAATAAGATTGTAAAAAATGGAGAGATTGGAGTAATAAAAAACGGAAAACTTGTTCTATATGACAAATACATAGCAATAGACAAAATTTGCCCAAATCCAAAAATGTTTAATGAGATAGAGGTTAAGGGAGACGTTGAGGATGGTGATGTAATAGTCATTGAAAATGGAGAGATGAAGGTTAAGGGAAAGAACACGCCTGTTTTTGTTGATTACACTATCTGTGAAAAATAAAATATATTGCGTTTGTGTTATTAGTTTCCATCTCCCTATGGCTCTAATTGAAACTTTAGAAAAGTTTCGTCAAAATGGGATGCATTGCTTCGCTTCGCTCAGCAATGCCTCTTTTAGATAAAAATAAAATTTCCATCCTAAGGGTGATTTTAACAAATAACTTAATTTTGATAAAAAACTTCTTTTTTCTATTTTCATCCTTAAGGGCTGATTTTAACATGGTGGTGAAGAAAGTTATTATTATGAAAAATTCTTATTTCCATCCCCCTATGGGTCTGATTTTAACATGGTTAATAAAAAATGTTATGGATATTTGGTTTTAAAAATTTCCATCCCCCTAAGGGTCTGATTTTAACTGGATATAATATACCTTTAACATCTACATACCAATTTCCATCCCCCTAAGGGTCTGATTTTAACAAAAGGTATCATGTATTCTCTAATTATTTTGATTATTCGCAATCATTTCCATCCCCCTAAGGGTCTGATTTTAACACGAATGATAAGAGCCTTAAGGTTCGCATGCAAATTATTTCCATCCCCCTAAGGGTCTGATTTTAACAGGACAATATTTTGCTCCTTTTCCTATATAAAGTTTTCTATTTGCTTGAGGTTGTCGAAAAATACGAATACTATAAATAATAGTAATAATAATTATGAGCGGCAGAAAAACCAAAAGAAAAGGATACTGGAAAGCCTACGATAAGAGGTTTAAGATATTCAATATTAAGTACACTTATGATTTTGTTTCATTTATTATAAATATTTTACTTCCATATAAAGAAAAACGCAAAGTAGGAAGGCCTTTAGCTATAAGTTACAATGAATATATAGCTACTCTAATAATAAAACACATTTTTAGAATTAGTTTAAGAGATTTAGAAACTCTTTCCGATTATTTACATAAAAAGCATATAGATAGCTCCACATACGGAAAAGCTTTTCAGAGGATTAAAATAAGCGATTTAACTAAAATAATCGTTGGATTACACTTAATTATTGCTAATTCGTTAAAATCATCGGTTATAATTTACATAGCTGATTCCACTGGAGTCCATTTATTAAGAGTGTATTGTGAAAGAATCAGAGTTGTGAATAATGAAATAAAAAAGGTAAAGTATCGGGTTTTTGACAAAATGCACGTATTAGCTTGCTATTATAAAGATTATGGATTAATTTCGATTGTTATGGTAAAATGGGATAATGGATATAGTTCAGACAGTAAAAACTTACTAAAAATGATAAAATCTTTAGATTTTGTGAAAGGTGCGATAATATTGTTGGATGGTGGTTACGATGATGAAGATTTACTTAGAGAGTTGTTATCCATAGACCTCATTCCAATAGTTAAAACAAAAGAGTTTAAATGGGATTACGGTATTTCTAAAATCAGAAAGAAAGTTAAAAAATTGTTTGATAAGAAACTGTATAAAATTAGAGGGGTAATAGAAGCGATATTTGGAGGGCTAAAAACTAAATTTAGATTAACTCTAAATGAAAAACTACCTGAAAGTAGATGTAGAGCTACTTTAGCAGTAGCAATCGTTCATAATATTTTAACACTAATGAGAGTTATTAGTATTAGAGAGTAATATTTAAATTCATTGATGAAATAATTTTTCGACAACCTCTATTTGCTTCTTTTTGGGACGTTAATTTTCGAAGGGGTATTAACAGTGTTCATTTATATACCTCTGCACTTCCCTAAAAATCGTTTAAAATCGAAATAATTTTTTAAAATCTATTTAAATCGTTAAATAAACCCTATCAATCGGGGAAAATTTGAAATATAATCTATTAGGTTTTTAAATTAAAAAATCTCAATAAATCCTTAAATTTAAATACCCAAATCTTTCAAAATAAAGCACCCTCCGAAATTTGATAAAAATCCATAAAATTAAAAAATAACTCCTAAAAATCAATTAAATCAAAAAATAAAAATTTTTAGCGAGGGAAGGGTAGTAATACTTTTCATGAATTTTATAATACTAAAATCCAAATCTTGGAATATAATGGCAAACCCTGGGGTTTTTGCTGTTAAATTTGGAATGGTTTCAGCCATTATTTTCCACTTATCAATGTCACTATTAAATAACTCATATAAATTCTGCAAAACAACTATAAAACTCAAAAGAATTCTAATTTTTTTCCAATCAACTTCTCAACATCAATATTTCCACTTTTCATTTCCAGCATTGCGTTTGAGTAGTTTTTGCATTTGTATGTTCTCCATGGTTTTAGGTTTTTCACGACTTCAACAACTCTATTATCTTTAAGAAATATTACATCTATTGGATATTTCATAAAAAAGGTGTGAATGTGGAGTTTTCTGTTTTTGTATAGGAAAAGCATTGCTTCATTATCTTTAATATCCTTAAACATCAGTCCAAATGCTCGTTTTAAAAAATTATCTGCCAGTATTATCTTATATTCTTTATCATCCAATTTAACTTTTTTTATTTTTTTATTTGTCATAATTTCCCATTAACGCTTTGGGTGGTATGGGACAGGTATGTATTGAACTGAAGGTCTCTGATTTACTGGTTGTTGGTATAAATCAAACAACTCATAGACCTTCTTCGGAACGTTGGTATTAACTTCTATTCCCAACTCCCTTAATTTTTTAACCGTCAATGGATAATCGTGTGTCCATTCTCCATGTGATAATGTCTTAGCCAATTTTCTTGCTTTCTCTTCGTCCATCTTATCCTTTAACAACTCAAACACAAACTCCTCAACTTGATTAATTGCCTTTTTTGAAATATCTGCTAAGATGAGAGTTTCATCATCCAACTCATCAGCATGTTTCATCTCTAAGGTTTTTAATATGGATGCTGCTGGATATTGACCAATCTGAGGATCTACTGGGCCCATGACGGCATTTTTATCCATTATTATCTCATCCGCTGCCAAGGCTATCAAAGTTCCCCCACTCATTGCGTAGTGTGGAATTATTGCCGTTGTTTTTGCTTTATGCTCCTTTAAAGCCATTGCTATTTGTTCTGCCGCTAAAACCAAACCCCCCGGTGTGTGGAGGATGATGTCTATTGGCATATCATCTGGTGTCATCCTAATAGCCCTTAACACTTCTTCAGAATCCTCAATACTTATAAACCTGTATATTGGAATTCCAAATAAAGCCAATTGCTCCTGTCTATGAATTAAAACAATAACTCTTGTTTTTCTCTCTGCCTCTAATTCTTTTATGCACTTGTATCTCTGTAACAATCTGAATTTAAACATCATTTGTGGGTAGATTAGCATGAATATGAAAAACAACCAAAATAAACTGGAAAGCGGATCCATGATCTGCACCTTATTCCATATTTTCAATATTTAATATTTAATTGTTGTCACAATAATATTTAAATATCAGTATACCAATACCAAATTAATGTATTTAAATTATAATAACTATTTATGAGGTGTGCCAATGAGCAACATCAATGTAAACACCATTAGGATTAAACCTTTATTCTCAAAATCACTCCCATTACCTGATGAGACTATGGCTCTCAAATATGTTGTATTGGAGCCTGTGGGATTTCCTATAAAAGTAAATAGCGAGAAAGTTAAAGTCACTACTGATGATCCAAAATTATTCAATGTTTATGCGAGAGACCAGTGGGCTGGCGAGATTGTTAAAGAGGGTGATTATTTATTCGACAATACAATCATCCCTGATTATGCATTTAAAGTTATCTCAACATACCCAAGAGAAGGTGGAATTGTAACAAAAGATACTTTATTCAAATTAGAGACTCCAAAAGTTGTTAAGAGAGACTTTAAAAAGGCGAGATTTAGTGATGTTATTGGTCAAGAAGAGGCAAAGAGAAAATGCAAAATTATTATGAAATACCTTGAAAATCCAAAATTATTTGGAGAATGGGCTCCAAAGAATGTCCTCTTCTACGGCCCTCCAGGAACAGGGAAGACCTTATTAGCGAGAGCATTGGCAACAGAGACCGATGTTCCACTCTTCCTAATAAAAGCACCAGAATTGATAGGGGAACATGTTGGTGATGGTTCAAAGCAGATTAGGGAGTTATATGAAAATGCCTCAGAAAATGCTCCATGTATTGTGTTTATTGATGAACTTGATGCCATAGCATTGAGTAGGCAGTATCAATCATTAAGAGGAGACGTTTCTGAGGTAGTTAATGCTTTATTAACTGAACTCGATGGAATTAAGGATAATGAAGGGGTTGTAACCATTGCCGCAACAAACAACCCAAATATGCTTGACCCTGCAATTAGAAGTAGGTTTGAGGAGGAGATTGAGTTTAAATTACCAAATGATAAGGAAAGATTAAAAATTATGGAACTCTATGCAAAGAAGATGCCAATTCCAATTAAGGCAGATTTGAGAAAGTATGTTGAAAAAACCAAAGGTATGAGTGGTAGAGACATAAAAGAAAAATTCTTAAAACCTGCATTGCACAAGGCAATATTGGAGGATAGGGATTACATTAGTAAAGAGGACTTAGATGCTGCATTAAAGAAAATCCTTGGGGATAAAAAAGAACCATTACACTTGTATGGATAAATCTGTTATATTCCTTATTCTTTCTTTTCTTCTTTTTTATCTTAGTATATTTATATATTCAAATTTATTATTTAATTTAATACTTAAAAATGTTGTTCTTATAAATTAAAAATTAATATTGAATTATTGCGTATTAACAGTCATAACAAAGGGAAATCATGATACCAGTATTTGTTAATTTGGAAGGTTTTAGAGTTGCTATTTTTGGATTTGGAGAAGTTGGGAAAAGAAGAGCAAAGAAGTTATTAAAAGCAAATGCAAATATAGACATCTATTCAAAAACATTTGATGATGAAGAATTTGAAAAAAAGATTAATTTTATAAAATGCGATGTAAATGAAATATCTGATGGAGATTTGGAAAAAATTATTAAGAAATATGACATAATAGTTACTGCAATTGATAAAAAAAACAATGAGAGGATTGTAAAAATTGCGAGAAAGTTGGGAAAGTTTGTAAATTCCGCCACATTTGAAGATGAGGCGAATTTGATTATTCCCGCATGTACTGAGGTTGATGGCGTTTTATTTGCAGTGTATACAAAGGGAAAAAGTCCATTAATAGCAAGAGAAATAAGAAAGTTAGTTGAGAGTTATCTGTTGTATCATGAGGAAGATTTAATCATTCAAAGTTATGTAAGAGAGAAATTAAAAGAAAAAATTAGTAACCAAAAGGAGAGAAAGGAAATCCTTGAAAAATTATTCAAAAACGATGAATTTAAAAAGGAGTTATCAAAATTAATTGGAAAATATGGAAAAATTGAAAATCATTTATAAGAGTGTAGTGAGGTTCTCTATGTTCTTTTACCTAATTTTTAGAGTTCATGAAATTTTTATGCTAAAGGTTGAATGGTGATTCTATGATTCTACTCAAGGCAGATTATAAAAAATACCCCACATCGAAACTTGAAAAACTTAGAATGGATGAAGATGAGTTTTATGAGAAGTTTGATGGGTGTGTTTTGTTGCAGACGTGTAATAGGGTTGAGATATATTTTGATGTTGACAATCTTGATGAAATAGATATTGATGTTGACAAATTTGATATTTTGGAGGGAGATGAGGCAGTATTGCACCTTTTAAGATTAGCATCTGGATTAGAGTCAATGATTGTTGGAGAAGATCAAATACTCGGGCAAATTAAGAAGAGTTATTTAAAAGCAAAGGAATTGAAAAAAACAACTAAATTCCTTGACACAATTTTTTTAAAGGCGATACATGTTGGGCAGAGAGTGAGGAGTGAGACAAAAATAAATGAGGGCGGAGTTTCAATTGGAAGTGCTGCTGTTGAGTTGGCAGAGAAGATTTTTGGATTAAAAAATAAGAACGTCCTACTAATCGGTGCTGGGGAAATCGGAACACTTGTGGCTAAGGCATTAAAAGAGAGACATATAAAAGCCATCATAAAAGCCATCATTATAGCAAATAGAACATATGAAAGAGCAGAACGTTTAGCAAAGGAATTGAGTGGTATTGCAATACATTTTGATAAGTTAAAAGAGGCATTGAAATATGCGGACATTGTTATAAGTGCCACAGGAGCCCCCCATCAAATTTTAACTAAAGAAGATTTGGTGGATGTTGGAGAGACAATAATCATCGATATCGCTAACCCAAGGGACGTTGATGATAGTGTTAGGGAACTCCCCCACATTAAGCTTTTTACCATTGATGACTTAAAACTCATTTCCGAAGAGAATTTGAAGAAAAGAAAGGAGGAGATTCCAAAGGTTGAAAAAATTATAATGGAAGAGTTTGAGAATTTGAAGAGACAAATTAAAAAACTTGAAATTCAGGACTTTATAAAGAATTTCACAACCTACATTGAAAGTATTAGGAGAAAGGAAGTTGAAAAAGCAGTTAATATGCTAAAAAATAAAAACAAAAGTCCAGAGGAAATTTTGGAGAACTTTTCAAAGGCATTCTCTAAGAAAATTATCTATGATTTTGTAAATGTTATTGAAGAGAGACACTTGCATGGAAAAGATTTATTTGTTGAAGAGGTTATTAAAGAAATATGTGAAAAAACAAAGTATAGTTCATAAATAAATGAGGGAAGAATATGAAAACTCTAAATGAAATCATAAAAATTCTAAGATGCATAAAAAAGAATTAAAAGAAAAATACAAAATTAAATCTATTGAGATTTTTGGTTCTTATACAAGAAATGAGCAAAAAGAAACATCGGATGTTGATATTTTAGTTGAGTTTTATGAAGCTCTTGATTTAATTTAGAATATTATTTATCTGATTTATTAATATTGTAAAGAATTCACAAATAACTATAAATTGAAAATGGTGACAAAATGCCAAAGAATAATGATGAAATTGTAGAAAAAATGATTAAAGGCGAAATAAAACCTTACCAACTTGAGAGCATGTTTGATGCAAAGAAAGCAACGGAGATAAGGAGAAGATTTATTGAAAAGGTAACGAACACAACATTTGGCTATATAGATAAATACTCAATAGATGAAGAGATGGCAATGAAAAAGAATATAGAAAATATGATTGGGGCTATTCAAATTCCTCTCGGCTTTGCTGGACCATTAAAGATTAATGGGGAGTATGCAAAAGGAGAATTTTACATACCATTGGCTACAACAGAAGGGGCTTTGGTGGCGTCTGTTAATAGGGGATGTTCAGTTATCACCAAATGCGGTGGGGCAACAGTTAGAGTTATAGCGGATAAGATGACAAGAGCCCCAGTAATAAAAACAAACTCCGTTGTTGATGCAATAAGGTTGAGGGATTGGATAAAAGAGAACTTTGAAAAAATAAAAGAGGTTGCTGAATCCACAACAAGGCATGGAAAATTAATTGATATAAATCCAATACTCATTGTTGGGAGATATGTTTATCCAAGGTTTGTCTATAAAACTGGGGATGCTATGGGAATGAACATGGTCACAATTGCAACAGAAAAGGCATGTAACTTTATTGAGGAGGAATTAAAGAAAGAGGGAATAACTGTCCATACTGTTGCTTTGAGTGGAAATGCATGTGTGGATAAAAAACCCTCAGGAATAAATTTAATTGAAGGAAGAGGGAAGAGCATTGTTGCGGAGGTATTTTTAAAGGAAGGATATGTCCAAAAGTATCTAAAAACAACATCAAAAGCAATAGAGCAAGTGAATATGTATAAAAACCTTATTGGTTCAGCAATAAGCAATTCAATGGGGTTCAATGCACACTATGCTAATATTATTGGTGCTATCTTTTTAGCAACTGGGCAGGATGAGGCACATATTGTTGAGGGTAGTTTAGGGATAACAGTTGCTGAGGCAACAGAGGGGGGATTGTATTTCTCAGTCACACTTCCAGATGTTCCAATTGGGACTGTTGGAGGAGGAACGAGGGTGGAAACGCAGAGGGAATGCCTTGAAATGCTTGGGTGTTATGGAAGTGATAAGGCATTAAAGTTTGCTGAAATTGTTGGGGGAGCGGTTTTAGCAGGAGAACTCTCATTACTTGGAGCATTGGCAGCAGGGCATTTGGCAAAGGCACATGCTGAATTGGGAAGATAATTTTGGTGAATTTTTATGAGTAGGGCAGTTTACGAAATTTTGGAAATAATGGAAGCATTGAAAAGACACAAACATACAATAGGCTTTACAGCATTTGTGTTCGTCTCTGCCTTTATATTATCATATATTTTAATACACCAATCTGAATATTTGAGGTATTTCGGGGAGTTAATGTATAGCAATTTTAGAGATAAGGTAAGTTCTCTTGGAATTTCAAAAGAGACACCATCATTAGTTTTAATTTTAGTTATATTATCCAACAATATTTCAGTTGCAATCATTAACTACATTGGAATGATTATGTCATTAGCTATTTTAATTGTTAATGCCTTTTTATTGGCTTATGTTCTTTATATTTCAAATCCTCTGGATTTCTTTTTGCTAATTGCTCCCCACGGAATCTTTGAGATTCCTGCATTGATACTTTCCGCATCAAGTGGTTTGGTATTGTTTAGAGGAATTTTATGCCTGATAATCTCAACAATTAAAATAAAACCATTAAAAAAGCACTTTGAATACAAAAGAGAAGATTTAAAAGATTCGTTAAGGATATTTTTGGTGTCAATTTTATTGTTTGTTATTGCTGCTGTAATTGAGGGGACTATAACTAAACTTATCTCAAATTGGGTATAAAATAAAAAATGGACGAAAAATAAAAGTAAAAAATAAAATAAATTGAGAAATAAAGTAGATTGGAATTATTTCTCTTTTCTATATTCACTTATGTAATACCTAAGTATCCCAGCATTTGTAAGCCATGTTGTCATTAAATCCGCTATCAAACCAATTAACAATACTGCTGCAATGTTTTTCAACGTCTCTGCAACTGGGACAAAGAAAGTAACAACCAAATAAAGCACCATCATCGCCACAATGGTTGTTACTGACATCGTTATTCCTGTTTTCATAGCATCTTTAATTCTCTCATCTAAACCGTCAGATTTTCTTTTCAGTACTCTTGTTGTTAGCATGATGTCAGTATCAACGCTATAACCAATGAGCATTAACAATGCGGCAATTGTTGCAGTTGAGAGAGGAATGCTAAATAAACTCATTCCCCCAAGTGCCAATATAATATCCGATAACGCCGCAAGAATCACGGCACCACTTGGTATTGGGTTTCTAAACACAAAGTAAACCACAGCGGCCATGAACAAAAATGCAAATCCTACTGCTTTAATCCCTTCTTCCCAAAACTTCTCACTTAGTGAAGGTCCAATTTGTTTTTCACCATAATCTAACTTACTTAAGTCATCAACACCAAAGAATTCTTTTAATACTTTTCTAACTTCGTCAATATTTGTGTTTTTATCCACTCTAATAACAATAAATGTTCCTGATTGGGATTCAAGTTTTTTAACTTCTGCATTTTTTAGGATTTCTTTTAGTTGTTCAATATTGGTATCTTTGGGGGCTTTTATGGTAATTTCTGTTCCTCCAACAACATCAATACTCTTTGGAATGCCATGCACTGCTACAAAAATAGCGGAAAGAAGGGTTAGTATTATTGGAACTATTGTCAATATCTTGTAGTTTATTTTCATCAAATTCCCTCCACCAAAAATATTAAAAACAAGGATTTAAACAAATATCTTATAATCAAAACCTTATTTATAAGAAACTTTTAAAAAGTTTAATCAAAGGGTTGGGATGTAGGGGCTTTGCTTATAATTTTCTCTTATGAGGTTATTCATTACAAACACTTTTCGGATATACTATAAATATTTTAGTGTTAAAAGCCTTCAAAGGGTGGGTAACATAAAGCTCAAAAAAATATGCCTTTTGCTTTTAATAATGTTGTTTTTGAATACTGGGTTTGGAATATCCTTTGAGAAATATGAAGTAGTGTGCGATGTGGATGCAAACAACAATGTCCATGAGACCATAACACTCTTAATATTCAACAACAATTCTGAAGATATTAAGGATATAACCTACATCGTTCCTCAAACACTAAAAAATTTGGAGGTTTATTCAGACAGGGGGGTTAAATCATATTCTGCAAAGTTAATTGAGGGAGCCACTGAGATATATATTGAATTAGAAAATCCAATAAAAAAGGGAGAACGTGGAGAGATAAAGTTAGAATTTGATAGCAATAATTTAGTTTGGGATAAAGAAAATGGGGAAAAATTACTGTCTATAAGTGTCCCAGCCGTTAAATCAAAGTTTGAATTAATTATAAAACTCCCCCCAGGAGCAGCGGTAGTTTCCCCCCAAGGATTCCTAAGCATAACTCCACAAGGTTATGTTGTTGACACAGATGGGAAAAGAATCGTTATTAAATGGGAAAAGGTACTGGAAAATGAGAAATCATTCACAGCAACAGTGGCCTATGCAATAATCACAAAGCCCATAACCAACAATACATTAACTTATGGGTTTGTAGGTGTGTCTTTACTATTGATGATTTCAATAATCTTCCTTGTAATCACAACAAGAAAAAACAAACTATACAAAAACAAAATAAGTGAAATGCAAAATGAGATTGAAAATTTAAGTAAAATTTTGGAGAAAAAAGATGAAGAAGTTAAAAAATTAAATGAGATAAATAACTTATTAAACAACGATTTAAAAAATGTAAATAAGAACATTGAAGCATATAAAAAAGAAATTCTTGAAAAAGACAATGAAATAGAAAAAATTAAGGAAGAATATGAAAAATGTTTAAGGAAAATTGAAGAATTGAAAAAAGAATTATCAAAAATTGATGAAATAAAAGATGAACTTGAAGCATATAAGGAATTGTCAGAAAGATACAAAAAAGAACTGGAAACACTAAAGGACTCAATAAACAAAAAAGACGAATACATAAAAATGTTGGAAAACAAAATTAAAGAATATGAATCCAATAAGAGAGACATATTAATGAATGTTTTAACAGATGAGGAGAAGGAGATTATTGATTTAATAGCAAAGCATGGTTCAATAACGCAAAAGGAAATTGTTGAAATTACTGGAATGACAAAACCTAAGGTTTCACGTCTTGTATCTGATTTGGAGCAGAGAGGCATCATAAAAAAGATAAAGATTGGAAGGATAAACAAACTGATCCTTTCTGAAGATGTTCTGAAGGAAAATGACTAAAATACTTAATTTTTCTTAAAATAATTAATTATTTTTTAAACTTTTAATGGAGGGGTTGTTATGAGATATCTAAAATTAATAACAATAATACTAATACTAATTCCATGCATTGACGCATTAACAATTGGGGAAAAGCCATCTTTAGTTGATACTGTAATAATTACCAATGACAATTGGGCAGATTGTTTGGCAGTAGCAAATTACGCGTATCAATCAGATGCCATAATCCTCCAAACGGAAAAAGACAATCTAAATCCAAAAGTGGAAGAGATAATAAAAATCGTTAATCCAAAAAATATAATCATTATTGGAGGGCCAGAGGCAATATCTGAAAATGTTGAGAGAAAGTTGGAGAAATACGCCCCAACAGTGAGAATTTGGGGAAATGATAGGGCAGAAACTTTTGAAAAAATAATTGATTATCAATTAAAAAATAAAAAAGTTTCAAATGAAAGCATCTATCTAAATTACTGCCTTGTGAATGGTTATGATTTTGATGATGTTGTCACTGTTTCAAATTTCTATGTGCCATATTATGCATCTTTAAAAATCTTAAACCCAAAATATACAATTAGAGTTTATGAGAATGATACTGTTAAAATCTATGAAATGCACAAAAACCACAAAATATTTGTTGGGGAATATAGCAAAGATTGTGTATTTGAATTTCCTGGAAAGATTATAATATTTAAAAAACCAAAGTATAATGTAAAGTATTGCTACAACAATAACCTCTGTAAATTTGGATATGAGAAAATAGAGGTTAGGGATTTTAGAGAAGGCATCTTAATAACTAAAAATACACCAACTGCTATGCTATTATCAAAATATCTTAAAGTCCCAGTAATATTAGATGGGCACACAATTATATACTTGGAAGATGACCCTATCGAAAGCAGTATTGCAGTTGCAGTTGATATCCTTGTATTAAAAAAGGCAAAAGAACTTTATGAAAATAGTGGAAATGCAAAACAGGCAATTGATGAAGCAAAAACACAACTTTGGGCTAAAAAATTACCAGTTGAGAAATATAACATTCCCTACGAATATGCTAGGAGGTATATTGAAAAATAAAATTGAGGAATAAATATTATTTATGGTATAAAAATATTCTATCTTGCGAATACATTGAGATATTTGTGATACCTTCATGTTATTATGTTCATGTTTAATAATGATATCTCTTATGGAAGCTGAACGATGGTGAAACTTATGAAAATATTAATCTCCGTTTGTGGGGAAGGGTTTGGACATACGACAAGATGCATTGCAGTAGCAGAAGAATTAAAAAATCACTACGATATAGCATTTATTGCCTATGGAAAAAGTAAAAATTACATTGAATCTCTTGGGTATGAGGTTTTTGAAACATATCCGGAAATCAAATTAACGGGGTATGAGGGGAAATTTGATATTAAAAAGAGCATATTTAATAAGGAATACAACCCAACTAAGGCAATTAAAAGGGAAAGGGAAATAATAAAACACTACAACCCTGATTTAATAATCTCCGATTGCAAGTATAGCACTATTATAGCATCAAAGTTCTTAAAAAAACCCTACTACATTATAACAAACCAAAACTACACAAAAACTGATAAAAAAGAGAAGTTCATTGTTTATCCTGTTATGAGCATGTTGAATGTTATTAACAGGTCTGCTGAGGAGGTTTTAGTTCCAGATTTGCCTTTGCCTTACACTATATGTGAATACAACCTAAAAATTATTGATAATTTAGAGTTTATTGGGCCTTTAATAAGATACAAACCAAAAAATATCAAAGATGGGGGCTACATATTGAGTGTCATTGGTGGATTTGAGTATAGGTATAGAATTTTGAAGTATTTAGCAGAAATTGCAGTGAAAAATGATTTAAATGTTAAATTGGTTTGTGGAAGTTGGGGGGTAGGGAGAGAATTGGAAAGTTATGTAAATAAATTAACGGATAATCCAAAAAATATTGAGATAATCCCATTTACGAATAATATGGAAAAGTTAATAAAAAACTGCTCCTTTATAGTGTGCCATGGTGGACATTCAACAATAATGGAGGGTATCTCATTCGGTAAGCCACTCATTGTTATACCTGACTTAAACCACCCAGAGCAGGAAAACAACGCCAAGAAAGTGCAAGATTTAGCATGTGGGATAACTATTTCTCACAACGAAATTGAAAAATTGGAAATGGCTATAAATGAAATTCAAAACAACAAAATCTACGCTGAAAATGCTAAAAAACTTAAAAAACTCTGCAAACAATACAATGGAAGAGAAAATATAAGAAAGATAATATCTAAGAGGCTAAAACGCAAAAAAAGGAATCTAATGACACGCATAAAGCAAGAGTATTTAAGAACAATACATAAAATCAGAACAAAAATATAATACATTTTTGGAAATCAAAGTTTTCAAAATACATGTGGATGCTTAGGGCGGTGAAATAATGAAAATATCTGTTCTCTCAGGAGGAACTGGAACACCAAAACTCATTCAGGGGTTAAAAGAGGTTATTCCACAAAAAGATATTTCAGTTATCGTCAATACTGGGGAAGATACCTGGATAGGGGATTTATATTTGTCTCCTGATGTTGATACCGTTTTATATACTTTGACGGATTTGATAAATGAAGAAACATGGTATGGAATAAGGGGAGATACATTCTACTGCCATGAACAACTGAAAAAACTTGGATTTGATGAGGTTTTGAGGATTGGGGATAAAGATAGGGCATTAAAGATGCATAAAACACATTTCCTTAAAAAAGGCTTTAAGTTGTCAGAAGTTATTGATATGGAAAGGAAGGCGTTGGGTATTGAGGCAGAGGTATATCCTATGACGGATGATAGAGTTGAGACAAAAATACTTGCAAAAGAAGGTAATGAGAAGGTACTTCTTAAATTTCATGACTTTTGGGTTAAAAGGAGAGGGAATGTTGATGTTGTTGATGTAATTTATGAGAATGCACAATATGCAAAAGGATGTGAAGGGGCATTAAAAGCAATAGAAAAGAGCGATTTTGTTTTAATTGGTCCCTCAAACCCCATAACATCAATAGGTCCAATATTGAGCATTAAAGATATAAAAGATGCTTTAAATGATAAGTTTGTTGTTGCAGTTTCCCCAATTGTTGGAGATAAAGCAGTCAGCGGTCCTGCTGGAACTTTAATGAAAGCTAAAGGGTTAAGTGTTGATGTTTTAGGGGTTTATGAGTTTTATAAGGATATTGTTGATGTCATGGTTATTGATGAGGTTGATGCAGATAAAGCAGATAAGATAAAATGCGAAACATTAGTAACAAACACTATTATGAAAACATTAAATGATAAAATAAATCTTGCAAAGGCAATATTAGAGTTTATTAGAGGTTATGGTTGTTTGTGTTAGATATTGGACATTAACTTTTAAGAAATTCTACGAAGTCATTATGCATTATTTCAAAATTTAAGGAAGAGTAAGAGTTATTTAAAATTTTTTATTATTTTATGTAAACAAATGTAAAAAAATTTCGCAAACAACTAAATTGTGAGATTATGAAACCTACGTTATTAGTTACAACACAGCCGGGGTTTGAAGGTTATTTAAAGGAAGAGTTAAAGACCCTAAGCATAAAGAAAATTATAAAATACACTATGTTTAGAGGACTTTTAAAGGTTTTATCTGAAAGCCCATATGAAACTATTGAGGCAATAAAGAAGGAAAAGGATAAATTTAAATTTTTGATGCGCGCTGTTCCATTGGAGGTTGAGTGCCCATCAGATTTGGAGAGTATAAAAGAAAACACCATTTTTTTATTAAAAAGGAAATTATTAAAAAATAAACTAATTACTGGAAAATCTTTTGTCGTTAGATGCAATAGAAGAGGAAAGCATAAATACACAAGTGAAGAAGTTGAGAGATTTATTGGAAAAGAGGTCTTAAAAAGTTTTGATTTAAAGGTTGACTTAAAAAACTACGATTTTAAGATAAATATTGAAATTCTTCAAGATACTGCATACATCTCAATTTTTGATGATAATTTTAATGAATTTAGGCATGAAGAGAACATAAAAAAATCAAAATACTTAAAAAGATACATAGAGAGACCATTAAACAGGTCAGAAAGAAAGATGAGGGAATTGGTGGAGAGATATCCTAATATATTTGATGTTGATGTGGTAATAGATATTGGCTCTGCTCCTGGTGGCTGGGCAAAGGTATTGGCAGAGAATGCAAAAGTTGTTTATGCAATAGATACTGGGGAGTTAAAGATAAAAAAAGATAACATCATCCACATAAAAAAGAGAGCGGAGGACGTTGAGGATTTACCACAATGCCAACTACTAACCAACGACACCAATCTATATCCAGAAGAATCTGCATTGTTAACGGTTAAATTGTCAAAATTTTTGGAGGAAAATGGCTATATAATCCACACAATAAAATCTGAAAATAAATATAACGTAAAAGAAGATATCGATAAGGTTAAAAAAATCTTTGAAAATGCAAATATAAAGATATTGAAGATAATGAATTTAAGGGCAAATACCAAAAATGAAGTAACGTTAATGTGTCAGAAAAGAGCTTAAGATTTTACCTAATTTTATCTAAAATTTCCGAAAAATTTATATACCCTTTTATCCAATTTAAAAATATAAAAATTTCGAGGTGATTCTATGGCAGAGCTTCCAGTTGCACCAGTAGTAAGAATCTTGAAGAAGGCAGGTGCTGAGAGGGTAAGTGAAGAAGCAGGTAAATTCTTTGCTGAGGCTTTAGAAGAAATTGCAATGAACATTGCTCAAGAAGCTGCTGCATTAGCTAAGCACGCAGGTAGAAAGACAGTTAAAGTTGAAGATATTAAGATGGCTTTAAGAGGTTAAGTCACATTGCAGTATATGTATTATCCTTACTTATTTTTATGAGTTATGGATATTGATTATTTTCTATTTTTAAATGTTTCTATTTTCAAATTACTTAGGTAAAACCTTAAATATCTCTATGGATTATATTTTGTGCAACCATAACAAAATACATTCTAATTTTTTTAGTTTTAATTACTTAACTAATTAGGATTCTGTAAATTTAACTTAATGGAGGGCTTTTGATGAGGGCTGTTTTTGCACTTGGTGGCTCGGTTATAATGCCAAAAGATGGAGCCTCTGTAGAGAAAATTAAAGAATATGCGGAAACATTTAAGAAAATAAAGGATTTGGGTCATGATGTTTGTATTGTTGTTGGTGGTGGTTGGACAGCGAGGAACTACATATCTGTTGCAAGGGAACTTAAGGCAAACGAATCGTTCTGTGATGAGATTGGGATTATGGCAACAAGGATGAACTCTATGCTTTTAATTGCAGCGTTGGGAGATTATGCAATGAAAAAAGTCCCTACAAGCTTCCAAGAGGCAGAAACTATTTTGAATATGGGTAAAATTGTGGTTATGGGTGGAACTCATCCAGCACACACAACTGATGCTGTTGCCGCTTCTTTGGCAGAATTTATTGATGCTGATTTGCTAATCATAGCGACAAATGTTGATGGTGTTTATGACAAAGATCCAAACAAATATGCAGATGCCAAAAAATTAACGAAAATAACAACAAAGGAACTCGTTGATTTAACCATATCAGCATCTATTAAAGCAGGTTCTTCTGGTGTTGTTGATCCATTGGCATCAAAAATCATAGATAGGGCAAAAATGAGGGCAGTTGTTGTTAAAGGGGTTCCAGAAGAGATTTTAAAGGCAGTTATTGGCGGACATAATGGGACGGTTATTGAGCCAGAAGAATAAATTCCAAATTTATAAATATATGCATGGATAAAATTATAAATTGAAAAATAACCAAAAATAAAGATAGTAAAAATAAAATTGAGTGTGAAATTATGATTCCTCCCCATAGGCATTGTTTAAACTGTGGAATATCTATTCCTCCAGAGGAAAGTTTTTGTTCTCAAAAATGTAAGGAAGAATTTATAGCAAAGAGAAAAAAGATGATGAGAAGTCAACAGATATTTTTTATTGCCATGTTGATTATTATCTTTGCATACATTGCTATGGTGCTTTTTAAATAAACATTTCCGTTTTTATTTTTTGTTTTATTTTTTATTATTTTTTTGGTGATTTTATGCTAAACAAGTTCAAAGGTTGTTTGGTTGGCGTGGCTATAGGGGATGCAATGGGAATGCCTTCTGAGGGATTAACAAAGGAGCAGATAAAGTCAATCTACGGAATAATAGATGACTACAAAAACCCAGAGAATCATTTTAAGCCCTATTTAAAGGCGGGACAATATACTGATGATACACAACAAACCATTGCACTTGCAGAGGCGATAACAAAAGAAGGTTTTAGTGATGAGTTATTCATAAAAAATCTCATAGAATGGTATAAAAATGAACCGAGGGGAATAGGTCCCACAAGTGAAAAGGCCATAAAAAACCTAATCAATGGAAAATTGGAGGGAATAAATTCAAAAACTTGTGGTGCAGCGATGAGAGTCGCTCCTTTAGCGTTGTATTGTAGAGATTTAGATGAGTTAAAGAGAAACATCATTGAAGCATCAAAAATAACACACAACAATGATGAAGCAATTGCTGGGGCATTAGCAGTAGGTTTCTTTATTTTTAATGCTTTAAAGGATAGGAAAGACGAAGAATTAGTAAATGAATGCAGTGAATTTATAAATAACGTTTGTCCCAAATTTTCAGAGAGGATAGGATTAATAAAAGATATTAGAGATATTGAGAAGGGTTTTGAGATTTTTGGAACTGGAATAGATGCTATTGAATGTGTTCCTTCTGCAATACTGTGTTTTTTAAGGACAGATAATTTTAAGGATGCAATAATCAAGGCGGTAAATGCTGGAGGGGATACAGATAGCTTAGGAGCCATGGTTGGAGCAATGGCAGGGGCTTATTATGGCTATAACAATATACCAAAAAAATGGATTGAGGGCTTAGAAAATAGGGATTATATAATTAGTTTGGCGGAGAAGTTATATAAATTGAGGTTTGAGGGATAAAATGAATATATTGAAAATCCTTGAAAATTTTGGAATAACTTTGGAGGATTTAGTTGATTCTGGAATGGAACTTTGCATTTGTGAGGAGGAAGAGAAGGAAAAAATAAGGAAAAAACTAAAAGAAACAATAATAAAAGAACTAAACAATCCAAATGTTTCCACTTTGCTAATAGCAGCAGTAAAGTTGGAGGAGGAGGGAAAAAAAGGTAATTTGCCTTTTAATTATGATGAAGATCCCAACTATATATATGTGGATGAGGTTATTGGGATGGCAATAGCAAATGAGATCGCAGGGACAAGAGCAATATTTAATTTCAGATGGTATGATGCAAAAAAACCTGGGATTATTAAGGAGTTGGGATTATTTTTAGATGATGCCATTGCTGGTTTAATTGCAGGATGCATGTCTAAGGTGTTTTCGGAATAGCAATCAATAAATAATATTAAATATATATCCCATTGAAAATTTAAGTTGGAGGTTTTATTTTGATACCAAAGGGAACCATTAAAAGGATTATGAAAAAACACACAGATATGAACATCTCATCTGAGGCCGTAGAGGAGCTTTCAAATATATTAGAGGAGATCATTGTAATCACCACAAAAACCGCAGAGGAAAATGCAAGGGCAGATAATAGAAAAACCATAAAAGCAAGAGATATTAAAAAATGTGATAAAGAGAGAATTAGAGAAAAAATCATAGAACTTGCCAATAGAACAGAAAAGATGAATATATTGACAAGAGAGTTTCTAAATGTAATTTCATCTGAATTAGAGTAAAAAATCTAAATTATAGCCATATATTGAAGGCATAAACTTATTTGAAATTTTACAGTTAATTAAAAGATAACTTAAAGCCTTTTTAAAACACAAATAGCCCTTAAAATTTGAGGGGTTGGAAAAATGAGGATAGCAATAACAAAGTTTTTGGGGACAAATTGTGATATGGACGTTTATCATGCTGTAAAATTGGCAGGAGGAGAGCCAGAGATTGTTTGGTTTACTGAGGAGAATTTAGATAGTTATGATGGTGCTGTTATACCAGGAGGATTTTCCTATGGGGATTATTTACGGGCTGGAGCGATTAGTGCAAGAACCCCAATAATAAACGCCTTAAGAAAAATGGTTGAAGAAGGAAAACCAGTTTTGGGTATTTGTAATGGAGCACAGATTGGTTTAGAGGCAGGATTTTCTTACGGAACATTAACAAACAACTTAAATGCAAAGTTTATCTGCAAGTGGGTTTATATTAGAGTGGAAAATAATAAAACACCATTTACATCCCAATACAAAAAAGGAGAGGTTTTAAAAATTCCAATTGCTCACGCTGAGGGAAGATTCTACGTCGATGAGGACACTTTGCAGGAGATGTATAAGAAAAATATGATTGTATTCAAATACTGCAATGAATATGGAGAAGTTACTGAAAATGCAAATCCAAATGGTTCAATAGATAATATAGCAGGAGTTTGTAA
The DNA here is from genome assembly GCF_000214415.1 of Methanotorris igneus Kol 5. Classification (NCBI taxonomy): domain Archaea; kingdom Methanobacteriati; phylum Methanobacteriota; class Methanococci; order Methanococcales; family Methanocaldococcaceae; genus Methanotorris; species Methanotorris igneus. The sequence goes on from NC_015562.1 coordinate 1,534,875, forward strand.
TGAGAATGGGAACTGTGTATTGCTAATGCCACACCCAGAAAGGGCAAGTGAAAAGATACTGGGTTCAGATGATGGTCTTAGGATGTTTAAAGGAATGCTCGAGTACATAAAGAGTAAAAAATAAAGGAGATGGATATTGAAATCTACCAATGAGGTTGTAAAAATCCAAAAATTAATTTTTTTCAATCTTAATTTGAGATAAGTTTAAATAGCCAATTTAGTTAAATTATATTATAATGAAAATAAATTTTAGTAAAAGGTGAGATACATGTTGAACGAACCAGTAATAGAAATAGCAACAAAGGAAGTAGTTACAGTAACACCAGACACGCCAATAACAAAAGCAGTAGGAATAATGGAAGAGAACCACTTCCACAACTTAGTAGTTGTTGATGAGAGGGGGGAGTTATACTTAGTAACCATGCATGATTTGTTGTTGGCTTCATCAGTTTATGAGCATGTTGGGGAGTTAATGTTTAAACCACACTGCATACACAAAGACACTCCAGTGATGGATGCGGTTTGTGAATTAATCGACAGTGGGCAGAGAGCAGCACCAATCGTAGATGATAAGGGTAAATTGGTGGGGATTGTAACTGACTACGACATAATGAAGAGGGCAGCAACCTCAAAAATCTTGAAAGATGTTGAAGTATCAAAAATAATGACAAGAAACCCAATAACCATACATGAAAATGAAAGCATTGGTAAAGCAAGGTCATTAATGAGAAAACACAACATTGGAAGATTAATAGTTGTTGATGATGAGGAAAATCCAATAGGCATTGTTACAGAAGATGACATATTGAAGAAGGTCTTCAAACCAAAAAGAAGAATGACTGTTGGGGAATATTCAGGAGAAAAAACCCCAAGAATGGGACAACCGGTTAAGTCAATAATGAGTTCCCCATTAATAACAGCAGATGTAAACGCTACAGTTGCAGATGTTGCAAAATTAATGCAAGAATATGACATTAGGGGAGTTCCAATTTTAAAGAATAAGATGTTGAGGGGGATTGTAACAAGATTGGACATAATGAAGTATATTGCTGACTTGAAGAAGGGGGCGATGATTGAAGTCGAACTTCATGGGGCGTTAGATGAGGAAATGAAGGACTTGGCAGAAAGAATTATTGCAACAGAAGTTAAGAAAATGGTTAAACATGCAGGAAGAATACACTGGATAAAAATAAACATTAAGAAAGAACATGACAAAGGGGGAACACCATACTACCACATAACTGTATATGTTAAAACACCAAACAAGTTGTATGTTGGAGATGCATCACCAAAATTATCAAAGACAAAGAGATTAGAGGCAGAAGGAGAGGACATTGGATACATATCAGAAAAACAAAGATGGGACTTCATTGAGGTATTGAAACATGCTTTAATATCAGTTGAAAAACAAATAGATGCTGATAGGGAAAGATATCACCCAAAAACTGTTGGTAAGAAACTCAAAGAAGAAGAGGTAGAATAATTTTTCTCCTTTCTGCTTTTATTCACAAAATTTGCTTAAATTCTTCTTATTTTTATAATTTTATTTTTATTTATTTAGGTATTTATAATTCACCTTTTAGTAAAAGTTGATTTAGTAAAAGTTGATCAATCGATGAAATCCTTCGGATTTCATCACCTAAACCTTCGGTTTGGAACGGATAGGATGCCTTGCTTTGCTCGGCATCCTTCCTTAGCCTAGCTCTATTGTAAGCACTTTCCTTATTGACTATTAAATTTTGTTTAATGGTGTGTGCCATGAAAAATAGAGAACTAAAAGTAAAACCTATACAAAACGGCACTGTTATAGACCACATCAAAAGTGGAAAGGCACTTGACGTTTATAACATCTTAAAGATACCGGATGATTTACCTGTTATGTTGGCTATGAATGTTCCTTCAAAAAAGATGGGCAAAAAGGACATTCTAAAAATAGAGGGATTAGAACTTGGCTCAGATGATGTAAATAAAATAGCTCTAATTGCCCCAGATGCGACAATAAATATTATAAGGAATGGTGAGGTTGTAGAGAAATTTAAAGTAAACATCCCAGATTATATTGAAGGACTTTTAAAATGCACAAATCCAAATTGTATAACAAATAGGGAGAATGTTGAAGGAAAATTTGTCATAGAAAGCAAAAATCCATTAAAAATTAGATGCAAATATTGCGAAAAATTCTTAAGTGCCATCATATATGACGGCTCTCCGCCCTAAAGGGCGGAGTTTCGGGAGAGCAGAGGTTAAAAACCTCGCCCTCCCCGGCTCCGCCAAAGCCACTACCCCTATCTCCGTTTAGGAGATTCGGGGATACCTTCTCTCAACACAACGCCCCCAGCGGTGGGATTTTCGAAAATCCCACCCATTAATAACGTGGACTGGGGGCAATAAATGATATGCTAAATTCGATTATATATAACTTATGCTTGTCCCACCCGCCTCCCCAATCTCCGAGCGCAAGCGAGGAGAGTATAGTTGTTTGCCTTACAAATGAACAAAAACTTCATTAAATTGTATGAAGTAATTAACCTTTATTTGGGATTTTACAATTGATTTATCATCCTTTTAAAAATTTAGTTGCATCTAAATTCATGCAAGAAATTTGGCAAACAACTATAACAAAAACCGTAGGTTTTTGTCAGAATTCATCACTGCCCTAAAGGGCGGTGCTTTCTTAGCGACAACTAATGGTAATAATTTCGTTTTTATGGTTTTGAGGGATAAATATGGAGTTGAGAGGAAGGAGCATATCAAAGGGCATTGCAGAGGGGATAGCAATTGTATCGAAAGAACCCTTCTCTTTTTTGGGAGGGGTTAATGAAAAAGGCATTATAATCGATAAAAATAGTGAACTCTATGGAGAGAGTTTAAAAGATAAAATATTTGTGTTTCCTTATGGGAAAGGAAGCACCGTTGGTTCTTATGTAATTTATGGTCTTGCAAAAAGAGGAATTTTGAAGGGCATTGTTAATAAAGAATGCGAGCCAATTGTATCCACTGGGGCAATTTTAGGAAAAATTCCACTTGTCGATAAAGTTGATATAGAAAAAATAAAGAATGGAGATAGGATTGTTGTTGATGGAAATAGAGGTATTGTTATTATAAAAGAAGAGTAAAAATAATGGCAAACTAAATAACTAACGAAAACAAAATAGTGAAAAGTCTAAATTAATTCCTATTTTTGGGAATTAAAAATAATTTAACAGTTTTCTATTTTAACACAATTAAAATTAAAATTTATAAGGTGATTAACATGAGAAAAAAAGGAGATGCTAACCCATTTAAAAAGATGCCAACTATTTTAACCCCAGAAGAACTTATGGACAAAGCCTATAGAAGAGGTGAAAAGGTAGCAAGTGAATTAAGGACTACACTAATAGGTGTTCCAAAATTACTTAAATCAAGAACCGTTGAGGAACACAAAATTAGAACCATGGCATCTGTGGTTTCAGATAACTTATTAAAAATCATATCAAAAACCCCATCAATAGACAGGTTGAAGCCATTCTATAAAGAACTTGTAGAAGTTATGGTTGGAATTGATGAATTTAAAAAATCACTTGGTGCCGTGAAATGGGCGTCAGACCTTGTAAAGAAACTTGGTAATGAATATGCAAAAAAAGCAAGGAGGGCAAAAACTCCAAAAGAAGCATCAGGGTTTAGGAGAGAGTTTGTTGGAAGAACAGCATCTATATTAAAGCAAATTTATCCTAACTTGGCATTTCTTGCTGTTGCAAGGGAGAAATTAAAAGACCTCCCAACAGTGAAGGAGTTGCCAACATTAGTTATAGCAGGATATCCTAACGTTGGAAAATCAACACTTTTAAGAAAGTTAACCGGTGCGGAGCCAGAAATTAATTCCTACCCTTTCACAACAAAGGGGTTAAACGTTGGTTATATTGGAGAAGATATTCAAGTTGTTGATACTCCAGGGGTGTTGGATAGGCCATTATATGAGAGGAATGACATTGAATTGCAGGCAGTTCTTGCATTGAATTATTTGGCAAATATGATTTTGTTTGTGTTAGATCCAAGTGAATACTGTGGGTATAGCATAGAGGAGCAACTAAATTTATTAAAAGAGGTTAGTGACTTGTTTAAGGTGCCGATAATTGTTGCAATAAACAAAATTGATTTAGTTGATGGGGAGAGGTTGAAGGAAATTGAAGAAAAACTTAAAGATTACAGAGTAATAAAAATATCAGCAGATAAGGATATAGGGCTTGATGAGTTGAAGAAAATCATTGTTGATGAACTTTTGAGAACTGAATAACTATTTTATTTTCTATTTTTTGATTTTTTATTTTTTGACTTTATGAAATGATTAGAAAGTGTAATGAAGAACTATAAAAAATTTGGTCAAAAATAAAAATTGAGTTAATGTAGAGTAGTTGTTATTTTATTTTTAAATGCTTCTTTTAAACACAATAAAAATCCAATTACATAAAACAAAACGACCTCAAAATCTAAGATGCCTGTTTCTATTCCAACGAGTAAATATGCAACCATTATGGAATAAAACCCCAAACAGATACCTTTAACCTTTTTTGCCACTTTATAACAAAAGCCCATAATTATGCCAAGGATTCCAAAGTATGGGATAAGTCCTAAAATGCCATAATCCATTACAACAGCCCCAAAGATCGTTGGTGTTATTGTAACCCCACCAACGCCAATGCTATTTGCTATTATTGTTCTTGGTCCACTTGAAGGTCCTGGAATTAGATTCCAAGATGAGAAGATTGATGCATGGACAACCCCATTAAAATAGCCAGCGTAATTTTGGATTAGGATGTCTAAGATGCTCATAGTTAAGTTTATTCTTGATGTTATTGGATTCCCTTCAACACCAAGCACATACAACCTAAAAACTGACAGACCAAACAAAACCAAAAATATAAGCAAAAATAGTAACAAAACATCTTTTGTTTTTATTTTGTTTGAGTAATACACACTAAATGCAGTTGCCAATAGCAAAACCATAACTTGTGTTCTATAACCTAAAAGTCCTATGAACATTGAGAATATTAAAGAATAGACAATAATCCTTTTTATATTTATTGTGTTGTCAGAGAATAAGGACAATTCAAACTTACAGAAATCTTTAAGGAAATGTTTTATTTTTGATATTTCATTAAATTTGGGCAGTGTATTTTTAGAGATTTCATTTAATTTTGAAGAACTTACAACTATTGCCCATCCAAGGGGAAGAAGATGAGAAAGCATAGTAAATTGAACATTCAAAAACTTTCTTGATGCAGGTTCAAACAGTGGAATTCCTCTAACCCAAATTAAATCAAGAATTGTAAAAATAATCCCAATTAATATGAGAAATACTCCGATTTTATACCAAAAAATATTATGTGGATTATAACTTTTTTTAATATTTAATTCTCCCCACTTTTCTCCAACTTCAAAAGAAACATAAAAAAACAACGACGACAACAATACCAAAATTGATGTTGTTATTGAAACATTGGAAAACACCAAAAATAAACAAACCAAAAATAAAAAGAGATGATTGGGTTTTATTTCCAACTGATTTATGTTTATTTTCTCAAAGAGATTAAGTAAAATCTTTTGGATTTTGCAGCTCTTAGCTTCGCTTCGATTTTGAAAATCTTTGATTTTTAAGACCATGTTATCAGCCTTACGTCATTAAATTTTAATTTACTCATGTTTATTTGGCTTATTGTTTCATTAACTATAATATAAACGTCTAAATTTGAAGTTGTTATGTTCTCTGGTTTTAATAAGTTATCTAAATCATCCAAATAATCTAAATTTACCTTACCGTTGAAAATTACCCCGCCAAAAGTAAAATACAGGTTAGCATTTGGTATAGAATACTGAATATAGTTCTTTATCTTTTGTTGCTCAGATGGGGAATAGGTTTTTGAATCAATACCAAAAGTTCCATAGACATAAACATCTAAAACTGTTAAATGCTCTGGAATGTCTATCTTGGTTTTTATATCTTTGAATGAATGTGCATTGATAGGGGCTAATTCATACTTTATTATGGTGTTTCCCAATGGCATTAATTTTATTTTATTTGCCGCTATATCTTCTTTTGATGCTAATTTTCCTCCAATCGTTATTGTTTGGTTTTTGTATATAGCAAATAAGGTTCCCCCATTAGCTTTTGTGATTAAAACTTTATCTTTAAATTCTTCATTTGATGATGTCCATCTACCCTCTATCTCCGCATATAATGGAAAACCTTTTTTTATAATCTTATCTGCAATCCACGCACATTTATACATCTCATCTCCACTAAACTCAGTGTTGTTATTACTTTTCAAAAACTTATATCCAACTGCAAAAGAGGTTGTAAGTATTGCCACTACGACCAAAATTTCTAAGAGCGTTATTTTCTTCATCAACTCCCTCCATTAGTTCATAATGTATGTTTTGTATGGTTTATAGTCCATTTTTACCAAAACTTCACCTAGTCCTTCCCCAATCCCATAACCAAAACTATAAAGCAAACTATAAAGCACATTAAATAATCCGAAGTCCTCACCTTTGTATTCAACGACTTTTGGAGTTGTTATATTTGCCAATTTTGCGGTTATGTTGATGGCATCTTCTTCTGTTCCAACTTCATCAACTAAGCCGACTTTTTTAGCATCACTTCCCATGTATATCTTTCCATTCGCAATTTTTAATGTTTCATTTATAGTTAAGTTCCTATTCTCCGCAACCCAAATTACAAAATCCATATATGTTTCGTTTATCATCTTTTCTAAATATTCTCTCTCCTCCTCTGTCATTGGTCTATATGGTGAAGCAATGTCTTTGTATTTCCCAGCTTTTATAACTGTTACATTGATACCTAATTTCTTCATCAAGCCATAATAATGTAAAACATCCATTCTAACTCCAATACTTCCAACAATTGAGTGCTTTTCTGCAATAATGTAATCTGCTGGGCATGCAACCATATATGCCCCAGAAGCTCCAATGGTTTCTATGTAAGCTACGACTGGCTTTTTCTTTGCGACTTCTTTTACCTTTCTTGCGAGTTTCTCGCTTGCTATAACTTCTCCTCCAGGAGAGTTGATTTTTAAAAGAATGGCTTTTATGTTACTGTCTTTTTCAGCTCTGTCGAGTAAATCTATATAATCCAATGCACCCATTTTTCTATGCCCAAAAAGTCCAGAATCTTCTGATTTTAGAACTATGGGACCTTCTATATTTATTACAGCAATATTTCCTCTACCAAAATCAAAATCTGAAAAGAGGATCAAGGTTCCTCCGACCACTAATGCAAGTATTAAAATAAAAATAAAACCCATAGCAATATACAATTTTCTCATAATATCACCACAACCTCATTAAAAAAATAAAACAAATAAATTTAGTATAGAATAAATTTAGATTGTCAAATTGAACAATTTCTTTGCGTTTTCGTGTGAAACAAGGTTTATAATCTCTTTATCAACATCATTTAGCTTCATCTTTAATACTGTTTTTGGTACACTTAGTATATCAGATGGTGCTGATGATGAATCACTATCTAACAAGATCTTTTCCCCACCAAATTCTTTAACAATTTCAACTGCTTCCATTGGGGTTAATTTACTTGGTTGGACGGTTAAGCCAGCATAGCATCCAATATCAAGAACGTCCTTCACTGTATTTTTGTTGCAGTGGTCAATAACAATCTTTTCATTCTTTAAGTCGAGTGAATTTATTTCCTCTATTATAATTTTTGTTATCTCTTCTTTATTTCTTCTTGGAGTGTGAACAACTGCAGGCAAATCTAACTCCTTCGCCAACAACAACTGCTTTATAAATACATCTTTTTCTTCTTTTGTTGCCTTTTCTAATCCAATCTCCCCTATCCCAACAACAACGTCATTTTTAACAAAATCTTTTATCTTTTCAATAGCATTTTCGTAATCTTTTGGTATTGCCCTTGGATGGATACCAACGCACACAAACAATTTTAGCCCATTTTCCTGTGCTCTTTTCACATCATTATTAATTAATCTCTCAACATGGGAAACCCAAGCATCAGAGGATTTCATTTCAAATGGGTCATGAGCTAATGTTATCGCTCCATCCATACATAATGCCATCATCTCAAAGTCCTCATAAGGTCTTGTATCTGCATGGATATGTGCATCAATCATTATTCCCACCCCTTATTGTATAATATTGTTGTATTTTTCCAAAATATTGCTAATTATATCTTCAAAATCATAATTATCCACAAATTTATCTAAGACATTTATCACATCTTCAGCATACTTTTTTGATGGTGATAGTTGGTTCAATAACCTTAATATATACATTACAAAGTCATTTTCACATTTTTTTAGTGCGTCTATGCATTTGCATATTATACTATCGATGTCTTCATCCTTAACAACCAATTTTGGTATTATTGATATTAATCTCCTTTTTCAGTCTATTTTTCATCGTCAATTAAACTTAACAGTTCTGGTAGTAATGTATTTGCTACACTTTCGTATCTCGAATTTAATAAATGTTCTACAACATTTAGCATTTCTATTCTAATTGTTGGATGTGTATCATTTAAAAACTTTTTTATTTTTTTATTGTTGGAATTCTAATTCTCATCACGTATTTAAATATTTATGAATGTTAATTAATTTCTTTCATCTTTTTAATGGTATTGCTTGTTAATAATAAAATTATAAAGAATTCCATAAAGTAATAATATCTAACTTTTATCTCACACTTAAATATTTATGAACATGAATTAACTTCATTTTGATTAGTAGCAATCTCATCAATCCCTTAGCCCTTTTTAATACTTGATTTTATTGTATCCAACTATTTCTTTTGCAATCTCATGCTTATTATATAATAACACCAATTCATGGAGGACATAAGCCATTTCTTTGTAATATTTGCCATTGTGGTATCCCAAAATTATATTCGTATGCGTTAGAAAATTTGGCAAAACCTTTAGGTTTTGCCGTATAATTTGGAAATATGCTATTGGTAAATTTTTAATGATTATAGAGCTATTTCAAATTTTAATGAATGCATAACGATTATTTAAAAATTCATTAACGTATAAATAAGTTTAAAAATCCACTGCAACATTCGGTTGCAGGGAAGTTGAATAATCGTAGATTATTCAACTATTTCGCACACGACTATATTTCGCATCAGTAAGTAATAAAAAGGTATTTGGTGTAAATAATATCGGTAATATGAAGGGACAAAACATGACGATAAAAGTTTGGTTAAAAATTATGCTTAAATATTAAATTAAATATTAATCTCTTTATGTGGAATTATCACTCTTTAAGTTTGAAAATATAAACTTTAAAAGAATAAAACAATACCAAGGTAGTAAGAATGAATATGAAATTAGAGAAAATTTTAACATATTTTTTACTATTTCTTTTAATTTTATGCATTATAGGGACAATTTACTTAATATATGCCCCAAAAATAGGAGAGAGATTTACTGAATTTTATATATTAAATAAAGATTTAAAAGCCTATGATTATCCTACAGATTTATTAATTAATGAATCAGCTATGGTATTTATTGGTGTTAGTAATCATGAGTATAAAGATATGAACTATACGATCTTGGCTTTTCTTTCAGATAAAGTTTATGATTACAATTACACTGTAAATATTACAATCCTAAATAAGTGGAATGAGACTCTTTCCTACAAATATGCACTATCAAAAAAGGTATATTTAAGAAATAATGAAACTATACTAATCCCTTTAAACTTTTCTATTTCTATCCCTGGAAGACATAAGATAGAGTTTATATTATTAAAAGATGATGAAAGAAAGGTTTATAGAGAACTACACTTATGGGTTAATGTAAAAGAAAAAGAAGAACTTATTTAAGGGGATCGAATGAATATCTTAAGGGTAATTGGTGGATTATGTGTTATATTTGGAATTTCATTGGGAATTTATGGATACTTAGAAGATATATTTTATTTTTTTAATATAGGTGTTGGATTAATATTAATAGGTTCAATTATGACAATATTCTCCTATGAAAAGTACGAGTATGATATAAACACTAAACTTTTCAACGATTATATTGATTTAATTAAAAGATTGATAAGAAGTTTAGAGATTGAAAACAAAGGGATAGTTATTTCAAAAGGAGGTAATATAAGATCTGGAGTCATATTTCTTCCTATTGAGAAAGATTATAGAATAAATCTTTCCCTAATAGATGAGAACATATTACTTGTAAATTCGGATAATAAAAAAGAAATGGGATTGGTGTTTCCTCTTTTAGGTAAAAGTATGTTAAAAATTTTGGAGAGA